>DATBQU010000178.1:0-5699 GCA_036560665.1 Polyangiaceae bacterium
CTGCCGGGAGGCGGAGGCCCAGCGGCTCATCGCGCCGTGGGCGAAGTTCGTGACGACCGGCGTGCCCTACGTTTCGCTCAAGCTCGCGCTGTCGCTCGACGGTCGCATCGCGTCGCGTACCGGCGCGTCCAAGTGGGTGACCGGACCGGAGGCGCGCGCGCGCGTGCACCTGCTGCGCGCCCAGCACGACGCGGTCATGGTCGGCATCGGGACGGCGGTGGCCGACGATCCACGGCTCACGGTGCGGGACGCCCCGGGGCACAGTCCGCTGCGTGTGGTGCTCGACACCAAGCTGCGCATCCCCCTGGCCGGGCGTCTGGTGCAGAGCGCCCGCGAGGTGCCGACCTGGGTCATCTGCACGACCGACGCGCCGTCGAGCGCCGAGGAGGCGCTGGTGGAGCGCGGCGTCGAGGTGCTGCGCGCGCCCCCGTCGGCGGAGGGTCGGATCGAGCCGCTGGCCGCCCTCAAGATGCTCGCCGCCCGCGGGATCGTGACGGTCATGATCGAGGGCGGCGCGGAGCTGGCCGGCAGCGTCCTCGCCGGCGCCGTGGTCGACGAGCTGCACTGCTTCATCGCCCCCATCCTGCTGGGGCCGCGTGGTCGCCCGGGCGCCGTCGACTGGGCGGGCCCGGCCACCCCGGGGGAGGCGCCGTGCATCGCGGAGCCCCAGTGGGAGGTCTGCGGCGTGGACGCGCACGTCTGGGGCCCCCTCCGGTACGCTCCCCGGTAGACCCCCCCGTCCTTGGCGAACCCGCGCGACGCGGATTACATTGCGAGGGGTCATGGCCGTCCGGACGATCCTGCACTACCCCGACGCACGCCTTCGCGAGCCCGGGAAGAAGGTCCCGCACCTCACGGACGAGCTGCGCCAGCTCATCGATGACATGGCCGAGACGATGTACGCCGCTCCGGGGGTCGGCCTTGCAGCCACCCAAGTGGGCGAGCTCTGGCAGATTTTCGTCATCGACTGCGCTGCGGAGGGCGAGCCCAGCGACCTGCGGGTGTTCGTGAACCCGGAGATCCTCGGAACCGAGGGCAAGGTCACCTTCGACGAGGGGTGCCTGAGCTTCCCGGGGGCCCGCGAGGAGGTCGAGCGGGCCGAGAAGGTGCGCGTACGGGCCCAGGACCGCGAGGGCACCTGGTTCGAGCTGGAGGCCGAGGGCCTGCTCGCCATCGCCATCCAGCACGAATACGACCATCTCCAGGGGGTGCTCATGATTGACCGCCTGGGGCCGCTCAAGAAGCGGCTACTCCACAGAAAGATGGTCAAGCGCGAAGCAAGCGCCACCGCTTGAGGCGCCTAACCTCGCACAACCTCGGCACATTCGGTCCCGGTTGAGGTCGCCCGCGGCCAAGGGTCGTGGAACAACCGTGTCCCACGGCGCGTTTCGGTCCCACCGTAGACCGACGGTTTCGCTGGCCCGTACTTCCGAGAGACCCAGTGTCCACCCCGCTTCCCGCCCCCATGCAGCCCGCCCGCCAGGACGCCCACTCCGACGCGGTGACGACGTATTTCGAGCAGCTCGCCCGCGTACCCCTCCTCACGCGCGACGGCGAGGTCGACCTCGCCCGCCGCATCGAGGACGGCGAGCGCAGCGTGCTCCGCGCCATCGTCACGTCCCCCACCGGCGCCCGCGAGTTGGCGGCCATCGGCAGGGCGCTGCGCGAACGCAAGCTTCGCCTGCGCGACGTGACCCGCGCCACGGTGGAGGACGAGGGAGACGACGAGGAGCGCGCCGTCAGCGCGGTCGCCGACGCGCTCGAGCGGGCGGGATCGGTGGCGCGGCTGCGCCGGGTCGCGGTCCGCACGCGCGACGAGCTGGCGGAGGCGTTGCTCGAGGTACGGCTGACCAAGCGCGCGTTCGATCGCGTGGTGGCTCGCCTCCGCGAGACCCGCGACGACGCTCCGGTCGTGCGGCGCCGTCCGCTCGACGCCACCCTGGCCGCCATCCGCGTCGCCGAGGCGGTCTCCGAGCGGGCGAAGTCCAGCCTGATCTCCGCGAATCTGCGCCTGGTCGTGTCGATCGCCAAGCGCTACCGCAACCGCGGGCTGCACCTGCTCGACCTGGTCCAGGAGGGCAACCTGGGCCTGATGCGGGCGGTGGACAAGTTCGAGTACAAGCGCGGCTACAAGTTCAGCACCTACGCCAGCTGGTGGATCCGCCAGAGCGTCAGCCGCGCCATCAGCGACCAGGCCCGGACCATCCGCATCCCGGTGCACATGGTGGAGACCCACAACAAGCTGTCCAAGACGCTGCGCGACATGGTGCAGGAGGGCGGCGAGGAGCCGACGCCGGAGCAGGTCGCGGCGCGGATGAACGTGCCGGTGGAGAAGGTGCGGATGCTGCTGGAGGCGACGCGCGAGCCGGTGAGCCTCGACACGCCGGTCGGCGAGGACGGCGGCGCGACGGTGGGCGACTTCGTGGAGGATCTCTCCTTCGCCGCGCCGGACGAGGCGCTCGGCGACAACGAGCTGTCACGCGAGACGCGCGACCTGCTCAAGCTGCTCTCGCCGCGCGAGGAGCAGGTGCTGCGCATGCGCTTCGGGATCGACTCCCCCGGCGACCAGACGCTCGAGGAGGTCGGCAAGAGCTTCGAGCTCACCCGCGAGCGCATCCGTCAGATCGAGACGAAGGCGCTCCGGAAGCTGCGCCTGCCGTCGTTCCACCGCAAGCTCAAGTCGCACATCGAGCGCTAGCGACCTGGCGTGGATCAGCGACGCTTGAAGACTGCCCCGTCGAGCTTCACCCCGCGTGCCGCGAAGTCGTTCGCGAGGCGCGGTACGGTACCCGTGGCGACATAGGCGCCCTCCCCGGTTCCGTCGGCGCTCAGCACGAAGAGATCGCGAGCGACGACGCCCTTGCCGTCACCCCCCGCGAGCTCCGCCACGCGCAGCACGCGCAGCCTGCCGTCGGCCGCGCGAACCGCCTCCACCGCGACGTCGAAGGACTCGCCCACCGCCTCGCGCGCCGCCTCGATCGAGGCACCCGGACGAGCCAGGGCGATCTGGGAGGCGAGGCGCGACAGGCCGTGGCGCAGCGACGGCGCGCCGACCCCGGCGAGGACCCCCTCGCATCCCTCTCCGATGGCGTCGATCGTCGCCGCAGCGACGGCCCCCGCCATCGAGGAGACGACGAGCCTGTCAGCTCCGAGCCGCGCCGCGGCGCGCACCGACTCCTCGCCACGCGCGCCGTGATCGGCCAGCGCCAGCGGGATCACCTGAGCCTGTCCGATCGCGATCTCGTCCGCGTCCTGAAGCACCGCCACCCGCTCGCCCGCGGGTGCCGCCGACGCGAGGGCCCCCAGCGTGGAGGAGACGACGCCGGGGCCCGAGCCGACCACGAGCACGTTCGCCCTCGCCGCCAGGCACGCTTCCAGGAACGAGGCGATCGATCGCGACATGGCGCCCGACCGCACGAGCTCCTCGATGGAGGACTCGACGCGGCGGCGCTTGCGGATGGTGAGGACCCAGGTGCTCGCGGCCGGTGGCGCGATCGCCACCATGTGCGCCCCGCGCGCGAGGCGTCGCTCGATGACGAGCTCGCCGCCGTGCCACGGGTCGCCCGACTGGTGCGCCAGCCGCGAGACGACGCGCCCGAGCGCGTCCTCGCTGGTGAAGGAAGGGTCGGCGAGGACGGGCTGGCCGGCCTTGATGGCCAGGACGTAGTCCGGCCGCGACACGTGGATCTCCTGCGTCTCCTCGTCCTCCAGCAGCGGACCGATGGGGCCCAGGCCCACCAGCTCGCGCAGCGCGTCGCGCGCGAGCAGCTCGAGATCGATCCCCTCCGGGGCCTCGCCCTCCTCGCGCATGGCCTTGGCCTGCTCCCGCACGGCGCGGTCGATCTGCTGCGAGAGCGCGTCGTCGACCACGGGGGACTGCTTGAGCGGAGCGAAATCGACCACGTCGGCGACGCGATCGACGAGCGTGATGAGGGCCAGGCGGCGGGCGGCCTGCTGCGGCGTCTCGCGCGGCAGGGGGCGACCACCCGGGGGCGCGACGGCGCGCACCGGCGCAGGCGCCGCGGACGGCGTCGCGCGCTGGGTGGGCGGGCGCTCGTTGTTCACCGTCGCGTTGCGGTGGCGGCCGGCGTCCGCCTGCGGCACGCGGGGCGGGCCCGGGACCCGGGGGACGGGTGCGCCGCGCATCTCGGGGGCGCTCTCGCTGTCGTCCGGGTCTCTCTCCAGCGGGTAGTGACTGACGCTCTGGCTGGCGTCGGCGCGCGCCACGGGGGCAGCGGCGATCACCGGCGCGGGAATCGGGGCGGAGGGCTGGGAGCCGGGGATCCCCGGTCCGGCGTGGCCCGACGCCACCATCTGCGGCGGCAGCGGCGGCGGACCCCCGAGGTGGGGTGGTGGCGCCACGGGAGGCGGCGTCGCCTCGCGCGGCATCGGGCCCATGCGCGCGGGCGTCCGGCCCTGCGAGTCGTCGTTCGGTGGATAGCTGCCGTCCGGCGACGCGGCGGGCTGGGCTGCGGCCGACGTCTCGAGGCGCAGCACGAAGTCGCCGATGTAGATCTTGTCGCCCTCGCGGACGATGGTGGCCTGCGAGATCTTGCGCCCGTTGACGTACGTCCCGTTGGTGCTCTTGAGGTCCGTGACGATGAACCGGCCATCGCGGTAGAGGAGGCGGGCGTGGTGCTTGGAGACGTTCCCCTTGGGGAGCATCAGGTCGTTGCCCTGCACGCGCCCGACGTTGATCTCGTTCTTGTCGAACGTCTCCCGACGCTCTGCTCCCCCCTTCTCGCTGATGATGATCGTGAACATTCAGGGTCCTCGGGGGGAGACTCCACGACGTTTCGCGCGATGATGCGCGACGCACGCCGTCGTCACCACGGGGGGCAGCCCCGAGGATTGTCGAAGCAGGCCAGCAACCCTGTCAACTGCGTGTAGCGAAAGAGCTACTCGCGGCTGCGCTTCTCGGACCTCAGGTCGCCCTTGCTCGAACCGCCCGCTCGGACCTCGCTCGTCACCTGCGCGAGCAGCTCGCCGGCCAGCGCGATCACGTCCCGCGTCTGAAAGCCGCTGTTTCGCAGCTCGCGGTAGATCGTCTTGGCCAGGATCGCGAGGGTGCGAGCGTCGCGGGCGCCGGGGGTTTCGCCGAAGGGTAGGGCCATGGTTCTCTGTGTCGGTTTGCGCCGCACCGCGGCGAGGCCGGGCGCGTCGACGGCCGGCCCTCCTACAATCCACGTGCCACCTGTTCATGCCTCTCGGTCCGCCTCAAAAGCGGCCCGCCGCACCTCGCCTGCGAAGGGCGCTGCGCAGCAGGGCCTGGGCACCGCGCGAAGCGGGGTTCGCGCTTCGACGCGTGGCGCCGTCCGGGTGCGACAGGTGGTAGGGTGCGCCGCCGATGACGGAGAAGGCCGGCCTCGTCGCGCGATGGATGCGCCCCGAGTCGCGGTCGCGCCGCCTGCTGCTCGCCACGCTGATCTACCTGGTCTGCACCAGCGCGTACGCCGCGGTCGCAGGCCCGCAGCGGCTGACGGAGCACACGCAGTACAACCACTACGCGCTCCTGGCCGACGCCTGGCTGCACGGGCGGCAGGACCTCGCCGGCGGCCCGCCGCCCTACGCGCTCAACAACGACTTCGTGGAGTTCGGCGGCAAGACGTACATCAGCTTCCCGCCTCTGCCGGCCATCCTCATGCTGCCCTTCGTGAAGCTCTCGGGCTCGCCGGAGAACTTCCGCGACGGCCAGTTCA
>DATBQU010000179.1:0-4603 GCA_036560665.1 Polyangiaceae bacterium
GTGGCTGCCCGGCGTGTAGTCGTGCTGCGACGAGACCATGAAGGCGTCGAAGTCCGGCAGCTGGACGTACTGGCACTTGAACATCTCGCCCCCGGCCGCGACCGTGGCCTGCATCTGGAACGAGACGGTGGTCAGGCTGCCGGAGGTGCCGCCGTCATCGCCGCTGGCGGCCGGCGACGAGGAGGACGACGAGCAACCGACGGCCAGGGCAAGCGCCGCGGCGGGGAAGAGGGCGAGGGCAAGCGTGCGCATGGATGGGGAGTCTCCTGTCGAGCTGCAAGGATGCGCGCCCAATGTTGCAGAGCCGTGGAGGCCTGGGCAGTCGCACCGCCGTCTCCCGCGCCGTCCCGCTAAGCTCGCGGAGATGCCCGGGGAGACACCGGCCCGAGCCGTACACGTCCTCGTCGTGGAGGACGACGCCGGAATGGCGGCGGGGATGGTGCGTGGCCTTCGGGCGGCCGGGTTCGAGGTCGAGCTGTCGACCAGCGGCCCCGACGGGGAGCGTCGCATCTTGTCGCAGCAGTACGACGTGGTGGTACTCGATCTCATGCTCCCGGAGGCCAACGGCTTCGAGGTCCTCGAGCGCGTCCGCCACCGCGCGCCGGTGCCGGTGATCGTGGTCACGGCGCGCACCGATCTGCCCGATCGCCTGCGCGCGTTCGACCTCGGCGCCGCCGACTTCGTGACCAAGCCGTTCTGGATCGAGGAGCTCGTCGCGCGCATCCGCTCGCGGCTGCGGCTGGCGGACGCGCTGCCCAAGCGCGTGGTGCGCTGGGAGGGCGTGGCGCTGGACCTCGACGCGCGCACGGCGGTGGTCGACGGGCGGCCCGCCGCGCTGACGCCGACCGAGTTCGCGGTCCTGGCGTTCCTGGTGGAGCGCCGCGGCCGGGCCGTCTCGCGCGGGGTGCTGGCCGAGCAGGCGCTGGCGTCGCTGGAGGAGCCCGACGCGCGCACGGTGGACTCGCACGTGGCCCGCCTGCGAAAGAAGCTCGGCGCGGGCGCGACGGCCATCGCCACGGTGTGGGGCATCGGCTACCGCTTCGCGACCGAGGAGGACGCCACGTGAGGGCGCGGGCCTGGCGCTCGCGCGGGCTGGCGGTGCGCATCGTGCTGGCCACGGCGCTGTGCGCGGTCCTCGGCTTCGCGAGCTCCCGCTTCGTGTGGCAGCTGGTGACGCGCGAGGCCATCGCCCGCTTCTCCGAGCCGCAGTCGGAGTACCTCTACGACACCTACGAGCGGGCCCGGTGCGAGGCGGCGCCCGAGTCCTGGTCGGTGTCGCTGTCGCGCGGGGCGCGGACCTACGCCTACGACGCCGAGACGCTGACGTCGCGCAACCCCGGGGCCCCGCCGCTCGACCGGGCGGTGTGGGCGCGCCTGCCGCGCGACGCGCAGGAGCGCATCGCCATCGACTCCTACGGGAGCACGCTGGCCTCGGGCGGGGTGCTGGTGTTCCGCGGCTCGGGGCAGGGGCCCTGCGCCTACCTCCAGACGACCTGGCCGAGGCAGCCGCTCCAGGGCGACTTCCTGGCCTGGATCCCGCTGGGGGCGCTCTTCGCCGCGGTGGCGGCGGCGGTGCTGGGGTTCTTCGTGCTGGTGCCGCCGGTGGAGCGGATCGTGCGGAGCCGCCAGGAGCTGCAGCGCCACCTGGCCGACGTCGCGCACGATCTGAAGACGCCCATCTCGTCGCTGCACCTGGCGCTGGAGCAGGCCATCGGCGCCAACCGCGAGGACGAGGTGGGCGAGCTCCTCTCGAGCGCGCTGAGCGACGCGGTCTACCTCGCCGCGCTGACCTCGAACCTGCGCCTCGCCAGCGAGATGCGCGAGGGCTGGGATCCGAGCGCGTCCGGGGCGGCGGTGGATCTGCGCGAGGTCGTGGATCGCGTGGTGACCCGCGCGCGCTTCTTCGCCAGGCGGAGCGGGATCGCGCTCGAGGCGGCGACCCCCGACGGTCCGATCCGCGTCACCTGCGACCTGGTGGCGGCCGAGCAGGCACTCTCCAACGTGGTCGAGAACGCGATCACCCACGGCGACCCCGGCGGGCACGTCGCGGTGCTGCTCGAGACCCACGAGGGGCAGTTCGTCCTCACCGTGGCCGACGACGGCCCCGGGGTTCCGCCGGCCGAGCTGCCGCGTCTCGGCGAGCGCACGTTCCGCTCCGACGAGGCCAGGCAGCGCGATCCGCGCGGCAGCGGTCTGGGGCTCGCCATCACCAGCGAGGTGTGCGCCCGCTGCGGCTGGAAGCTCGCCTTCGAGCGCGAGGAGCCGCGCGGCCTGCGGGTGACGATCAGAGGAGCTTGTCGATGAGCCGGTCGAGGGCGTCGAGATCGGCGTAGGGGATGGCGATCTCCCCCTTGTTGCCGCGGTCGCGCACCTCGACCCTCGTCCCCAGCCCGCGGGCCAGCCGGGCCTCGAGGTCGCGCACGCTCGCGCTCTTGTCGGGAGCCTGGCCCTTCTTGTGCGGTCCCTGCTGCGCGCGCGCCCGGACCAGCGCCTCGGTCGCGCGCACGCTCAGCTTGCCGCGGATCACCCGCTCGGCGAGGGTCTCGATGGCCGCCGCGTCTCCGGCGCCGAGCAGCGCGCGCGCGTGCCCCTCGGTGAGCTCTCCCACCACCACCTTGGCCCGTACGCGGGCGGGCAGCTTCAGCAATCGCATCCCGTTGGCGATGGTCGTGCGATCCTTGCCGAGGCGCTCGGCGAGCGCCTCCTGCGTGTAGCCATGCTCGCGCACGAGGCGGTCGAAGGCCTCGGCCAGCTCGATGGGGTTGAGGTCCTCGCGCTGCACGTTCTCGATGAGCGCGAGCTCGAACGCGTCGCGGGCGCTCACGTCCTTGACCACCACCAGCGCCTCGCGCAGGCCCGCGCGCTGCAGGGCGCGCCACCGGCGCTCGCCGGCGACGAGCTCGAGCTTGTCGCCGCCGCCCGGCATCCGCCGCACGACGAGCGGCTCGACCAGCCCGTGCTCGCGGATGCTCTGCGCCAGCTCGTCGAGCTTCTGCGGGTCGAAGTGCTGCCTGGGCTGCCCCTTCTGGGGCACGATCTTCTCGAGGGGGCAGGTGAAGACGCTCTTGTCGCCGTAGGCCTGCGCGGCCGGTGCCGCCGGCAGCAGCGCGTCGAGGCCGCGCCCGAGCGCGCGGCGCTTGGTGTTCGTCTCGGCGGCGCTCATCGCGCGGCCCTCTGGACGCGGGGCGGGCCGCCGGCGCCGGCCGCCGCGTCCCGCGCGAGGAGCTCGCGCGCCAGGGACAGGTAGCCCTGCGCCCCCTTGGACTGCACGTCGTAGAGCAGCGCCGGCTTGCCGTGCGAGGGCGCCTCGCCGAGGCGCACGTTGCGCGGGATGACCGACTCGAACACGTGGAAGTGGCGCTTCACCTCCTCGGCCACCTGGTGGGCGAGGTTGTTGCGGGGATCGAACATGGTAAGGACGATGCCCTCCACCTCGAGTCGCGCGTTCATGCCGCCGCGGACGCGGTCGATGGTGGACATGAGGGCGGTGAGCCCCTCCAGCGCGTAGTACTCGCACTGCATCGGCACCAGCACCCTGTCCGCCGCCGCGAGCGCGTTGACGGTGAGGATCCCCAGCGACGGCGGGCAGTCGATGAACACGTAGTCGAAGGCCTCGCCGCGCAGCAGCTCGGCCAGCGCCCCGCGCAGCTTGTACGGTCGATCGGGATCGTCGACGAGCTCGACCTCGACGGCGACGAGATCCTGCTTGCTCGGCACGAGCATCAGCGAAACCAGCTCCGTCGGCTGCATCACCTCGTGCAGCGTCGCGCGTCCGATGAGCGCGTCGTAGACGCTGCGCTCGACGGTGCGCGGCGAGACGCCCACGCCGCTGCTCGCGTTGCCTTGCGGGTCGAGGTCGAGCAGGAGCGTGCGGCGCTCGGCTGCGGCGACGCTGGCGGCGAGGTTGACCGCCGTGGTGGTCTTCCCCACGCCGCCCTTCTGGTTGACGACGGCGATGACCCTGGCCGGGGGCCGCTCGCCATTGCGATCCCGTGCGCCCGGCTTGCTCATGCTGGCGCCCTCTCTAGCCCGCGTGCGCTCGCGACGGCAACCCAGCCGCCCGCCGACGCGCGCGATGAGCGGAATTCGTCGCAGCTTTTTTCGAGCAGCCGCGGCCGCGTAGTACGTTGTCGGCAGATGTAGGACAAGTCGAACGGAGCGAGGGAAGGCGAATGCGCCAGCGGTTGATGCACGTGCTCGAGAGCGACGACCAGGACGAGCTCACGTCGGAAGTCCTGCGTCGCTTCTGGACTCGCGCCAAACCGCTCCCCGCCCGTACGGCGCCCGACAGCGCGCGGGTCGTCGACCTGGCGCAGTGGGCACGCACGCATCACGGCGTCGAGCGCCGGTAAGCGCTTCGTACGGGCGCGCACTCGAGGATCACGCAACATCGCCGCCGGCGGACTTCGGGGCAGGGGCCCGGAGCCGACCCATGGGAGACGTCCATGTCCTTGCCCAAGAGCTACCGGACCATCGAGGAGTTTCAGCGCGAGGAGCTGCGACCGCAATACAAGGTCGGCTTCTCGTTCGACGACCTGATGCAGGAGACGATGCTGCACGAGAACGACCTCCTCTTCGACGACCAGCACGACGAGTACGAGGC
>DATBQU010000180.1:0-14527 GCA_036560665.1 Polyangiaceae bacterium
CCATGCTGGTGACCGGCGCCCGGGTCGAGCGGGTGATGCTCGAGGGCGGGCGCGCGGTCGGCGTCGAGGCGGTGTCGCACTCCGGGCGCAAGGTGCGCGTGCGTGGACGCGCGGTGATCCTCGCCGGCGGCGCCATCCCCACGCCGATGCTCATGCTCCGCCAGGGGCTCGCCAACCGCAGCGGGCAGGTGGGCCGCAACCTCGCGGTGCACCCCAGCACCGGGTTCGCGGCGGTGGCAGGCGAGCCGATCCGCGGCCCGGCGCACATCCCCCAGGGCTACGGGTGCGACGAGTTCCTGAACGACGGCATCCTGCTGATGGCGGCGCAGCCCGACTACAACGTCGGCGGCGTCATCTTCCCCTACGCGGGGCATCCGCTGATGGAGGCGCTCGACCAGATCGACCACATGGCCGCCTTCGGGATCCTGGTACGCGATCAGAGCGCCAACGGCCGGGTGTGGAGCGACGTCGGCGGCCTGCCGGCGATCACGTACAACCTCGGCCCCGAGGACGTGCGCAGGATGCACCTGGGGATGGTCCACGCCAGCGAGATGTCGCTGGCGGCGGGGGCGCGACGCATCTACCCCTTCGTCATCGGCCACCCGCCGCTCGAGGGCCGTCGCGGGGTCGACGCGTTCCGCCAGGAGAGCCTCAAGGCCAACGACTTCGTGTGGACCAGCTACCACCCCATGGGCACCTGCAAGATGGGGCGCGATCCGGCCACCAGCGTGGTGGACGGCGACCACGCCTCGCACGACGTCCCGGGGCTCTACGTGGTCGACGCCAGCACGGTGCCGGGGCCCCTGGGCGTGAACCCGCAGCTGACCATCATGGCCATGGCCACCCGCGCCGCGGCGCGGATCGCCGACCGCATCACCTGAAGAAGGCGCGCACCGACCGGATGCGGCGGCGCATCAGCAAGGGCAGCTTCCACACCCGCTCCAGGCGCGTGAGCTGCGCGTCGGCCAGGATGTCGCCCAGCTCGAGCAGCGCGTCGTCGTACGGCATCCAGAAGAGCTCGGGGCCCGTGGCGCGGTCGACGATGGTCGCCTTGGGCCGCACGAAGGTGGCCAGCGCCTGGGCGCCGTTGGCCACGCCGAAGCCCGTCTCGCGCGTCCCGCTCCAGGGCAGGGCGGGGATGGCGCCGGAGAAGGCGTGGTTGTTGATGGTGACCACGCCGACGTCGAGCCGCTCCGCCAGCCGCTCCGCCCGCGCGACGTCGCCCGTCCAGATCGACGTGCCCAGGCCGTAGCGCGCCTCGTTCACCCGCCGCACGGCCTCGCCCGCGCCCGACACGCGCACCACCGCCAGCACCGGCCCGAACGTCTCGTCGCGGACGACCTTCATCCGCTCGTCGCAGCGGTCGAGCACGGTGGGGAGATAGCCCAGCTCGCCGCCGGCCTCGCCCGCCGGCGCTCCGCCGCACACCACCACGGCGCCCTTCGCGCGCGCGTCGTCCCCGTGGGCCACCACCACGTCGTACTGCCGGCGGTTGGCGAGCGGCGCCACGTCCCCCGCGCGCCCCGTGCCGACGCGCAGCCGGACCCAGGCGCGGCGCAGCGCGCCCACGAAGGCATCGGCGATGCGCTCGTCGACGTACGCGATCTCGATGGCGCCGCACGCCTGCCCGGCGTTGCTCAGCGTCCAGTGGGTGATCCCGGCGACGGTGCGCTCGAGGTCGCAGTCGGACAGGACGATGGCCGCGTCCTTGCCGCCCATCTCGACGCTGGCGGGGATGCCGCGCTCGGCGCAGTGCACGCGCACCTTGCGGCCGGTCTCCGGCGAGCCGGTGAAGACGCACGCGTCGATCCCCGCGTCGATCAGCGCCGCGCCCGCGCGGCCGTCTCCCTGCACCACCTGCACCAGGCCGTCGGGCAGCTCCGCGGCGAGGCAGTCGACCAGCCACGCGCTGGTGCGCGGCGTGTACTCCGACGGCTTGACGACCACGCCGTTGCCCGTGAGAAGAGCCGGAATGGTGGACCGGTAGAGGCCCGCCACCGGGTAGTTCCAGGGAGCGATCACGCCGACCACGCCGCGGGCGACCATGTCCACGTGCGCGTGCTTGCGCGGGAAGCTCAGCGGGTTGAGGCGCACCGGCTGGCGCGACGTCGCCCGCTCGACGACGCGCGCCCACGAGCTCACCGTGTCGAGCGGGCCCAGCGCCTCGTTGAAGAGCCCCTCGGCGTCGACCTTCCCCATCTCGTCGCGGGCGAGCGCGATGACCTCCGCCCGCCGCCGCAGCATGTCCTTGGCCGCGCGGGTCAGCGCCGCCACGCGGTGGGCGAGCGGCTCGAGGCGCCACCGCTCCTGGGCCAGCCGCGATCGCGCGACCGCCTCGCGAGCCGCCTTCTCGAGCACGTTCGGCTCCGCGTGCTTCCCGTTCCCGTTGAGGTGCGTGTCTGGGTTGGACCTGGGCATGGACCAGCCGTCCGATACCCCGCCGCCACCTTTCCGACAAGCGCCACGAGGCCTAACGGGCCCCGGCCAGGCTCCGCGTCACCCGCAGCGCCACGGCCGCCTGGTTGTAGCCCACCCCCGACCCGACCATGACCACGCGGTCGCCGGCGGACACGCGGCCCTCGCGCAGCGCGTCGTCGAGCGCCATCGGAAGGCAGGCCGACCCGGTGTACCCCCACTTGTGCATCACCGTGTGCGTGCGGCGCATCGGCAGGCCCAGGCGATCCATCACCCGCTCGATGGTGGCGAAGCGCACCTGGGTGAAGAGCACGAGGTCGAGCGCGTCCACGGCGAACCCGGCCTGGTCGCAGACGCGCCGCACCAGATCCGGCCAGCCGTCCTCGTTGACCTCCGCCGGGTACCTCTCGCGCATGCGCACCCTGGTTCGCCCCTCGCGGACCGCCGCCTCGGTCGCCGGCTCCGCCGTGCCGCCGCTGGCGATGGCCCAGTGCCGCGCGTAGGCGCCGTCGGCCCGGAAGACGACGCCGAGGATCCCCGCCTCCTCCGACGGCTGGAGCAGGACCGCGCCGGCACCGTCGCCGTAGAAGAACGTGGTGGGGTCGTCCGGATCGGCCAGCTTGTGCATCATGTACGCGCCGACGACGAGGACGTTGCGCAGGGCGCCGTTGACCACGGCCAGGCTGGACGCCGCGGCGAGCGCGGTCGGGAACGACGCGCAGGCGCAGCCCACGTCGAACGTCCCGGCGCGCGTCGCCCCCAGCTTGTGCTGCACGACCACCGAGGTGGCCGGCGTCACGTAGTCGGGCGAGTCGGTGCCCAGCACGATGAGGTCGACGTCGCGCGGATCGACCGCGGCCCGGTCGAGCGCCTGCCGCGCGGCGCGCACCGCCAGGTCGGACGTGGCCCACTCCTCGGGCGCGTACCACCGGGTGCGGATGCCGCTCGCCGTCTCCAGCTTGTCGATCACTCCCGGCGCCGTCGTCGCGAAGCGCTCGCGCAGGGCGGCGTTCGGCACCTCGCGGTCGGGCAGGTACATGCCCACGCTGCGCAGCGCCACGCTCGTCACAGGACCACCCGCAGCGTGAGCAGCCCCGAGCGCTCGCCCTCGTCGTGGACGTTGACCGCGTTCACGACCCACAGCGCGAAGCGCGCCCCCACCGCCGCCCAGCGGTTGAGCCAGTAGGTGGTCCCCACGTTGACGTAGTGCAGGTTGGTGATGTCGCCGCTGCCCACCTGGTACTGCACGCGCTCGTACTGGAGGCCGACGCCGTCGGGGCGATCGGGCGCGGCGTGGGCGTAGTTGAAGTCGAGCCCGCCCCCGGCGGTGATCGACGTGTACTTCGCCGACACGAGCTTGCTCACGTCGTTGGGGTCCACGGTGTCGTTGCGGTCGAAGGCGAAGTTGGCGAACGGCGACAGCAGGTCGTCGAAGAGCTTCAGCTTCGCGGTCACGCGCGCGTTGTAGCCGTGGATGTTCTGGTCGTCGGTCGAGTTGGTGTTGGTGTCGACGATGTAGCTCTGGAACTCGGCGCGGGCCTCGACGATGGGGCTGGTGTAAAGCACCGAGGGCGCGAACAGCATCATGTGGAACGTGTCGTCGGGGGCGCGGTTGGGCGACTGGTTCACCGCCTGGTAGGGCTGGATGTAGAAGCGGTCGAAGGGCGGGAAGCTGCCGCCCACCTGGAGGCTCGCCGTGTTCGACACCGGGTTGCCGGCGGTGAAGGCCAGCCCCACCCGAAGGCCGGGGAGGGCCTCGAACGTCCCCCGGACTCCGTCGCCCAGGTTGAAGCCGCTGTAGAGGAGCGGATCGCGCGTGGCGGTGTCCTGCAACATGGTGTCGGCCACGTGCGCGGAGAAGAAGTCCACGCTCCCCTCGTCGATGACGCGCCCCACCTCCCCCATCCACGGGCCGCTGGCGACGCGCACCAGCTGCTTGCGCACCTGGAGCTGCGCCTGCCCTTCCCACGCGCTCGACCCGTGCAGGCCCGTGCCGCCGTTGGCCATCAGCTCGCTCTCGAAGGACACGACGTCGCCCACCGTGCCGCGCAGGCCGAAGTCGCTGAGCATGATGGCGCTGACGCGTCCCTCGCGGTGCTCGTCGTTGCCCTGGATGATGGTGTCGAGCTTGAGGCCGCCGACGATCTCGGCGAAGGGCTCGACGTGGACGCCGGGGAGGAGCGCGGGCGTGGGCTCGGGCGAGGGCGTGGGAGCGGGCGCGGGCGGCGGCTTGTCGTCGGCGCTCGAAGGGCGCACGACGGCCAGCGCCGCCGCGGTGGCGGCGATCCGGAGGAGGTGCTTCATGACGGCTCAGCGGAACAGCGCGGTGGTGATGGCGGTGAGGCCGGCTTCGCTCCGGATGGAGCCGAAATGGTTCTTGAAGAGCGGGCTGTAGAAGTACCCGGTCTGATCCTGATCGGTGAGCTGGAGCTTCTGGTTGTCCGCGCCCTGGAGCGCGGCCGCCGCCTCCGACACGAACTCGTCCTGGTAGGTCCCCTGCGAGATGTCCCGCATGACGATGGTGGTGTAGCGGACCGCGTTGCCGCCGCAGACGCCGCTCTGGCCGTACGCGGTCGAGCCGTCGAGACACGGCGTCTCGAACGCGCCACCGGGGCCGTTGAGCGGCGTGTCGAAGGTGGTGGGCGTGAAGGCCTGGCGGTCGCCCATCTCGCACGCGCAGTGACCGGCCATGGTCACGTTGGACGGGTTGGTCGGGTCGATGCAGAGCTTGCGGAACGTGGACACGCCGTGGTGTCCGCCGGAGGCGAAGACCAGATCGCGGATGCGCGCGAAGGGCTGCTTGCCCGCGCGGTGGAGGCGGCGCAGCGCGTCGCGCACCACCATGGGCCCGTAGGAGAAGGCGACGATCGACACCTGGCGGTCCGGGTTGGCCGTCATCACCGAGTCGATGAAGCTCTCCACGATGGGCACCCCCCAGGCGTGGTCCATGTTCTTGGCGGGGTTGCCGGTCTTGGGATCGTTGGTGGTCGGGTCGTCGCTCAGGTCCGAGCGCATGTCGACCGCGAAGGCGTGGTACCCCGCGGCGACGATGCGCTCCGAGAGCATGGGCGTGGCGTCGGTGGTGCACTTGGCGGTGACCGGCTCGGGGCCCTTCTGGCAGATCTCCCAGTCGTGCGGCGACGACGAGTTGCCGTGGACGAGCAGGACGATGGGCTTGGCCGGATCGTCTGCGCCCGCCGGCGCGTACTCCTTGGCCGCGCAAGGGTAGCCGGGGATCTGCGCCGGCGTGTACGTCAGGCCGGCGGTGGAGCATCCGGGGTGCGACGACAGGTCGCGGTACTGGATGGCGTCCTGGTCGTCGGGATCGCTGGCAGGGTCGATGCCCGCGTCGCCCACCGCGACGCCGCCGTCGTGCGTGAGCGCGTTGCCTGTGGACGACAGGCAGCCGGGCAGCCCCGCGCCCGCGCCGATGATCAGAAGAAGTGCCGGTGACGCGAACGATCTCATGATGTTCTCCTCCCTGCGTTCCGGCGACGCACGAGCGCCGTCGCGAGTACCAGCGCCGCCATCGGCGCCAGGTGTTCGTCCTTGCCGGGCCGGGCGACGCCGCAGCCGGCGATGCCGGACCCGCCGAGGGATCCGCCGGCGTCCGGACCGCCGCCGGGCGCGGCCGAGCCGCCGCTGCCGCCGTGACCCCCGCCGCCGCTGCCCGTCCCCCCGCTGCCGCTGCCGCTGCCGCTGCCGCTCGACGACGAGCCGCCGCTTCCGCCGCTCGAGGACGAGCTGCCGCCCGGGCCCGCGTCCGCCGGCGAGGTCGCGCCGAGGTCGAAGAACTCGAGCATGTGCCCGGCCTCGCAGATGTGCTCGTCGTAGACGTACGCGCCCGCGGTGCCGCACCCGTGCGTGGGATCGACGGCGAAGCCGTGCGACATGCCGGCGATCTGCCAGCTCTCCACCTGGACCCGGCCGCTCGCGTCGGCGTAGACGGCGCGGGCCTGGCCGTCGACGTTCCCGCTCGAGGTGGGCGTCGCCGACAGGCCGTGCACGTCGGTCCACTGCTTCACGAGCTCCGTCTCGTTGGCCGTCGCCACCGTCGTGTCGGCCGTCCCCTCCCAGATGGAGACGCGCGGCCACGGACCGGTCCACGCGCCGTCGGCCTGCTTCACCGCCGCGCCCCACACCGGCGCCGTCTGCGTCTTGCCGGGGTTCATGCAGGTGAAGACGTCGTTGTTGACGGTCGACGGGCAGTCGTAGGGAATGCCCTCGCCGATGCCGCCGGCGGCGAAGACGTCGGGCCACGCCGCGAGCATCACCGCCGCCATCGCCGCCCCCGCCGAGAACCCGGCCACGTAGACGCGCGCCGCGTCGATGGAGAAGTCGGCCTTCATCTTGTCGACCATCTCCTTGATCGACTCGTTCTCCCCCTGGCCGCGGGTGATGTTCGCCTTGTTGGAGGGGTTCTCGAACTGGCCGAACCAGTCGAAGCACTGCGCGGAGTTGTTGGCCGTCTGCTGCTGCGGGTAGACGACGTAGAACTTCTGCTGGTCGGCGAGGGTGTCGAAGCCCACCGTGGCCATGGCCGTCGCCGCCTGCTCGCAGCCGTGCAGCACCACCACCAGCGGCGCCTTGGGCGGCACCCCGGCGGGCACGTAGCGGTACATGAGGAGGTTGCCGGGGTTGGCGCCGAAGGAGGCGACGGTGTCGAGGGCGGCGCTCGTCGTCGCGGTCACCTCGATCGGCGCGGTCGTGTCGGCGGCGCACGAGAGGGCGAGGAGGCCGAGCACGGCGGGCAGGGCGGCGGCCTTGGTCGAGGAACGGATCATCGACAGTCTCCTTTCGAGGACCCCCCGTTGCAGGAGCACGAGGACCACCAGCGCCGCCTCGCACGCGCCGGCGACGACGCCCACCGAGACGCGCAGCGACAGCCCGCCGTACTGGGCGAGCGAGGCCTCGGCGAGCGGCACCATCGCCGCCAGCGCGGCGCCCACGTGGTAGACGACGCCGATCGAGCGGGCGCGCACGTCCGCGTCGAAGAGATCGGTCAGGAGGAGCGGGACGACCCCGCAGAAGCCGACGCCGAGCGCGCCGCCCGCCAGCGCCCCCACGGGCAGCAGCGAGGGGGTCACCCCGAGGTAGAGCGCGAGGAGCGGCAAGCAGGCGAGCGCCGGCACCACGATGGCGGTGGTGACGCCGCGCCGCGCCGCCACGACGCCGGCCGCGATCGAGCCGCCGAGCATGCCCACGTTGAAGAGGGCGACCAGCGTCGCCACCGCGCGCGGGCTCTGCCCGAGCTCGACGCGCAGCAGCGTCGGGTAGAGGCCACTCAGGCCGTAGTAGGCGCCGAAGCCGAGCGCCATGGTGACCGACGCCCACACCAGCTTCGCCAGCGCCCCCGGCGTGCGCAGCATGGCCACGGCCTTCCTGCCCGCCCGTCCCGCGCGGGCGAACTCCGGGCTCTCGGGCACCCACAGGCGGATGGGCAGCACGAACAGAGCGGGCAGCGCCGCGGTGATGAACAGGCCGCGCCATCCCCAGCGCGGCAGGATGAAGGCCGAGGCGACGGCCGCGGCGAGGTACCCGATGGCCCAGCTGCCCTGCAGGATGCCCGAGGCGATCCCGCGGCTGCGCACCGGCCAGTGCTCCATCGCCAGCGTGGTGCCGGCGGTCCACTCCGCGCCCATGCCGAAGCCGAAGAGCGCGCGCAGGACCAGGACCCAGCCGAACGACGGAGCGAAGGCCACCGCGCCGTCGCACACCGCGAACCACACGATGGCGATCATCAGCGGCAGGCGCCGGCCCCAGCGATCGGCGACGGAGCCGGCGACGAACCCGCCCGCGAGGCGCATGAGCAGCGTCAGCGCGAGCGAGGCGGTGGTGGCGACGTAGCGCACGCCGAACTCGCGCGCGATGTCGTCCATCACGAGCATGAAGATCGTGAAGTCGAACGCGTCGAGCACCCACCCCAGCCACGCCGCGGCGAAGGAGAGCCACTGCGCCCGCGTCGGCTCGCGCCACCACGCCTGTCGGATCGTCGTCGTCATCGGCGGCGGCCCCCTCAGCAGCCGGCGTGCCGTGGCGAAACACGCGGGAAACACGCGCGAAAGGGGCCGCCCGCGTCACGCGTGACGCGGGCATCGACGGCGCCGCGCGCGTCAGCGGCGACGCGCGGCGGACGTCACTGGTAGCAGCCGTAGCCGGTGCTGCCGGCGTCGCTCACGACGCACAGGCCCGGCTGCGGGGTGGCGCACGTCGTGCACAGCGGAGGCTTCGGACAGTGCGCCTGGACGAACTGCGCGACGGCGTTCTTGAAGGACTGCGCCTGCACCGACTGGCTGTCGCCGACTGTGGTGGCGCACCCGCACTCGTCGGCGACGGTCGTCATGCAGGCGCTCGGTCCCGGCGTGCACACGATGGCGGCGGCGCGCGCGCCGCGCACGTTGGTCTCGAGCGTGTTGCAGTCGGGGGGCGCGGCCTCGCCCTGGTCGGTGGGCGCGTCGAGCCCGGGCGCGGCGTCGGCGTCGAGCGTGGCGTCCGCGGTGGCGTCGTCGCCCACGTCGCCGGACGCGTCGAGCGGCGGCAGCCCGTCGGCGCCCCCGTCCGCGGCGCCCTGCGAGCCCGTGGCCCAGTCGTAGGAGCACGCAGCGACGGCGACGGCGCACACGGAGCCGAGCAGCGGAAGCGTGCCCCTTCGCATGCCGCCCCGAGCGTACGATAGAAGGACGTCATGCGCCCGCTCGCCGTCGCGGTCTTCGCCTGCGGGTGCCTCGCGTCGAGCGCGGCGGCTTGGGCCGACGCGACGACCGCCGAGGTGCAGGCCCACCAGGCGTACGCGCGCGGCACCGCCGCCTTCCGCCGCGGTGACTATGCGACTGCGGCGCGCGAATATTCCGCCGCCGACGCGCTCGCGCCCAGCCCCGTCGCGCTCCAGGCCGCCATCGACGCCGCGGTGCAGGCCGACGATCCGGTGCTCGGCACGGAGCTCGTCGAGCGCGCGCGCGGCTCGGCCCGCACGGACGCGCTGGTGACGTCGATGATGACCGCGCAGCACAAGTTCGCGCACCGCACCGGACGCATCCGCCTCGTGTGCGCGGCGCCGCCCTGCCTCGCCGCGATCGACGGCGTGGCGACCGACGTCGCCGAGCCGGCGATCGTGCGGGTGGGGGCCCACTCGGTGACCCTGGAGGCAGCGGGCGCGGTGACGAGACGCAGCGTGACGGTGGCTCCGGACGAGACGATCGTCGTGGAATCGCCGGCGGCCGGGACCGCGACCGGGTCCGCGCCCGCGCCCGCGCCCGCGCCCACGGCCACGCCCACGCCCACGGGCACGCCCACGCCCGCGCCCGCACACGGCCTCTCCCCCACCTGGCTCTTCGTCGGCATCGGGGCCACCGCCGTCGCCGGCGGGCTGACCATCGCCTCGGGCGTCGACACCGCCGACAGGCACTCCCACTTCCAGAGCGTCTGCCCCGGCGCGGTCCACTGCGGGGACCTCGCCTCGCAGGGGCAGTCCGCGCAGACGCGCACCAACGTGCTGCTCGGCGTCACCGCCGCGCTCGGCGTCGCCACGCTCGCCACGGCGTTCCTCGTGCGGTGGCACGACGGCAGCTCGGCGGGGCTCTCGGTGGCGCCCGGGCGCGTCGCGTTCGACGCCCGCTTCTGGAGCCCGTAGACTCCGGGCACGTCACCGTCGGCACGCCATCGTCACGAGCCCCTCCTGAAGATCGCCTCGGGCGGCATGGCCACCGTGTTCCTCGGATCGCTCGAGGGCGCGCTGGGGTTTCGCCAGCTCGTGGCCATCAAGCGGCCTCACCCTCACCTGCTGGAGAATGAGGGGTTCCGCGACGCGCTGCTGCGCGAGGCGCGCCTGGCGGCCGGCATCCACCACGCCAACGTGGTCGACGTGCGCGACGTCGAGATCGTGGGCGACTCGGTGCAGCTCGTCATGGACTACATCGAGGGGGCGTCTCTGGGCGAGCTGGTGACCGCCTGCGCGAAGGCCGACCGGCGGCTGCCGCCCGCCGTGGCGGTGCGCATCGTGCTCGACGCGTGCGCCGGGCTGCACGCCGCGCACGAGCTGGCCGACGACGCGGGGCACGCGCTCGGTCTGGTGCACCGCGACGTGTCGCCGCAGAACGTCCTGGTGGGCGTGGACGGCGTCGCGCGGGTGACCGACTTCGGGATCGCCAAGTGCGTCGAGTCGACCGATCCCGGCACCACCGGCGAGGCGCTCAAGGGCAAGGTCGGCTACATGGCGCCGGAGTACCTGCACGGCGAGACGCTCGATCGGCGCGTCGACGTCTTCGCCCTGGGCGTCGTGCTGTGGGAGGCGCTGTGCGGCCGGCGATTGTTCCGCGCGCAGAGCGACGGCGAGACCGTGGAGCGCGTGCTGTCCGCGACGATCCCGCCCGTGTCGGAGACGGACGCGCAGCTCGGGGTGCTCGACGCGGCGGTGGCGCGGGCGCTGGCGCGCGATCGGGAGACGCGCTTCGCGACGACGGAGGAGCTGGCGCGGGCGCTGGAGGAGGCGGCGGCGCCGGCGAAGATGGTCGCCAGTCACGGGGAGGTCGGCAGGTTCGTGCGCGAGACTGTGGGGCCGCGGCTGGAGGAACGGAAGCGCGCGCTGCGGGAGGCGAGGCTGGAGACGCCGGCGCCGGTCGCGGTGAGCGTGACCATCCGCACCGAGTCGCGCGGGGAGCCGTCGGCGAAGACGAGCCTGGAGGTGCCGGCGCCGAGGCGGTCGAGGGCGAGGGTGGCGATCGCCATCGCGGGAGGCGTCGTGCTCCTTGGCGCCGGGGCGGTGGCGCTGGGGAGATCGGGGGCCGGGGCCGCGACGGGGGCCGCAAGGGGATCCGCGACCGGATCCGCGCCCGCGACCGCGACCGGGCCCGCGACCGCGACCGCGACCGGGCCCGCGACCGCGTCCGCGTCCGCGTCCGCGACCGCGACCGCGACCGCGCGTCGCCCCCTTCAGCCGGTCCCCAGGGCCACCGGGCACCTGCCCCCGCCCAACCCCAATCCCACCGGCCCCTGACGATGCGCGATCCCTATCCGGACGACGCCACGTCGCGCATCACGGCGCGGCCCACGCTGCGCATCTGGTCGCTCGATCTCGTCGTGGTGGACGGGCCCAGCCGCGGCGCGACGGCCTCCATCACCACCGGCACCGCCCGCGTCGGGGCGGCGGCGGGGAACGATCTGACGCTGGCGGATCCCACGGTGTCGCGGGTGCACTGCGAGCTCGTCACGCGCGGGGACGCCATCGTGCTGCGCGACTGCGGGAGCACCAACGGGACGTGGGTGGAGGGGGTGCGGCTGCGCGACGGGGACGTGCCGCCGGGGGCCATCGTACGCATCGGTGCGTCGGCGTTTCGCGTCGACGTGGGGGACGAGCCGGCGTTCGTCGAGCTGAGCGGGCGGAGCGCGTTCGGGGAGCTGGTGGGGACGAGCCTCGAGATGCGGCGTCTGTATGCGGTGCTCGAGCGCGTGGCGCCGACCGACGCCACCGTGCTGGTGGAGGGCGAGACGGGCACCGGCAAGGACGTGCTGGCGCGGTCGCTGCACGCCGCTTCACCGCGGGCGTCGGGCCCGTTCGTGGCGGTCGACTGCGGCGCCATTCCCGAGAGCCTCATCGAGAGCGAGCTGTTCGGGCACGTGCGGGGCGCGTTCACCGGGGCCACCTCGGACCGCAAGGGCGTCTTCGAGGAGGCCGACGGCGGCACGCTCTTCCTCGACGAGATCGGCGAGATGCCGCTCGCGCTCCAGCCGAAGCTGCTGCGCGCCATCGAGTCGCGCTCCGTGCGTCGCGTGGGCGCCAGCACCGCCCGCGCCATCGACGTGCGCATCGTCGCCGCCACCAACCGGCCGCTCGCGCGCTGCGTGAACGAGGGGAGCTTCCGCGAGGACCTCTATTACCGCCTGGCGGTGGTGGCGCTCTCCCTCGCGCCGCTGCGCACGCGCCGTGACGACATCCCGCTGCTGGCGCGCCACTTCTACCGCGCCCTCGCCGGCGCCGATGCGGGCGAGCTGCCGCAGGACTTCGTGGCGCGCCTCGGCGGCCGCAGCTGGCCGGGCAACGTGCGCGAGCTGCGCAACTTCATCGAGCGCAGCGTCTCGCTCGGTCTCGTCGACGCCCGCCCGGCGCGCACCTCACGCCCGCCGCCCGCCGCGCCACTGCCGTCGCTCGACGGGATGATGGCGCTCAAGCTGCCGCTGAAGGAGGCCCGCCAGGCCTGGGTGGAGAGCTTCGAGAGCGTCTACGTGCGCGACCTCCTGCGCCAGGCCGGCGGCAACGTGACGCGCGCCGCCGAGCGGGCCGGCGTGAGCCGCCGCTTCCTCCAGCGCATGATCGCGCGCCTGGGCATCAAGCCCGCCGAGGTGGGCGCGAGCGAGGCCGACTTCGGGGGCGACGGGGACGAGTAGACTCGAGGGTGTGAGCAAGGCGTTCAAGGGCGAGGACGCGTCGGAGGCGCCGCTGGTGGTGCCGCCGCGCGCGCCGCTGCCGGCGGGCGAGACGAACTACGTGACGCCGGCGGGGCACGCCGCGCTGCGGGTGGAGCGCGAGCGCCTGGTGCAGGAGCGGGCGCGGCTCGAGGCGTCGCCCGTGGACGACGACCGCACCCGCGCCCTGGCCACGCTGGGCGTGCGTCTCTCCGCGCTCGACGAGCGGCTCTCCAGCGCTCACGAGGTCGATCCCAGGACGCAGCCGCACGACGAGGTGCGCTTCGGCGCGACGGTGACCGTTCGCCCCGGGTCGGGCCCCGAGCGACGCCACCGCATCGTGGGCGTCGACGAGGCCGACGCCGCGCGGGGGCTGGTGGCGTTCGTGTCACCCCTCGCCCGCGCCCTGCTCGGCAAGCGCGTGGGCGAGGTGGCGGTGGTGCGCCTGCCGCGAGGCGAGGAGGAGCTGGAGGTGCTCGCGATCGCCTACGACTGAAGGACCGCGCGCGCCGCGTCGATGCCCGTCTGCACGTAGCTCTGACGGAGGTCGCGCGACCACAGACCGGAGAAGCTGTCGCCCGGGAGCGTGGCGGGCGGGCGGATCTCCACCACCTCCACCACGCGGCGCTGCGACCAGCCCAGCGCGTCGAGGACGGCGCCCCGCTGCGCCGCGTCCGGCAGCAACTGGGGGAGCGCGGCCAGGCCCTGGTTGACCTGCACCATGCTGCGCAGCTCGCGCGACAGCCGCTCCTCGATCAGCATGTCGAAGATGTGCGACGCGAGCGCCACGCCGCTCAGGGTGGGGCCCGTCTCGCGCAGCCTCGGGAAGGGCACCACCACGAAGACGCGCGAGATGTCCGGCGCGTCCTCGAACGCGTGCCCGAGCGGCGTGTTGTTGGTCAGCCCGCCGTCGAAGGCGTGCACGGTCTTGCCCCCGATGTCGAGGTCCACCGGCGCGAACACGCCCGGCAGGGCCGACGAGGCCACCGCCGCCGCGTACACGCGCTCGATGGCGGCCGGCGTGTCGAAGTCCGGCCCCGACAGCGCGACGACGTGCTCGTAGGTCGTGATCACCCCGTCGCCGAGGGGCGCGGCCTCGCCGTCGGCGTTGGTCACCACGATCCGCAGATCGATGGGCGTGACGCCGGGCGCCGCCGGCACGTTCGCGCGCAGCAGCGCCAGCAGGCGGTTCGAGTCGGAGATGCCGCGCCCGCCCAGCAGGTCGACCATCGCCACGTCGAACACCTTGCCCAGCGTCGCGTCGTCGACCCACAGCTGCGCGAGCCTCGCCCCGGCGTCCGCCTCGCGCCCTGCGCGGATCGCGCCCGCCAAGAAGGCCGCGTTGAGGGCGCCGGAGCTCGCCCCCACGATGCGACGGATGTCGATGGCGTGCCGCGCCTTCACGTCGGGATCGGAGAGGACCTGGAGAGCCCCCGCCGTGAAGGCGCCTTTCCAGAGGGCGCCGGCCAGCACCAGAGCGTCGGACAAGCTCGCGGCTACCCTTCCACCAGCCCCATCGTGTTGCCTTCGGGATCCTGGAAGAGGGCCATCGTCACCGGTCCCATCGTGGTGCGCGGCAGCACCGTGCGCCCGCCGAGCCCCTGGATGGTGTCGAGCGCGCGGTTGATGTCCGGCACGCCGACGTAGACGAGCACGCGCGGGTTCTCGCCGCCCATGCTCGCGCCGATCCCGCCGTCGATGCCGTGCTGACCGC
>DATBQU010000181.1:0-3423 GCA_036560665.1 Polyangiaceae bacterium
CCAAGAAATACCTGCACCTCATCTAGTCGATCCGGCGCTACGGCTTGAGGCGAACCTTGGCGCTCTCACGCGCCGGGATGGTCTCGATCTCCTTGAGCAGGGCCGTGGGGCTGAAGGGCTTGGTGTAGTAGGCGGTAGCCCCGGCCTCGAGGGCACGTCGCTTGGAGTCGTCGTCCGTCAGCGCGCTGATGACGATGATGGGCACGCCGCGCGTGGGCTCGGCCTCGCGGAGCTTGGTGCATACGTCGAAGCCATCGAAGCTTCCCGGCAGCGAGAGATCGAGCAGGATGGCATCGGGGGTGCGAGCCAGGGCGCTGTCGATCCCCTTCGAGCCCGTCGGGACAGCCTCGACCTCGTGCCCGCGGGCGGCGACGAGCGTCTCGATCATGTGCCGGATCGAGTCGGAGTCTTCGATGACGAGGATGCGCATGGCCAATCTCTAGCGCGGAAACGTGACGATGACGCGCACGCCGCCGCCGCGACCACCATCGACCGGCGCATCGCCGATCTCGAGCAACGCGCCCTGGGCGGCGGCGATCTCGGCGGCCACGAACAGCCCCACGCTGCTGGGCCGCCCGAAAGTACCCGGCTCGACCTCGAGAGCGAGGAGTGCCCGGCGAGCGGCGGCGGGCAGGATCGTTCCGCCGTCGTCGATGACGAGCCGAGCGCCGAGCTTGTCGTCGCCGCCCGTGCGCGGCGCGTGCAGGGTGACGGCGACGCTCGAACCGCGCGGCGTAGCGGCAATGGCGTGCGCGACGAGCTCGCGGACCAGGACGGCCATGGAACGCGGCGAGGCTCGCGTCAGGGCGCGGGGCGCGTCCTCGGGAGCGGTGCGGACCTGGATCTCCACGCCCACGCGCTCCGCGCGAGGCTCGAGCGCGCGTACTTCTCCGCGCATGATCTCGATCAGATCGACCTCACGCTGGAGCTCGTGGGGGTCGCTCTCGCCTACCGCCGCCAGCTCCGCCACGAAATCCTGCACGTTGAGGAGCTTCCGCCGGATGGCCTCCAGGCGGTCGTCGAGGTCGCCGCGGGCGGCGGCTTCCAGGTCGGGCGAGCTCTTTCGCGGCGAGGCAGTCGCTGCGCGCAGCTCGGAGAGCTCGCGGCCCACCGGGGAGAGCATGGCCCGCAGCGTCGCGGCGACGCCGCCCGAGAAGCGCGCCACTGCGCCATGGCGGTCGGCCGCTGGCGTCGCGGGCGGGGGGTAGCTCGACTGCGCGACGGGTTCGTCGCCGGCGGCCCACACGGCCGCGAGCTCACGCGCATAGGCCTCACCCTGCTTGCGGGCCTCGTCGAGCTCCTTGCGCAGCTTGGCGACGTCATCGCGGGCCTCTACCCCCTCGGCGGGCAGAGCCAGGATCTCCATCGCGCCTTCGAGCTCGTAGCGGCCCCCGTAGCGCAAGGCCATGCGCGCCAGCCAGGCGCGCTCCGTCTCCGCGGTGGCCGAGCTGTCCGGGCCGAGGGTGACGCCGACCACGACTTCGTCCTTGTCGCGCTTGATGGTGACCGCGCTGCCGCTGCCGCTGCCGTGGCCCAGCATCACGTGGAGCATGCGCCGGAGCTCCGACTCGTCACCGAAGACCTCCGTGCCGCTGCCGGGTTCGATCGATACCCGGGCCTCGGGCGCGACCTCCCAGAGCATCGAGGCCAGGTCGATCCGCCCGCGCCGGCCGCGCAGGGCGGCAGGCTTGTTGTGCAGGCTCGACAGCATCTTCATGGCGTCGTCGAGCGCCGAGAGTGTCGTCTCGACGCCGCTGGGGTCGACGCCCGGCGGAGGCGGGGCCTGCGTGAGCGCAGAGACGCCCTTGCGCAGCCGCTCCGCGGCTCCCTGCGCTTCCTGCGTCAGCAGCCAGCCGAGCTCCTGCCGTGTGAGCTTCCCTTTCGACACGCGACGGAAGGATGCCAGAACCACGACGCCGGGTCACGGGGCGTGAGGGAGGACGGGCCGACACCCGCAAGGCGCGAGGACGCCACGGGAATCGGGCTCGCTACGACCGCGCCATCTTCGCCGCCGCGTTTCCCATCGGCTTCGCGCCGCCGGTCGCCCAGGCACGCTCCGCGCCCAGGGCAAGCCAGGTGAGAGGCAGCTTGACGCCGCCGACGGTGATCGTCGTTGCCTCGCGCTCCGACCACTGCGACGGGGCGGGTAGCGCAATCGTCTTGTGCCCCTTGAGCGTCGTGGCTGCGACCGCGTCGAGTCGGATGGCCGCGATCCCCGCAGCGCTCAGCAGCGCGACGAGGGCGCTCGGGATGTACGGAGCCAGCACCGCCCGCACGGCGTGAGCGATCTCCGGCGCGCGCGCCGCGAGATCGCGCACCTCGTCGAGCGTCCCGCACACCACCGCGACTCCCGCACGTCCGTTCGCGGCGTGCGACTCGAAGGCGCTGCCCTCGACCAGCTCGAGTGTCTGCGCCGCCCTCCACGCCGGGAACGCCTCGGGCGGCTCCTTGCGTGCGACGGCCCGAGCGGGCTCGCCCCTGCGCGCCGCATCGCCGCGCTCCCCCTTGCGAGCGACGAGGACGTCGTCCGTCGGAAGCGCACGGGGGACCGTCACTCGCACCGGACGCTTGAAGGCCCGCGGATCCCCAACCTCGCCCGTCGCCACGGCGAAAGCCAGCGTCTCGGCCGACGCGACGACGGCCCCGCGCTGGGTCTTCGCGCGGGGCTCGGGGTCGAACGTGCGCACCGCCACGCCGGTCGGCGGCGGCGGGTAGAGGTCGCCCGCCACCACGCGGGCGTCGGGCTCGACCAGGCGCGCCCCTGTGGCGATGAGGTCGGTCAACGCGCCCGCGCCAGCGAGGACCTCGAGCATCTGCCGCGACGGGATCGCCAGCAGGAAATCGAGCCGCGTCGGCACGCGCTTGCTCTTCAACAGCGTCGCGGCCGCGAAGAGATCGCGCAGCGTCACGCCGCTGTCGCCCCCGAGCAACGCCTGGGTGACCGGCTGCCCCGCCAGATCGCGAACGGCGCGCACCTGCCCTTGATCGTCGAGCAGCAGGGGATCCACCGCGCTGAGGTCCACGTTGACGACCTCCTCGCACGGCGCACCCGCGTCGGGGACCAACGCGCGGTGCGCCTTCGAGCGGCGCTGATCGCGCAGGAACACCTCCGTACGTTCGTCGCTGACGAAAAGCGCAGCAGCCGCGCCGAGCTGCGGCGCCATCGCCGCGAGCACGCTTCGCTCGCTGACCGACAGGGACCGCACGCTGGGACCCGCGAACTCGACGATCACGGGGGCCCCACGCGCTTCCTCGACACGCCGCACGACGTCGGCCAGGCCGCGGCGGAGCAGCTCCAGTGCCACGTCCCTCGCGCATACGAAAGGCCGGAGGCGGCCCGCCAGCAACACCTGAACGCTCACCGGCGGCCGGACGAGGACCGACCCCTGGGAAAGGGCGCGGGCGAGCGACGCCGTCGGCACC
>DATBQU010000182.1:0-3594 GCA_036560665.1 Polyangiaceae bacterium
ATCATCAAGATGCTGGTGGGGCTCATCGCGCCCACCGCCGGCACCATGGAGATCCTCGGCGTCCCCGCGCCCTCGCCCGACGGGCGGGCGCGGGTGGGCTTTCTCCCGGAGAACCCGTACGTGTACCCCTACCTGTCGCCGCGCGAGTTCGTGACCCTGTGCGGTCGACTCTCCGGCCTGGGCGGAGCGGCGCTCGGCGAGCGCGTGGAGCGGATCCTGGCGCGGGTGGGCATGGACGCGTCGATGGACCGGGCGGCGGGCGCGCTGTCCAAGGGGATGCTCCAGCGCGTGGCCCTCGCCGCCGCGCTGGTGCACGACCCGGAGCTCCTCGTGCTGGACGAGCCCATGAGCGGGCTCGATCCGGTCGGCCGCAAGGAGGTGCGCGACCTCATCCTCGAGGAGAAGCACCGCGGCCGGACGGTGTTCTTCTCGAGCCACATCCTGAGCGACGTCGAGATGCTCTGCGACCGCGTCTGCATCCTGCGCAAGGGCGAGGTCGTCGTCGCCGGAGCCTTGCGCGAGCTCCTCGGCGAGGGGAAGCGGCGCAGCGAGATCACCGTCGGCGGGGCGAGCGACGCGCTGCGCGCCGTGCTGGCGCCGATCGCCCACGTGACCCGCGCCGTCGGCGACCTGCTGGTGATGGAGGTCGAGGGCGACGCCGCCGTCCGCGCGGTGGTGGAGATGGCGCTCGCGGACGGGGCCCGCCTGGAGGGCATCGCCACCAAGCGCGAGACCCTCGAGGACCTGTTCGTGCGCGAGGCGCTCTGACCGCCCGGCCTGGCGCGCGCCGCTCAGAACGTCCCCACCAGCCCCAGGCCGCCGGGCCCCACCGACGGGGAAAGGGAGAGGTTCGGGATGGCGCGCTTCCTCACCTCCACGTGCTCCGGGACGAAGGTCAGCTCGGCGTGGAGGACACCCATCGCCCCCAGCAGGAAGAAGCCTCCGGCAAAGAGGTTCCCGGCCAGGGCCGCCTGCTGGGCGCGCTGCTGGTAGCCGCTCGCCGTCCCGTCGTTGTGCTGCAGCGCATCGTTGGCCTGCGTCTGGTCGTAGTAGGACAGCCCGGCCCCGACGAAGCTCCCCGCCACGGCCAGGACCTCGCTCGACAGGAGCACCCAGCCGAGCGCGGTCTGCCCGTTCTGGAACTGCCCGACGCCGAAGGGCACCAGCGCCAGCCAGCGCGAGCTCCGCTCGGTCACCACCTCGGTGCTCGCCAGCTTCTCGAGCATCGCCAGGCGCAGCGCCGCGCGCTCCCGCTCGGCCTCGATCTTCGCCTTCTCCTCCTGGGCCTTGCGGACCTTCTCCGCCTGGCTGGCGGCGAGCTCGTCGCGCAGGCGTGTGCGCGCGTCGGTGAGCGCGTCGATCGCGTCGAGCGACACGCGCAGCGGATCCGCCGTGTAGTCGTTCTTCTCGCGCAGGAGCTGCTCGAACGTCTTCGCCGCCTCGTCCTTCTTTCCCTCGGCCAGCAGCACGGCGCCCAGGTACATGCGCGCGTCGGCCACGTTGTCGGGATCCTTGAGCCCGCCGGTCCTGGGATCGAGCAGCGCGCGCAGCCGTACCTCGGCGTCGTCGTAGCGGTGGGCGACGTACGCGTTGTGCGCCTTCTCGAGATCGCCCAGCGCGTCGGCGCGCGCGCCCCGGGGGACCGCGACGAGCAGCGCGGCCAGGGCAGTGGCGGCGATCTCACGGCGCAGGCGCACACCCGACGATCCACCGTCCGGTGCGCGGCCTGCAACGTATTTCCACCCTAGAAAGCCGCTTCGACGCTCTTGCCCGCCTCGAGCTGCACCTTGACCACGGCGCTCGACTCGATCTGCTTGACGGTGACCCACTCCCGCACGCTCTTCATGGGGACGCTGTTGGTCCCGGCGCGCACCGTCACGTCGGGGTGCTGGACGATCTGGTAGGTCTTGTCGGGATCGGCCTGGATGAAGAGCGTCGCCTGCTTGATCCGCAGCCTGACGACGATGGTGTCGTCCTTGTCGCCCGCCGGGACGTCGCGCTCCGCGGGGGCGCACACGTCGCAACCGAACGCGAGCGCGTGGGCCTTGCCGTCGAGGGTGAGGGTGTCGCCGGTGTTGACGTGGCGCACCGGCGCGCCGTCCACCGAGATCGTCACCCCCATCGACGGCGTGAGATCGAGGCTCAGCGTGCGCTCGACCGGCTTGGGCGGCAGGCCCGAGAGCACGAGGGGCATCCGCGGCGGCGCGGTCGCGCTGGGCGTCACCGATGCGCTGGGCGCCGGCGGCAGGACCGCCAGGCTCGAGGCCGGCGGAGACACGACGAGGCTGGCGGGAGGGCGCGGCACGTCGGCGGTGATGCGCGCGCGCACCACGCGACCGACCACGAACGCCGCGGCCCCCAGGCCCAGCATGAGCAGCAGCGCCATCGCCGCACGCCGCAGCAGGCGCGCGCGCGCCTCGGCGCGGTTCATCCCGGCCACGATGCGCAGCAGCTGAGGATCGTCCGGCGCGTGAGCGAGCGCGCGGTTGTAGTCGGCGGCGGCCGGAAGCACCTCGCCTCGCTTGCGCGCCTCGCCTGCCAGCGCGCAGAGCTTGTCGATCATCCTGCGCGCGTGGCTCTTCTCGTAGCCCTCGGGATCGTCGAGCCAGGCCTCGAGCTCGCGCTTCGGCGTCAGGAAGTCGAGGCGATCGAGCTCGGCGACGATGGCGGCCCTCATGGCGTTCGCGTCTTGAAAGCGCTCGTCGGGGACGTGGGCCAGGGCGCGATCGAGCAGCGCGCTCCACCGGCCACCGACCACGGCCCGCTCGCGCTGCGCCTCGGGGTACTGCCCGTCGAGCACGCGCCGCAGCACCTGCGCCGGGTTGTTCCCCTCGAACGGCAGGTGCCCCACCATGCACTCGTAGAGCAGGACCCCCATCCCGAAGACGTCGGCCCGCGCGTCCACGTCGCCGCCCTCGATCTGCTCGGGCGCCATGTGCGCGGGGCTGCCCAGCACCTGACCGGTCGACGTGACCCCCTGCGCGTCGAGCAGCTTGGCGATGCCGAAGTCGGTGAGCTTCACGATGGCGCGGTCGCCGCTCGGCGCCGGCGTGGTGCCGTCGGCCGCCGCGTCGGGAGGCGGGCGGTGCTCGATGAGCACGTTCTCCGGCTTGACGTCGCGGTGGACGACGCCGCTCTGGTTGGCGTGAGCCAGGCCGCCCAGCAGCTCGAGCGCGATGGCCGCCGCGATCTCCGGGGGCATGGTGCGGTGCTCCTGCAGGAGCTTGCGCAGCGTGGTCCCCCGCAGAAGCTCGACGACGAGGTACTGCTCCTCCTCGTCGGTCTCGCTGACGTCGAACACCTCGACGATGTTGGGGTGGCGCAGCTTGGCCACCGCCTTGGCCTCGGTGTTGAAGCGCGAGACGACCTCGCGCGAGTCCCTCAGGTGGGGGTGGATGACCTTGACCGCGACCTCGCGGCCCAGGCGCCGGTCGCGCGCGCGGTAGACGGTCGCCATCCCGCCGTGGCCGATCTCGACGAGAACCTCGTACTTGGCGAGCTGCGGGAGCCTCCCCGTCCGTGCAGCGGCGCTCCCCTCCATCGCGGCAAGTGTATCACCGCGCCTAGCCGCCGGCGCCCTTGAGCCCCAGGCGC
>DATBQU010000183.1:0-19377 GCA_036560665.1 Polyangiaceae bacterium
AAGGGCCGCCCCTGGCTGGCCACGCCCACCGCGCCGTGGCAGGTCGCGCCGGCGATGGCGCAGCTCATCTGGAAGACGGGCGCGACGTCCTTCTTGAAGGTCACCGTCGGCGTCGTCACGTCGACGGTGGAGACGTAGGGGACGCAGGCCTCGACGCCTCCGTCGTTGCCGTCGCCGCTGTCGGGTTGAGCCCCGCCGCTGCTCGAGGAGGAGCAGCCCACGGCGCCGAGACAGAAAAGGGAGGAGGAGACGAGAAGCAGGATCGTTCTGCGCATCGGTCCGGGCAACCTAGCAGACCTCGTGCCTTCGTCTCACGCCCCCACCGGCGTCTCCATCGTCTCTCAACGCCTGCGGCGCGCGCGGGCGGCGCCGAGGCCGAGCATCCCCAGGGCGCCGGCGAGGGCGGCCAGGTCCAGTCCGCTGGTCATCTCCCCGTTCACTGCGCATCCGAAGCTGCCATGCGAGCTGCTGCCCGTGAGCTGGTCGACCGGCTCGTAGCCGACGATGTTGCAGCCCGAGTAGACGGCGCACGTCTCGTTGATGCTCTGGGCGGGCACGCGCAGGTTGGGGAGCGCGCTCTGATCGGACGCCGCCTGGAGCTGCAGGTCGCTGGCCAGCGAGGCGTGCGCCAGGTCCGCGCGCAGGCGCGTCAGGCGGAAGCTCGGGCCGCTGATGCCGGCGAAGAGCGCGGTGAGATCGTCCTGCATCACCTGGTCGGGCGTCTCGCCGGGCGTCGTGCTCGTGGCGGGGATGGCCTCGTACGCGTCGCCGCCGCTGCTCACGCCGCCGCCGCTGCTGCCGCCGCCGAAGCCGCCCTGGCCGGGCAGGTAGCCGTACTTGGCCACGTCGGTCACGCTGGTCGAGATGCCCTGCGGGCTGAGGTCGACCGAGCTCTCGACCTCCCACACCGCGTTGTTGCCGTCCGTCTCCTTCTGCGCGCGGAGCGTCGCGTAGTTGCTGTCGCTCTTCGACCAGTCCCACACGATGTCGGCGTCGTCGACGTGGAACCAGGGGAAGTTCGACGGCTCCCAGCGCCCGTCGGCCACGACCCACAGCGTGATGCCGACCGTCGCGCCCGTGCCCGCCGCCACCATGCGCAGCGGCAGCGTGGGCGAGGCGCCGCCGAAGGACACGCGCACCGGGCGCATCGACTGCACGCCCTGGCCGGGCACGAGCTTCATGGCGAGGAAGTCGAACCCCTGCTGCACGTAGGCGGCGACGACGGGGGCGAGGTCGGTGCCGATGGCGTAGCCGTTGGCGTTCATCCAGTTGTCGAGGGCGGCGGGATCGGTGGAGTGCAGCTGCACCGTCTCGTAGGGGCCGACCACCTGCTCGTTGGAGACGCTGACGCCGCCGCCGCCCCCGGAGCTGCTGCCCCCGCCGGCGGCGTTGGCCGTGCCGGGCGCGAACTGGCCGCACGACTGCGGGGGCGCGGGGCACTTCGAGGGCGGCTGCTGGACGGTGGTGCGCGAGCTCGCGTCGAGCGCGTCGAAGATGGCGTTCGAGCTGATGCCGATGGTGACCGTGCCGCGGATGGGCAGCACCCACGCGAACGACGAGGGGTTGCCCGCGTAGCGGATCTGGTCGTAGAGCGTGGTCTGCTGGGGGGAGACCGAGAGCACCATGCGGTGGTCGGTGACGACGTCGTCGGTCTCCTTGGGCGGGCCGAAGCAGCCGCCGCAGGCCGAGGCGCTGCGTTCGCCGGCGGCCAGCAGGGCGAGCGCGGGGACGGCACACATCGCGAGGAGGCGGATCGAACGGCGCATGGGAAGACCTCTGCCCGTACGCATGAGCAGACATCGCGCCAGTGCGTAAGTGTCGGAAAGGACGGACCAAGGGGACGGGCGGTGGCCCGCCCCGGCTGCACCCGGCGTCGCGGGCGACTCAGGCCGGCACAGTCGCGGGGCGGCGGAGGGCGGCGGCCGCGAGCAGGGCCAGCACGGGGGTGACGACCACGTGGTAGCGGTCCTCCCCGAAGAAGACGGCGTGCGTCAGCAGGGTCGTCGCCAGCAGGGCCACCGGCAGGAGCAGGGCGGGCGGCGTCTCCGGCCGGCCGGGGATGGGCAGCCACGGCACGACGGCCACGAAGACCGCGAGCGGCCAGAAGACGGGCGTGTCGCCGGCGAAGGCGAGCAGCGCCAGCGCGCCGGCGACGACGAGCAGCGCGCCCTGCACCGCCGCGCTGCGGACCTTGCGCATGCGGGGGAAGGCGATGCACCCCAGCGCGGCGGCGGCGAGGAGCAGGCGGTGCGCCAGCGTCGTGACGTCGCGGGCGAGGGCGCGCTTGCCCTCGGGCCACGCCTCGGGGCGGGCCTCGTGCAGGTACTCGACCGCGAACGACTCGTGGTCGAAGGTGTAGCCGAGCTTGGCGGGCACGAGCGCCACCCAGTGCCACGGGCGCGCGGCGATCTGCTGCATGCCGTAGCGGAGCCAGCACCGGTCCTGCTGCACCTGCCCGGTGACCTCGCGGCAGCCGTCGCTCGAGCGAAGCGTCTCGAAGCGGCCCGTGGCGCGGGGGAAGGCGCCGATGGCGAGGTTCCAGCCGGCGTTGGTGCTCACGAGCGCGCAGCCGTCCATCACGCGGCAGTTGCGCGCCGTCCAGGGCAGGACGGGCACGAGGGCGAGGGCGGCGGCGAGGGCGGCGGCCGTGAGGCGCGGGAGCGCGCGCGGGGTGGCGACCCAGGCCAGGAACGGCGCGCACAGCAGCGCCTGCGGGCGGACCAGGGCCGCGACGCCGAGCAGCAGGGCGCCGCCGGCCAGGCCGCGCAGGGGCGAGGCGTCGCGCACCGCGACCCAGAAGGCCAGCAGCGTGAGCAGCGCCGCCAGCGGCTCGGTCATCACCAGCGCCGCGTAGAGCACCAGGCCGGGGTGCAGGGCGACGAGCAGCCCGGCGAAGCGCGCGCGGTTGGGGGAGAGCGCGTGGCGCGCCAGGGCCCAGGTGACGACGGCGAGCGCGGCGCCGACCAGCGCGTTGGCCACGGCGGCGACGGCGTGGCTCGCGCCGAAGAGGCGGTAGAAGAGGGCGAGGAACGCGCTGTAGCCGACGGGGTAGTGGCACCACGGGTGCCACACCAGCTGCCCGCCGAGCGACAGGTCGTCGGAGTAGCCGAGGCCCGCGGCGATGCGGCGCGCGCCGAAGTCGTAGTAGTGCCCGTCCCACACCGGCTCGCCGGCCCAGGCGAGGGCGACGCCGAGGCGCGGCGCGAGCGCGACGACGAAGAGCAACGCGCCGAAGAGGGCGTCGCCGTGGCGGCGCCCGGGCACGCCGTCCTTCACGCCAGCTCCTTGCCGCGCGCGGCGAGCTCCTCCCGCAAGCGGCGCAGGTACGTCTTCTGGACCTGCATGGGGTCGACGCGCAGCTGCTTGGCGAGCTCGCCCAGGAAGCCGCGCGTGTACACCAGCGCCGGCAGCTCGTCGAAGCGCTCGTCCTCGATGGCCTGCAGGTGGGCGCGGGCGATCTTGGTCTTGGAGCTGATCTCGCCGAGCTCGAGGCCCTGCGACTCGCGCACCTTGCGCAGCAGCGGCCCGGTGAACTCGGTGTCCGGGCCGATCTCGCGCTGCAGCTCCTCCTGGAGCATGAGCTGCTCGGCGGCCACGGCGGGGCGCGTGGTGCGCGCCGACATCACCTCCGGCTCGGGCTCGGGGAAGGTGGACAGGTCGTAGGCGCGGCGGCGCACCGGGTCGAGGAGCGTGTCGTACGCCTCGTCGAGCTTGCGCTGCGCGGTGGTGAGCTGCTCGCCGTCGAGGAGCGACGCCGTGGCCAGGCCCCCGGTGGCGTAGATCTCGCGCTGGCGCTTGTAGGCACGGCGGATCTCCTCGTCGCTGGCCGAGCGGGTGACGCCGAGCACGGCGTAGAGCGTGGGCTCCTCGGTGGGGATGGGCGGCGGGGTCGCGCGCTCGCCGGGCTTGGCGGTGGCGAGGGCCAGGACGCGGCGCGCGATGCGCTCCACGTTGCGCGCGCTCTTGCTGGTGGGGCTGTCGACCAGCAGCGGCTTGTTGCGGCGGACGGTGAGCCACACCGTGTCGTCGTGCTCCACGTGGCCGAGCTCGTCGAGGGCGATGCCGTAGTGGCGCGACACCAGGCCGCTCATCCACGCGCCGAGCTCGGCGTCGGTGCGGACGCGGGTCTCGTTGACGACGAGCTGCACGCGCAGCAGCTGGGCCTCGGCCCACGCCACCTCCGCCAGCTGCTTGTCGATCTTCATGAGCTTGTGCACGAGCTCGATGGGCGCGGGCAGGACCGCCAGCTCGACCAGCGCGCGCTCGAGCATCGACGAGCGCAGCTTGTCGCGCACCAGGGCGCGGCGCAGGCGGCGGCGGAAGGCGGCGCGCAGGAAGCGGTAGGTGGCCTCGATGGCGGGCGGCTCGGGGACGGTGACGGCGATGGGGATGTCGGCGGCGAGCATGACGTCGAGGGCGAAGTCGCCGTGGCCGGGGCCGACGTCGATGACCAGGTACTCCGCCGGCAGGGCGCGCAGGCCGGCCAGCCAGCGCATCTTGCGTCCGGCGCGGAGCGCGAGCCCGGGCGACACGGCGTCGTGCGCCGCGGGCAGGAGCGACAGCCCGGGCACGCTGGTGGGCACCAGCGCGCGGCGCATGGCGTCCAGCCCCTCCTCCTCGACGTCGGGCTCGCTCCGCCCCGCCTTCAGGCCGAAGTGGGCGTGGATGTTGGAGCCCGCGGCGTCGGCGTCGACCAGGACCACCGACTTGCCGAGCTGCGCGAAGTACACCGCCAGGTTGACGGCGACCAGGCTCTTGCCGACGCCGCCCCGCCCGCCGCCCACGGCGATGAAGCGGCCGACGCTCTTCACGCCGAGCTCCATGGTGGCGTCGTGCAGCGACGACGTCGGCGGCTCGCTGAGGCTCACGTCAGAGGCTCGCCTGGGGCATGCGCGCGCGCCGCAGGAGGCCGAAGATGCGGGCGCCGAGCTCGGGGGCGCGGAAGGGCTTCACCACGTAGTCGTCGGCGCCGCTGGCGAAGGCCTCGACGACGTCGCGCGACGACGCGTGCGCGGTGAGGAAGAGCACCGGCAGCGTGGCCAGCGTGGGGTCGCGCCGGATGAGGCGGCACAGCTCGATGCCGGTCATGCCCGGCAGGTTCCAGTCGAGCACGATGAGGTCGAAGCTGCCGGCGCGGACGCGCTCGAGGGCCTCCTCGGCGCTGGTGGCCGACTCGATGGTCAGGCCCACCGCGTCGAGCATGGCGCCGACCACCTCGCGGATGTCGCGGTCGTCGTCGACCAGCAGCACGCGCGCGCTGGGCCCCTGCGCGAGGGGATCGCTGCCGCGCCAGTGGGCGAAGCTCGGCTTGCTCGCGGCCCGCGGCCGGGTGGGCGGCTCGGAGCCGCGGTCGCTCGAGGGCGGCGCCGCGGGGTCGAGCAGCGACGGCTTGGTGGGCGTGTCGGGCGGCACCACGGAGGGCGGAACCGGCGTGGCCGCGCGCATGCGCATGCTCCCGGCCTGGGCGAAGGCGATGAGGCGCTCCCAGTCGCGCCGCTCGAAGACGAGCACCGAGCCCGCGCCGGCCTCGCGGTGCAGGCCGCGGGCGGCCGCCGCCGTGGCGCGCCGCGTCCCGCCGAGCTCGAAGATGGCGAGCACCCACTCGCCGTCCCCCACGTGCTCGCCGGGGGGCAGGAGCAGCTCCTGGTCGCCGTCGTGCAGCGCGCGCGCGAAGCTCGGCGAGTCGTCGAAACGGAGGACGATGTTCCGCAAAGCGCCTGCACCGTACAGCGCGGGCGGCGACCGTGCAAAGCCGCCGGCGCGCGCCCTGGTAAGCTCGCAGCCCGCCCGCGTGCACGTAGCACGCGGGCATTCGGAGGAGTCCTCATGCGGGTGACGGTGCTCGGCGCGGGGTACATGGGGAGCGCGATGGCCTGCGTGGCGCGCCGGCGCGGGCACGAGGTGCGGCTGTGGGGCACCTGGCTCGACGACGCCATGCTCGAGCCGTGCGAGCGCGGCGAGCCTCATCCGCGGCTCGAGCTGCGCCTGGAGGGCATCGCCCTGCTGCGGGCGCCGCGGCTGGCGGAGGCGCTGGCCGGCGCCGAGCTGCTGGTGCACGCGGTGAGCTCGGAGGGCGCGGTCCCGGTGATGACCCGGGCGGCGCCGCACCTGCCGGACGTCCCGGTGCTGAGCGTGACCAAGGGCCTGCTCGAGTCGCCGGGCGCGGGGCGGATGGAGCGCGTCGACCTCGTCGTCGGCGAGCACCTCGGCCGCCGCGTGCGCTTCGTCCACGCGGCGGGGCCGGCCAAGGCGATGGAGATCGCGCGCGGCGTGCTGACGTGGATGCAGTTCGCGGGCGGGGGGGACGATCCCGCCACCTGCGCGGGGGCGCTGGCGGGCGACGGCCTGGTGGTGAGCACGAGCGACGACGTGGCCGGGGCCGAGCTCTGCTCCGCGCTGAAGAACGCGTACGCGACGGGCCTCGGCCTGTGGGACGGTCTGGTGGGGCCCGACGCGCACGACGCCCGCGCGGCGTGCTTCACCCAGGCCATCCTCGAGATGCGCAGGCTGGTGGAGGCGGGCGGCGGCCGCGCGGAGACGGTGCACGGGCCGGCGGGCGTCGGCGATCTGCACGTGACGGCGGCGGCGGGTCGCAACCGGGCGTTCGGCGAGCGGGTGGGGCGCGGCAAGCCGGCGAAGCAGGTCGCGGCGGAGATGCTGGCGGTGGGCCAGCTCACCGAGGGCTACCCCGCCATCGCCACGGCGTCGCGCTTCGCGCGCGAGCGCGGCGTCACGGGGCTGCCCCTGCTCGAGGCGCTGAACGCCATCGTGTGGCAGGACGCGCCGGTGGAGGCGACCCTGGCCGCGCTGCGCCTGTCGACCTGAGTCCCCTCAGGGCGTCAGGTCGATGGTGATGTTGTCCATCTGGACCTCGACGCTGCCGGTGCCGCCGTGCGCGTCCGCGGCGAAGCCGACCAGCGGGGCCCCGGACGGGACCAGGGTGTTGGGCGGCAGGGGCACCGGCGAAGACGCCGCGGGTTGCCCGCGGAACTCGAGGGTCATCGTCCCGCTGCCGTCGGGGTTCGGCGTGACGATGGCCTTCACGTGCAGCCAGGTGTTGAGCTCGGGCAGCCCCGTGATCGGGAACTGCTGCGGCGGGCCACCGCCGCCGCCGCCGCTGTCGAGTCCCGACGTGAGGCCGCTGCAGCTCCGGGCGTCCGGCGCCACGGCCGCGCCGACGCCTCCGGGCGTGATGGCCACCCCCACGCAGCCGCCGGCCTTGTCGACGACGAGCAGGAAGCCGCCCTGGGCGGTGATGGACCCGCCGTTCGGCGTGACGAAGCGGACGTCCGCCTCGATGTGCAAGCCGGTGAACGTCGCCTCGTCGAACTCCTTGGTGAAGCCCGCCAGCGCGTCCCCCGACGGCGGCACCGGCGTCGCCATGTCCACCAGGTTCGGCGGCGAGTCGTCCGAGGGCGCGATCTGCAACGTGCCCCCGGTCTGCACGGCGTAGGTCCACCGCGTCGTCGCGTCGCCCACGTCGAAGTCCTCGCACCAGGCGTGCCCCTGGTTCTCCGGCCTGGCGCAGAACGACGGCGACTTGTCGGGGATGCCGAGGACGCTGGCGCAGCCGACCGCGCCGAGCAGCGCCAGCGACCACGCGCCCCTCATCGCCACGCCCCGCCCAGCAGCAGCTCGCCGCCCGACGCGGTGAGGCCGGGCGTCACCGTGAGGCCGGTGGTCGACGGTCCGCGCGGCGCCAAGAGGTAGAGCACGAGCCCTCCCGCCAGCGCGGCGCCGCCCGCGGCGAAGCCGATGGTGGAGAACGTCGCCGCGCGCCTGGCGTCGTCGAGCGACGCGATGCCCGTCGCGTCGCACACGTCGCCCCCGCAGTGCGCCGTCGCGCCGTCGTTCTTCGACTTGGCGCTCAGGCCGAAGACGGTGCCCACCACCAGGCCGGCCACGCCCACGCCGGCGACCACCAGGCCGATGGTCCGCTGCGTCGACCCGGGCGACGCCGCGGCGGGAGGCGGCGACGTCGGCGCCTGGGTGGGAAGCGCGCTCGGCGCGGAAGAGGGCGCCGCGGCCACGTCCTCCGCCAGCGGCGGTACCTCGACCGAGGCCTTCGCGCCGGGGCCGGTGACCTGCGCCTGCCCCTGCCACGTCTTGCGCCCCGGGGCGGTCGCCTCCACGGTGTGCGCGCCGGGATCGGTGGGAATGGCGGCCCCCCACTCCGCGCGGCCCACCGTCTCGCCGTCGCGCTTCACCTGGAGGTCGGGCCGGTCCGCCGCGGCGGGGACGACGATGGTCATCGTCGGCAGGGTCGGCTCGAGGTCGGCCACCTTCTTGCGGGCGAGCCGGGCGCGGTCGGTCTCGTTCGCCCTCTGGGCGGCGGTCGCCGCGCCCTTGTAGGTGACCCACGCGCTGGCGATCTGGCCGTTCTTCTCGTAGCAGGTGGCGAGGTTGAGGAGCGTTCCCGCGCTGGGGTCGAGGCGCTGGCTCTCGGCGAGCTTGGGGCAGGCCTCCGCGTAGTGGCCGGCGTTCATCAGGTCGCGCGCCTGCTTGAACAGCGCCTCCGCGGCCGCCTGCTGCGAGGCGCTCTGCGCTCCCGCGCTCGCGGGGTGCAGAGCGACGAGGGCCACCAGCAGCGCGGCGACGCGGTTCACGGGGCAGGGCCTCACGACGCTCCGATGATACGGGCCTCTCGCACGACGCGGGCACTTTACGGAGCTTTACGCGCCCGGGCGCAATGCCGGGTTGCGGCGGCCTGTCGCTCCACGGACGATGAGAAACATGCGAGCCCTCGCCCTCGTCGCCGTGGTCGCCGCGGCGCTCGCCGCCTGCGACCGCGGTGCGCCGCCGCACGTGGCCCCGAGACCCGTCGTCCCGGCGACGGTCGCCAGCGCGGCGGCTCGACCCGCCCTCATGACGTCGGCCGACGTCGACGCGCGCCTGCAGGCCGAGTGGCAGAAGGCGGGCGTGGCGCCCACGCCGCGGGCCGACGACGCTACCTGGCTGCGCCGCGCCTGGCTCGACTTGCTCGGCACCATCCCGCCGGCCGAGGTGACGCTGCGCTTCCTCGCCGATCGGTCGGCGGACAAGCGCGCGCGCGCCGTCGACGAGATGCTCGCGTCGCCGCTCTGGGCCGACCACTGGACCGCCTACTGGGACGACGCGTGGATGGGGCGCGACGCGCGCGCTCCGGAGGTCGACCGCGGCGCCTTCCGCGCCTGGCTGCACGACGCCTTCGCGCGCAACCTCGCGTGGAGCGACGTGGTCACGCAGCTCCTGACGGCGACGGGGCTCAACAGCCAGGGCGGCCCGCAGCGGGTGGCCTACGCCGACGAAGGCACGGCCCCCCCGCCCGAGGGCGTGAACGGGGCGGTGAACTGGACGCTGCGCTACCAGGCGGCTCCCCAGGACATGGCGGGCACGGCCTCGCGCACGCTGCTCGGCGTGCAGATCCAGTGCGCGCAGTGCCACGACCACAAGACGGAGAAGTGGACGCAGAAGGACTTCCAGAGCTTCGCCGCGGCGTTCGTGCGCACCCGGCTGGTCCCGCTCGATCCCGGCAAGCCGATGGGGGCGGTCAAGCGCGTCTCGCTGCGCGAGCTCGATCGGCCCGCGCCGCGCTACTCCAAGATGGCCGACCTCGAGCCCATCGCGAAGGCGAGCCCCACCGCGCTCGACGGGACCGATCTGGCGCGGGACGGCAGCGTCCGCGTCGCGCTCGCGCGATGGATCACCGCGCCCGAGAACCCCTGGTTCTCGCGGGCCTTCGTCAACCGCATGTGGGGCCACTTCCTGGGGCGCGGCTTCGTGGATCCGGTGGACGATCTGCGCCCGTCCAACCCACCCGTGGCCCCGGCGGTGCTCGACGCGCTCGCCGCCGACTTCGCGGCCAGCGGGTACGACGTGAAGCACCTGGTGCGCGTCATCGTGGGCAGCGAGAGCTACGCGCTCTCCGCGGCACCGCTCGCCGACGCGACGGTGAAGGCCGACGCCGAGGCCAAGCTCTTCGAGCGCTTCCGGGTGACACCCCTGGGACCGGAGGAGCTCCTCAACGCGCTGGTCGCGGCGACGAAGCTCGACGCGATCGTGCGCGCGACGGGTCGGATGGACCTGGCGCAGGTGCGCTTCCGGGTGAAGCAGCGCTACGGGTTCCTGTTCGACGTCGACGAGGAGAGCGACGACGGCGACTACGAGGGGACCATCGCGCAGGGGCTCGCCCTGCTGAACGGCACCGTGGTCGCCACCGGCGCGAGCGTCCTGCCGGGGAGCGCGCTCACCGACGTGCTGGCGATGCCGGGCGAGGACGCGCCGAAGATCGAGGCGCTGTACGTGCGCGTCCTGTCGCGCTTGCCGAGCGCGGAAGAGAGCGACCGGTGGACGAAGTTCGTGGCCGACGCCGAGAGCGCGGGCTCCGCGGGCACGCTCCCGTCGCCACGTCCGGCGCAGGCCAGGCCGGCGAAGCGCACCAAGAACGGAAAGGCGCAGCCGCCCGACCCCTTGCTCGGGCTCGAGGGCCGCGCCGCCAACCAGCGCGCCGACGCGCGCGTCCACGCCTACGAGGACGTCCTGTGGGCGCTGCTCAACTCGAGCGAGTTCGTGCTCAACCACTGAAACGGGAAGAACGACGATGGACCACTCCGCCTTCGGTCGCCGCACGATGCTCCGCCTCGGCACGAGCGCCTTCTTCGGCGCGCTCGTCGGCCGCTGGCTGTCGCCGCTCCACGCCCTGGCGGCCGACGCGCCGCCGGCCAGGGCGCAGGCCTGTGTCCTCCTGTGGCTCAACGGAGGCCCCAGCCACATCGACACCTTCGATCCCAAGCCGGGGCGCGCGACGGGCGGGCCCTTCAAGGCCATCCGCGCGCGGGCGCCGGGCATGATGCTGAGCGAGCACCTGCCGCAGCTCGCCGACCGTGGCGACAAGATCGCCCTGGTGCGCAGCATGAGCAGCAAGGAGGGCAACCACGCCCGCGCGCAGTACTTCGTCCACACCGGGTACGCGCCCAACCCCACGGTGGTGCACCCCTCGCTGGGCGGCTGGACCTGCGCGCGCCTCGGCGACCCGCACGCCGAGCTGCCGGCGTTCGTGAGCATCGGCGGACCCAGCTTCGGCGCCGGCTTCCTCGGCGTGCAGAACGGGCCATTCGTGCTGGCCAGGGCAGGCGCGCCGCCGGCGGACGTGGCGTTGCCGCCGGGGGTCGACCGGGCGCGCTTCGAGCGACGCCGCGCCGCGCTCGACGTCATGGAGGACCGCTTCGCGCGCGCGACGGGCGACGCCAAGGTGGAGGGGCGACGCCAGGTCTACGCCAAGGCGGTGCGGCTGATGCAGGCGCCGAAGCTCGACGCGTTCGATCTCGGCGGCGAGAGCGAGGCGACGCGGAGGGCCTACGGCGACTCCGACTTCGGCCGCGGGTGCCTGGTCGCCCGCCGGCTCGTCGAGCGGGGGGTGAAGTTCGTGGAGGTGGTGCTCGACGGGTGGGACACGCACCAGAACGACTTCGAGCGGACGAGCAAGCTGATGGGCGCGCTCGATCCGGCCTTCGCCGCGCTGCTCGACGATCTGGGAAGCCGCGGCCTGCTGGCCTCGACGCTGGTGGCGTGCATGGGCGAGTTCGGGCGCACCCCGCGCATCAACGGCAACGACGGCCGCGACCACTGGCCGCAGGCCTGGACCGCCGCCCTCGCCGGGGGCGGCATCCGCGGCGGCGTCGTTCACGGCGCGACGGACGACGATGGGGCCAAGGTGGCGGGGCCCGCGACGGGGGTGCCCGATCTGCTGGCGACGATGGGTACCCTGCTGGGGCTCGACCCGGCGCACACCGAGATGACGCCCGTCGGACGGCCCATCGCCGTCACCGACGGAGGCGCGCCCATCCGCCCCCTGATGCTCTAGCGATGCCCGCCGTGGCCCCCGCCGCCTCCGCCGCCGGAGTGGCCGCCGCCGCCGAATCCGCCGCCGCCGCGACCCCCTCCGCCGCGGAAGGCGGGAGCACGGGGGACGGGCGCGGGCGCCGGCTGCGGCTTGCGGCCGCTCGGCGTCACCGGGTGGATCGCGCCGGGCGTGGGTTGACCGAAGCTCGGTGTGCTCGCGTGGCCCGCGGCGGCTCCGCCGGTCCACGGCACGCCGGGGGAGTGTCCGCCCGCGTAGGGCGCGTGCCCGGCGCCGGCGTTCCCGGGGAAGGCCGGGCGGGACGGAGCGCGCGCGCCGAGGGCCTGCGCGGTCGACGGGCGGGCGAACTGCTGCGCCCGCGCCACGCCCGCCGCCTTCGTGCCGCTCGGATGCGGGACCTGGGCGGCGCTGTAGCCGAGTCGCTGCGGCGGCGGCCCGGCCACCCCCGGCGTCGCCGGGACGTAGCCATGCACGCGCGCCGCGATGGGGCCGGCCGCCGCGCCGGCGACGACCCGCGTCCCCACGACGGGGGAGAAGACCTCGCCGCGCGGGCAATAGACCCACCGGGGCCCGACGTAGAACGAGTAGCCGACGGCGATGCCGCCGTACCAGAAGAACGGCGGCGCCAGGGGGTACCAGCCGACGTATCCGTAGCCGTCGTCGACGCCCCACGCGACCCACGCGCCGCGGTAGACCCGGCCCGCGACCCACACCCATCCGCGACCGTCCACGTACACCCAGCGGCCGTAGTGGAAGGGCGCCCATCCCCACGAGTAGTCGCTCACCCAGACGTAGTCGTCGTCGTAGGCCCAGTGGCCGGCGGTCTGGTACGGCACGAAGTCAGGGCCGACCTCGGCGGACGACGGGACCCAGACCGTCCCGTAGGTCGAGTCGTCGACCCAGGTGCCGTGCCCCTCGAGCGCGCCCCGGAAGTCGGTGAGGGCGGCCGGATCGTTGTCGTCGTAGCTGTCGGTGTCCTCGCCGATGGCGTACTCGCCGGACGCGTACATCCCGTCGTCGGCGCCTTCCGGCGCGGGGGCGGCCGGGGGCGCGTCGGGGGGCGCCGCCGTCATGTCCGGGTTCTGCGCCGTCATCGGGGGGGGCCCCTCGTCGGCGGGATCGCAGGCCGCGACCAGGGGCAGGGCCAGCGCGAGGGCAAGCGAGGGCAAGCGGCTGAGTCTCATGGCGGACACTCACAGCATGCTCACGATTTCGCCGTTCGTCACGCGCCCTACGGGTGCACGAAGACCACGCTGCCGAGCAGGGCCTTTCGCACCCCGTGCCATCCGCGCGGCAGCTGAGGCTCGGTCCACTGGAACAGCCACCGCGCGTCCTCGGGCGACATGTTGATGCAGCCGTGGCTGCGCGGGACGCCGAAGTCGTCGTGCCAGTAGGCCGCATGCAGGGCATAGCTCTTCTCGAAGTACTCCACGTAGGGGATGTCCTTGAGCTCGAACTCCTCGCCCACCACGTCCGAGCTCATCGTCGTCGTCAGGTGCTTGGTGTGGATGCGGAAGATGCCCTGCACCGTCGACTTGCTCGTCTCCGGGTCCTCCATCCCGGCCTCGCCCGTCGACACCAGGGTGGCGTAGACGCCGCGCGTACCGTCGTAGGCGAGCAGCACCTGCTTGCCGATGCTGACGTCGACCCAGCGCTCGCCGTCCTTGCCCCACTTGGGCATCTTCTTCACGCCGTCGACTCGCGACACGAAGCGGTCGCTCAGCCAGAGTCCCTCGGTGGTCTGGAAGTGCAGGACGTCGTCGAAGAAGCGCTGCTTGCCCGACAGCGGGATGGCCGCGCGGCGCGGCGCGTCCTTCACCTTGGCGAGCTTGCCCTTGCGCACCGCGTACTGCCCCGCGCCGTCGCGCCGCACCAGCGCGAACGGGAAGTCGACGTCCTCCGGGATGCGGTAGCCGTGGAAGGCGGAGCCCTCGATGGGGCGCAGGCGATCGACGGGAAAGACCAGGAGATCGCTGGTGACCCCGTAGCGGCGACCGTCGACCACGGCGGTGTCGACCAGGGCGAACCCGTTGTGGTTCTTGGCCATCCCCGCCACGAGATCGTCGGCGTGACGAAGCCCCGACAGGTTGCCCGGCGGGAACTTCGCGCCGTCGAGCCAGTCCGGCACCTCGCGCGTGGTCTGCGCTTCCCAGAGCGCGAGGGGAGGCGGCGAGGGCTCGCTCTTGCCCCGCAGCCAGTACTCGTTGCGGAAGCCCGCCCCGTCGTCGCCGGGCTCGGCCAGCCACGCGCGCATCCGCGCTTCCAGCCCGGGCTCGGTGGCCTCCGCCTCGGCGCGCGAGGGCAGGCGCGCGTAGAGGGGGCCGGGCCGTCGAACGATGCCGTACATGTACGGGAGGCGCTCGCCGAGGTCCGGACGACGCGCGAGCGCGTGCACCATCGCCGTGTCGACGTCGAGCGTCGCCGTGCCCGGCTCGACGCAGACGTAACCCACGGGAGAGACGGCGCGCCACTCGCCGCGGCAACCGTCGCCGCGCGTCGCCTCCCCCGCGGCCGCCACGACGGCGCCCGCCCGCAGGTACCCGAGCACCTTGCTCGAAGCGCCGGGCTGCTCGAGGACGCGCGTCTCCCACGAGAGGGCCGCCAGCTTCACCGGAAACCGCGCGGTGTCGTCCGGTGCGCCGACGGCCGCCACCGAGAACGGCGAATCGGCGCTCGCGCTCGGCGCCGGAGCGGCGCTCGCGCTCGCGGCGGGGGGCGGTTGCGGGTCCGCGGGCGCCGGGGCGTCGTGCCGGGCGCACGACGCCACGGCCAGCAGCAGAAGCGACCGCCTTGCTCCCACGAACCAGCGCGTTACCACGGGCGGGGCGCCGCGGGGCAACTCCCCGCGTCTACCGCGTCTTGCCCCACGGAAGGGCGCTCGTCAGCGCGTCGGCCCGCGCCGAGAGCGCGGGGGGCAGCTCCGCCCGGCTCGCTGCGCGCAGCGCCTCGGCGAGCTCGAGGGCCTCGCCGAAGCGGTCCTCCGGCCGCTTCGCCAGCGCGATCGCCAGCACCCGGTCCACGTCGCGCGGCAGGCTGGGCACGAGATCGCTCGGCGCCGTCGGCTGCTTGTAGACCACCTCGAACAGCACCTTCATGTCGCTCCCGCTGAACGCGGGCTGGCCCGTCAGCGCGCGGTAGGTCACCGCGCCGAGGGCGAACAGATCGGCCCGCGCGTCGGTCGAGCCGGTCCGCAGCTGCTCGGGCGCGATGTACCCGGGGGTGCCGAGGATCGCGCCCCCTTCCGTCAGCGTGCCGCCCGGCGCCCCGCCGTCGTGGCGCAGCTTGGAGACCCCGAAGTCGAGGATCTTCCACACCGGCGCCCTCGGCCGCTCGTGCAGCAGCAGGTTCTGCGGCTTGAGGTCGCGGTGGACGATGCCCACCTCGTGCGCCGCCTGGAGCCCCTGGGCGATCTGCTCCACCATCGCCACCGTCTCGGCCAGCGGCAGCCGCCTGCGCTGCCGCAGGTGCCAGGCGAGGTCGTGCCCCTCGAGCAGCTCCATGGCGAGGTACGGGGCTCCGTCCGCCCCCAGGCCCGTCTCCAGCAGCTCGACCACGTTCGGCACGCGCAGCTTGCTCGCGATCTCCGCTTCGCGCAGGAATCGCTTCACGATCGAGCCGTCGGCCAGCACCCGCGGATGCAGGAGCTTCACCGCCGCCGGGGCCCCGGTCGTCACGTGCACCGCCGCATACACCTCGCCCATCGCCCCCCGGCCGACGACGGAGCCCAGCTGGAAGCTGCCGACCGTCGAGCCCGTCCAGCGCCCGTGCTTGCCCGCGCCGGCCTGCAGCGCCGCGTCGATCTGCCGGTGGGCCTCGGCGAGCAGCGCCTCGCGCTGCTGCGCCGAGAGAACGGCGCGGTTGGATCGCTCGATCGCCTCGCGCGTCGCCCGGCGGCTCATCCGCGCTTGCCAGAGCGCCGCGGCATACACGGCCATCACCATCGTCACCATCCCCATCCGCTCGCCCCTGGTCGGATGAGCCGGCGCGAAGAGGCCGGGGTCGTCCATCACCCCGAAGGCGATGAGAGAGGCGACGACGAAGTACGTCGCGCACGCCGCGATGCAGAGGGGGACGACGACCCGAGTCTCGTCGACCAGCCCGAAGATCGACAACCCCAGCGCGACGATGCACGGGAACGGCGAGTAGACGCCGAGATACAGCTCGACCACGAACATGGTCGAGAGCGCCACCATCCCGAAGACGATGGTGACGCGGGTGGTGTAGCGGGCGGGGTCGCGGGCGACGCGCGAGACGGCGAGGCCCGCGATCACCATGACCACGAGCGACGCCGTCATCCCGTGCCGCAAGATCGGCACGCCGCCGTGGTACAGCGTGAGATGCACCAGCAGCCCGCACCCGGCGATGAGCGCCATCGCGCGGCCGAAGCTGCTGGTCCGGGCTGCCTCTTCGCCGTGCAACGCGACGAGAGCGGTCGCGCTTGTGCCGCCGCTGGCGCCGCCCGACGCGGGACCCTCGCGACCGCTCGCGGGAGGCACGGTGCCCGACGACAGCGTGCGGGCGCTCGCGGTCGCGGGCTCGGCGACGGTCGGCAGGTCTTCGTGCGGCTGGGCGGCGGGCACGGGCTCGATGACGAGCATACTGTCCCCCCGGCTTGCCCCGCTGCCCCGCGCGCACTAGTCCGCTCTGCCATGGGCCCTCCCCCGCCCTTCTTCGACGCGCTCGCGCGCGACTTTCCGGCCGACTTCGCGACGCGCGACGCTGCCGAGCTCGCCGAGTACGGCCGCGACTGGACGCGCGTCGTCGAGCCGGCGCCGTGCGCGGTGGCGTTCCCCCGCAGCGCCGAGGAGGTGTCGCGCGTGCTGCGTCTCTGCGCCGCTCACGGCGTCGCCGTCGTCCCTTCGGGGGGGCGCACGGGTCTGGCCGGGGGCGCCGTCGCCGCCCACGGCGAGCTCGTCCTGTCGCTCGCGCGCATGCGGGCCATGCACCCGGTCGACCCCCTGGGCTCCACCGTGCGCGTGCAGGCCGGCGCGGTCACCCAGGCCGTCCACGAGCACTGCGCCGGGCATGGCCTCACCTGGCCGGTCGACTTCGCCTCCAAGGGCTCGAGCACGGTCGGCGGCAACATCTCCACCAACGCCGGCGGCGTGAAGGTCATCCGCTGGGGGCTCACACGAAACTGGGTGCTGGGGCTCCAGGTCGTCCTCGCGAGCGGCGAGGTGCTCGAGCTCAACGGCGCCCTCGAGAAGAACAACACCGGCCTCGACTTGCGCCAGCTCTTCATCGGCAGCGAGGGCACGCTCGGCGTCGTCACCGAGGCGACGCTCAAGCTCGCCCGGGTTCCGCGCCACCTCGACGTGCTCCTCGTCGCGGTGGACGATCTGGCCGGCGTGGTGCGCCTTTTCCGCGAGACGCGTGCGTCGGGCTTCGTCCTGTCTGCCTACGAGATGTTCACCGACGCGTGCCTGACGCGCGTGCTGTCGCACCGCAAGCTGCGGGCGCCGCTCGACTCGCCGGCGAGCCACTACGTCCTCGTCGAGCTCGAGGACGCCGAGCGCGAGCCGCTCGAGGCGTGGGTGCAGTCACTCCTCGAGCGCGGCGTGGTGAAGGACGGCGTCCTCGCCCAGCACGGAGGCGAGTCGCGCGATCTGTGGGCCCTCCGCGAGTCGATCAGCGAGTCGCTCTCGGCGACGGGCTTCCCGCACAAGAACGACGTGGCGCTCCCCATCGCCGCGCTCGAGGTCTTCTGCGCGGAGCTGGGGGACGTGTTCGAGCGCCGCTACCCGGGCTGGGAGGTCTGCCTCTTCGGCCACGTCGGTGACGGCAACCTCCACGTCAACGTGATGAAGCCCGAGGGCATGGACAAGGCGCGGTTCCTGGCCAGGGTCGAGGAGGCGGACCGCGATCTCTTCGATCTGGTGAGGAAGAATGCGGGCAGCGTGAGCGCCGAGCACGGGATCGGTCTGCTGAAGAAGGCCTGGCTGGGCTGGACCCGCTCGGCGACCGAGATCGCGACCATGAAGGGCGTCAAGACGGCCCTCGATCCGGGCAACCTCCTCAATCCCGGCAAGATCTTCGACCTCTAGGGAGCGGGCTGGGTCACCATGACGGGGACGTTCATCGCCGGGCTCCCGTCGAGCGTGACCGTCAGCGTCGCGCTGCCCTCGCCCGCCGCCCAGACCACCACGCGCTTGTCGCCCGTCACGTGGGCGACGCGCAGCACCGTCGCGTCCGAGGTCTGCACGTCGATCCCGCTGGACTGCTCGTGCGTCCCCCAGAAGTCGTGGGTCCACACCCTGGGGGTGAAGCCGGTGGCGATGCCGGCGTGCATCGTCCCGCCGTGATTCGAGAGCGTGGAGTCGTCGGGCATGGTGGTCACGCCGTCGAGCGTCGCGTGGTCGATCCCGGAGCAGCCCGCGACCGCCGCGAGGAGCACCAGCGAGAGCCCCATCCTGTATCTAGCCATCGGTCCCTCCGTCGAGCGCGCCGCTGCCGCTCACCGTCACCGGGACGTCGACGCTCGCCGCGCCGCACGTCGCGCGCAGCGTCGCGGTCCCGCCGGACACGCCCTGGACCGAGACCCGCCCGGTCGAAGGCGTACCGGGGAGAGCGACCGTCCCGGCGCCGCTCGTCATTTGCCAGACGCACGCGAGCTGCCCGGCCAGCGGAGCGCCCCGCGCGTCGTGTGCGGCGAGGACCACTGCCTGTGACTCGCCCGCGACGAGCGTAAGAGACGACGGACTGGCCTGCAGCGTCTGGATGGCCGAAAGCCGGAGGTGAACGAAGTCGTCCACGTCGGCGTTGCCTGCATGGCGAGCCAGCAGCGCCACGTAGCCGCCCTCCTGCGCGACGATGGTGTTGCCGCTCGCCAGCGCGAGCTCGTCCGACGCCGGGACGATCTCGTATCCGTTGGCTCCCTCCACGGTGCCGCCGCTCCCGTTGTTCGGCGCGTAGCCGATCTGGAAGGTGGCGCCCACGGCGATGACCGATGGCAGGTCGACCTCCGACGAGAGCGAGCCCGCGCCGGTGCAGGCGGCGTCGCCCAGGAGCGAGCCGCACAGATAGCGGAACTGCCCGTTCCCGAGGACGCCGCTGTCGTTCGACGACGAGCAGCCGAAGACCAGCGCCGCGCCCATCGCGGCGCCCCACGCGAAGCGTTGCCCCCGCATGCAGCCTCGCCTTCGCAACGAGCGTACCGCGCCTCGTTTGCTCGCGATCGCCGCGAGGAACTCGAGACCACCGACATCGCGCCCCTGATCGTCGCGTCAGACAGTGGTTGCCCAGGCTCAGTGTCATGCGGGTGGGATATTGACCGCACGAGCGCACCGCTTTCCGCGTGCACGAGATAAATGCCCCGAGCTGATTCCCCATTACAAACCGCACTTTTCTACTCGATTGACGGCCGTGGAGCCGGGGACTACCGCCGACTCATGCGCGCCACCAAGACGCTTCTCTTCGTCCTCGGCAGCTCCCTCCTCCCGAACGCGATGATCGGATGCGGCAGCGACGCCGGCAACGGGGCCGGAGGCGACGGGACGTCGGACGACGGCGGGCCGGCGACGCACGACGGCGCGACGTGG
>DATBQU010000184.1:0-3072 GCA_036560665.1 Polyangiaceae bacterium
AGAAACGCAGGAGCGAAAGAACGAGGCCAGGCCGCCATGGATCCCTCATACGACACGGAGCGCACAGGTCTCCCTCGCCGGAAACCGATACCTCGCCCCCGACCCCCGGCGCGAGCTCAGCCGCTCTTTGTCGCCTGGAACGCGGCGAGCGAGGCCGTGAACGAAGCGAACGATGTGTTGGCGGCCGCGAGGTTGGCGACCGCCGAGGTCGAAGCAGTGGTCGCGGCGTTGCTCGCCATCTGCATCCTCGCCCCGAGCGCCGCGCTCTGCGACGTGGCCGAATTGATGGCTTGCGCGGTGAGCAGCCCCTGCGCCGTGGTCGCCTTGGACTTCGAGTAGGTGGCGCCCGCCGTGTAGAGGGCTTGCGCCCGCGTGAGCACCGCCGCGATGCGGGCGGCACCCGCGGTCACGACGGGATCGAGCCGCAGCGCCGGAGCCACCGCGGGCGCCGGAGGAGGGGCGGCGGGAGGGGGCGCCGGTGGAGCCGCGGGTGGAGGGTTCGCCGCAGCCGGAGGCGGAGCGGCCGGAGGATTCGCAGGAGGCGGGGCTGCCGGCGGAGCCGCGGGCGCGGTGGGGTTGGTCGGGGTCCCCCCAGGGGGGTTCTTCTGGGTCATTTTCAGCCTCCGTTGAGTGTGTTCCAGGGCGCGCCGAGCGCACTGCCGCCGAGGGTGATGCCCGACGTACTGATGTTGCCGAGCACGGTCGCCTTGGCCGTACCCCACAAGGCCAAGCCGGTGACCCCCGCGTACGCGTTGACGAAGTTGTCGCTGGCGATGAGCACCGTCGCGTACGCGCTGACCGCCGGCACTGGTGTCGTCGACCCGGGCGCCTTGGTGGGCGTGGCCGAGGAGCTGGCGCTCGTCAGTGTGGCGCGGTTGCCGCGGAGCAGGCACGAGCCGACGACGTCCGTCTGGATGAGCGCCAAGACGCTCGGCACGACGTCGACCACGTTGCCCGAGACGTCCGCGCTCTGCTGGTTGGCCGACGCGATGATGGTCGCGTCACCGCCGGTAGTGAGCGAGAGATCGCCGAGGAACGCGCCGAGCGACTTGCGCGCGGTGAGCGCGGACGCATCGGCCGCCGAGCTCGCCGACGTGTTGAGCTGGAACAGCACGGGGTTGACGCCGGCCTGGGTGATGGTCGCAGCGGGAGCGGTGGGAGGTGCGGCAGGAGGCGCAGCCGGTGGAGACGCAGGGGGCTGGTTGGCGGTGGGCGCGCCGCCGCCGACTGCCGCGAGCGCGCCGGGCGAGAGCGCGAGGGACATCATCTGCGCCGCTGGAGGCGACGCTGCCCCGCCCGCGACGGCGCCGACCCCCGCGAGCAGCTGAGGCGACAGGTCGAGCTCCGCGCCGGAGAGGCCTGGATAGAGGCGACGCCGCGGGTTGGTGATCGAGATGCCGCTGAAGACCATGCTCGCCGAGGCTGCCGCGCTCGGCACCGTGGGCTGGACGCGGTTGCCGACGATGCGCGCATCGCCGAACGGCCCCAGGACGCGAATGCCGTACGTCTGGCCGGTGGTGATGGTGCTGGAGCCGATGCCGCGGAGCTCGTTGTCGGTGATGCTCGCGACCGAGGGCTGCGAGACGGCGATGCCGGTGACGAGGACGCCCTGGGTGTTGGCGGTGCCTATGTTCGTCAGCGTGTTGCCGCGGACGACCGCGCGCGTCGCGCCCACGACGACGATGCCGGAGAACCCGTTCTCGAGCGACGTCGTGGTGCTCGTCGCTCCGATGCTCGCGAGCTCGTTGCCCTCGAGGAGCAGGTCGTCGGCGGTCGCGGTGTCGGCCATCACGAAGCCGCCGTCGGCCTGGTCGATCGTGTTGTCGCGGACGGTGAGGTGCGAGGCGTCGGCGTTCACGGTGATGCCCACGCCGCCGACGAAGTTCGTGACGCGGTTTCGCTCGATGGCGCCGCGCACCTGGCCCTCGCTGGGCGCGGCCCCCACGTTGATGCCCACGTACGGGACGGTGGACGTCGCCGTGCGCGCGCCGACGACGACGTTGTCGTAGACCGCGAAGTCGTCGGACAGCAGCTCGAGCCCGAGGGCGCCGGCGCCCACGACGTTGCCGGCGATCTGCACCGGGGTCACGGCCGCGCCGGAGAACGCGATGCCGCCCACGGCGGAGGTGATGACGTTGCGGGCGATCGACACCGCCTCGGCGGCCACCGTCCCGCCGATCGCGACGCCCCACGTCGTCGCGTAGAAGAGGTTGTCCTCGACGCGGAGATTGGACACGGCACCCTTTCCCGCGTACTTCGCCTGGTCTGGCGCGAGGCCCGCTCGCTCCTGGACGTCGAGGAGGAGCACTCCGTAATCCGACGCCGCCTCGTTCATGCGCACCGTGATGTCGGCGAGCACGCCCGTCATCCCCACAGCGACCCCGAAGGCGCCCTTGCTGTTCGCGGGCGTCTGCACGAAGACGGCCGCGCGCTCGACGGCGGCCAGGATGCAGTTGGTGAAGCCGACGCCCACGATGGGGCCCGTCGACTGCGTGGGGGCGCAGGTGATCGTCACGTCCGAGATCGTCGTCCAGACCGAGCCGACGACCGCGATCGCGGCTTGCGCCGTGGAGGCCAGGACGGTGGCGCTCCCGAGCCCGCGGATCGTCACGCCCGAGGCCCCCGCAACTGTGAGCGCCGTGGCCAGGTTGAAGGTGCCCGGTCCGAGGCAAACGGCGCCGCCGCCCCCCTTGATGACCGTGTTGATGGCCTGCTGGATCGTCGCCGTGCCCGCGTTGTGGTCCGCGGCGTCCACGCAGACGGTGCACGCGCAGTCCTCCCCCTGGCCCATGGGCGGCCAGAGCACGCGGCAGTCCGAGAACGTCGGCGGGGTCGCGCCGCCGAGCCCGGAGAACGTGCCGAGCGAGGCGTAGTGGTGGCGCACGGCGATGGGCGGCGCCGAGGTCAAGATGTCGACGTTGCCCGTCGCGACGCGCGCCGCGAACACCCAGGCGTCGCCCACCTGAAGGGACTGGCCGGAGACGACGTCGAGCTTGGCCTGGATGCCGTTCTCGAGGGTGAACGTGGTGCCCGGCGTGACCTGGACGAGCCCTGTATTCTGGTAGAGCCCTT
>DATBQU010000185.1:0-18280 GCA_036560665.1 Polyangiaceae bacterium
GCCGCCTTCGAGCACGGTCGATCCGGACGGTAAGCAGATCCCGCCACGATAGTCGCGCCCGCGCCCGCGCCCGCGCCCGCGCGCTGTGTCCATTGTGCGAGCGCGGAGCGAGTGCAAGCAGGAATCAGGTAGTGACCCGCACGAGCGTGCCGATCACGCGATTCATCGTGCTGACGAGCGGCTGCGACATGGCCTCGACGTACCCGAACGCCTCGCCCGTCCGCAGGCACGAGATCGTTTCCCGCGCCGAACCGAGCGCGGTCCGGTACCTCGCCCTGCGCACCCCCCCGAACGACCCGCTGCCCTCGGCGATGTTGAGCGTGACGCTGCTCGCAGCCCGCCTCAGTTGCCGCGCCAGGTCCGCATCCCGCCGCTCGATCGCCTCGATCATCGGCCGCATCATCCGAATGGCAACGAGCATGTCATCGTGAATCCTGAGCATTGCGCTTTCTCCTGATTGCCTCCCGCACCGCGCGCGAGGCGTCTTCGCGCCCCCGTCGCGCACGAGCACGACGGGAAAATCGCCACCCGAGCGGCGGAGACCGTCGGTTCGACGCGCGCCCGCGCCCGCGCCCACGCCCACGCCCGCGCTCAGCGCTTCACCTCCAGCTCCACCACGGGCACCCCGCCCTCCCCCCCCGCCATGTACCCGTACCTCGCGAGATTCCCCATCACGCGCGCGACGTAATCCCGCGTCTCCTTGAACGGGATCCGCTCCACGAACGTGTCCATCTGCATCCCCGGCGCGCGCGACACCCACCGCTGCACCGACTCCGCCCCCCCGTTGTAAGCGGCCACCGCGAGCGCCGCCTCCCCGTGGAACTCGTCGAGCAGCTTGCGCAGGTAGCGTGCCCCCACGCGGATCGCGTACGGCGGGCTCGTCAGCCGCGCGTCGTCGTGCGGCAACGCCAGCTCCTCCGCCACCGGGCGCGCCGTCTCCGGCAAGAGCTGCATCAGCCCGACCGCGCGCGCCGGCGACACGGCGTCGGGATCGAACCCGCTCTCCTGGCGCATCACCGCCCAGAGCAGCCCCGGCGGCAGCTTCTCGCTGGTCTCGGCGGCGCTCACGACGTCGGCGTAGGGCGATGGAAACTCGCACTCCCACGCCCACCGCGTGCGCGAGCCCGGCGCGGCGGCGAAGAGAGACGACGGCAGCGCCTGCGCGATCTGGTAGCGGCGCCGCGCGCGACCGAGCTCGCCGTACGCCGCGCACAGCGCCTCGGGCGCGCGCCCGCCCGCGCCGCTCGTGACCGCCCCTTCCCGCTCGCGCAAGGCCGCCTCGGCGTCGGCGTCGAGGCCGATGCGATGCAGCAGGTCGGCCGGGGGCGGCACCACCACGGGCAGCGGCGCGAGCGCCTCCTGCGGCGACTCGGCGGGATCGATGGCCGGCGGCACCGGGGCCCCCGCCTCCGCCAGCCGCGCCCGCGCGACGAGCGCCGGCCACGAGAGCGGGCGCGAGCGCGCGACGTCGGTCCACCGCGCCACGGCGTGCGTCCGGTCGCCGTCACGCAGCGCCGCCAGCGCCGCGAGGTCCGCCATGCGCGCGCTCACGATGGGGTCGGGCTCGTCCTCCACCAGGTGCTCGAAGGTCGCCCGCGCTCCCTTGACGTCCCCTTCGAGCAGCTTGCAGAGCGCGCCGTCGCGTCGCGCGTCGCGGGCCTCCTCGCCGCTCGCGTGCGCGTGGAGATACGCGTCGAAGCCACGGGCGCACTCCTTCCACTCGCCGTGCAGCATGTGCAGGTACGGCACGAAGAAGGCCGCCTGCTCGGCCCAGGTGGTCTTGGGGAAGCGGTGCTCCACGTCCTCGTAGCCGCGCTCCGCCTCCTCGTCGTGGTCGGCGCGCGAGAGCGCCCGCGCCGCGTGGAACGCGTCCTCCGCGGCGTGCGCTCCGCCCGCACCCGCGCACTCGGTGAGGACCTTGGCCGCCTCGCTCCAGCGGCCGCGCGCGTGGTAGAGGGCCATACCTCGCGCGCGCGCGCGATCCAGGTTGGTGAGCGCGCCGGCGCCGGGAGCCCCTCCGGCGAGATCGATGGAGTGCAGCGCGTCGTCGATCCGCCCGGCGTCGGAGAGCACGCGGGCGCGCACCATCAGCTCCTGCGCGGTGAGCGGATGGGCCGGGTCCACCCGGGCGACGAGCGCGAGCGCGTCCGCCGCCGCCGGCTGATCGGCGCCCTGCGTGGCCAGCCAGCGCGCGTCGGCGCGCTCGGGGTCGCCGGGGGTCTCCTCCAGGCGCACCCGCAGCGCCCGCGCCTCGGCCTCCTGCGCGCGCGTCCGCTTCTCGGCCCCGAGCACGCGGTCGGTCGCCGCCCTCGCTCGCTTCGCGTCCTTCGCCTTCTCGAAGGCCCGCGCCGCGTCGAGCTGCGCGGCCGGCGTCGCGCGCGCGGCGAACCAGGCGCCGGCGTCCGCGAAAGGGCCCACCGACAGCATCGCCTCGGCGCGGCGCCGCGCGACGTCGTCGGCCAGGAGCGGCAGCGCCGTCTCCAGGCCGTCGAGCAGCGGAAGGGCCGTCCCCGCCTCGCCGCGTGCCAGGGCGACGCGCGCGCGCACGTAGCGGACCTCGGCGGGCGCCCGCTCGGCCTCCGGAAGCGCCTCGAGCGCGCGCCAGGCGGCGTCCCACTGCTCGTCGCGAACCAGCGAGGGCCAGGGCGCGTCGGGTGCCGAGTCGGGAGCTGCCGCCGCCGAGGCGCCGCCGGACGGCGCGGGCGAAGTCGAGTCGAGGTCGCCGGCCGAGGCCGACGCGGCGGCCGTCGCGGCGGCGCTCGCGTCGCTGCGACCGCAGGCGGCGAGGAGCGCCACCAGGATCAAGCTACGTCCAGACATGGAAGCCTCCGCCGCCCTTCCATCCGAACGCCCGGGTGACCCCGGTCGCGTCCTGCCCGTCGACGACGCGGCGCAGCCGGGGCAGGCACAGCGCGTCGAAGTGCTCGCCGCGCTCGATGCCCACCCAGCGCCGCCCCATCTTGTGCGCGACGGCCGCGGTGGTGCCGCTGCCGAGGAAGGGATCGAGCACCCAGTCGCCCGGGTCGGTCGAGAGCGCGAGGATGCGGGCCAGGAGCTTCTCGGGCTTCTTGTTCCGCACGAAGCGCGCTCCCCCTTCGCGCGCGATCCCCTGGAACGGGACGTCGTCCCACACGTTGGTGAGCGGCTCCACCAGGCGCCGCTGCCGGCCACGCCCCACCACCTTGTCCGCGAGAAACAGCAGCCGGTTGCCTCCGCGCAGCACCAGGTCCTTGCGCCGGGCCCGGTTCAGCACCAGCACCCGCTGCGGCTCCCGGCGGGAGCGGTCGATGAGGGCGCGGGCCTCGCGGCTCACCGCCTCGTAGCGGGGCTGGGCGAAGCGGACCACGTGCTCGGCCCGGTCCAGCGCGTAGCGCTCGATGTCGCGCCGGGTCGTCGCCGCCCCGAGCACGCGCCGCACGTGCGACGCCAGCGGCACGAAGCGCCACTGGTCGCAGGGGTCGGCCGGGTTCTCCAGCCAGGTGGAGTAGGCGGCGTCGTAGCCGGCGCGCTCGCGGACCAGCGCGTTGCACCGCCAGCGCGCGCGATCCCGGGCGTAGACGAGGACGAAGTCCGTCACGTTCACCGGTCCGCGGTTGATCGCCTTGTGCCCGGTGGCTGCGCTGCGCACGACGGTGATGGTCGAGACTCGCTGCTCGCGGCCGAAGACGCCGTCCATGGCGACCTGGAGGGGGCCGAGCTCGGTGTCGTCGATCTCGACGAAGACGGCGCCGTCGTCGGCGAGCAGACCGCGCGCCGCCTCGAGCCGCTCGCTCATCATCGCGCGCCACGCCGCCGGGTCGAGCGCGTCGTCGTACTCGGCGAACCGGCGGCCGGAGTTGTAGGGCGGGTCGAGGTAGATGCAGCGGAAGCGCCCGGCAAACCCGGCGCGCCCGAGGCGGCGCATGACCTGCAGGTTGTCCCCCTGGACGAGCGCGTCGTCGCTGCGCGGATCGCCGTGCGAGCGCGCGTCGTCCCGGACGAACCCCCGCGGCGCGGCGGCGCGGGTGCGCTCGAGCTTCAGCGGCTGCGCCGACCCCATCGGCCGACACGATAGCAGCCCCGCCTCGGGCCCACCCTCACCGCGGGGGCGCGCCGAGCCGCGCCAGCAGCGCGCGCGCGCGAGCGCGCTCGTCGTCGAGGGGATCGCCCACCGTGGCGCCGGCCCGGTACGGATCGTCCGCGCGCACCTCGCCCGGCGCCGGGAGCGCGAGCACGCGGTCGCACGCCGTCTTCGCTCCGGCCGCGTCGCCGAGGCGCAGCCGGACCTCGGCCAGCTCGACCAGCAGCCGGGCCGCGGCCGGGTGGTGCTCGCCGACCACGGCGTCGTGATCCACCAGCGACTGCTCGAGCACGCGCGACGCCTCGTCGTCGCGACCGCAGCGCGCGAGGGCCTCGCCCAGCAGGCCGCCGAAGAACGCCTCGCTGAACTCGCCGGGGGAGTCGCGCTCGGCCACGGCGTGCGCCGAGAGGAAGCAGCGCACCGCGCGCGCGGCGTCGCCCGCGCGCATCCGCGCCAGCCCCGAGCTGGCCAGGGATCGAACGTCGCGCGGCTCGAGGCGATCGACCGGGATGCGCGCCAGGGCCTCCGCCGCCGCCTCGGGGTGCCCGGAGCCGGCCTCCATCCTCGCCAGCGTGCGCTCGACGATGGCCCGCACCGTCACGTTGCCCTTCGCCTCGCGGCGCGCCCGCGCCACGAGCTCGAGCGCTCGCCCGTCGTCGCCGCGCGCGTTCTCGTACGCCGCCGCCCCCACCAGCACGACGGCGAGCTCGGGATGCGGCAGGGGGATCCAGCGCTCGTGCAGCGCCATGGCGCGCGCGACCAGCGGCGCGGCGTCGTCGAGCCTCTTCTGGGCCAGCAGCGCCTGCGCCAGGGCGTTGACGTGGAGCGCGGTGCGCCAGTGTTCGCTGCCGAAGCGCCGCTCGGCCAGCGCCAGCGTCGACCGGAAGCTGGCCTCGGCCTCGGCGTAGCGCCCGGCCACGAGCTCGGCGTGGCCGCGCCGCCAGGCGACGAGGATCTCGCGTTGCCGCTTGCGCGACGCTCCGGCGACGCCGAGCGCCGCGACCACCGCGCCCAGGATGAGCATCTCCGGGCCCATGGCCGCTCAGTTGCAGTGGGCCTTGGGGACGTTGCAGTGCCCGCCGCTCTTGCACATCGCCCCCTGCGTGGGGACCTGCGCCTCGCCGCAGGTGAAGCACGTGTTCGTCGCGGCGGTGACGTTGTAGAGGCACACCTGGTCGCCGCCGGGGCAGTCGGGTGTCGTGCCGCAGCCGCAGTGATAGCCCTGGCCACCGTCGAGGTAGACGCCGGCGTAGTTGTCGGACAGGCAGTAGCTGCCCGGGTCGTTGGGCTCGCAGGTGCCGAGCGGGTTCTGGTGGTTGATGTCGCAGACGAAGCACTCGACCGGGTCGCCGCAGGAGACGCAGTCCGCGCCGCACGTGCCGGTCGCACGGCACAGGATCGGGGCGCCGCTGCATCCCCGGCAATCGGCCGCGCTCGTGCACTGGCCGTTGCACCAGAGCCCCGGGCAGCCCGCGTCCGGCGGCGGTCCCGTGCCGTCGACCGGGGGACCGTCGCCGGTCTCGGCGACACCGCTGTCGGCCAGGATCACGTCGGACGAGACCGCGTCCGTCCCCTCCGCGGGCGCGTCCGGGCCGAACACGGGCGCATCGAGATCGGGGCCCGCGTCGTCGACGGCGCTCCCGTCGATCGCGTCGTCGAGGCCCTGCTTGTCGAGGCCGCACGCCACGCCCAGCACCGCAGCCAGCATCCCCGCCGCGAACGAGGCGACCACGCGCTTCGTATCGGGAGCCGGGCCACGACGGGGGCGGCGGGTCGCGGCGCCGGGGGACATGCCCACATTATGCCCCGGGACGACGTCGATGTGCTCCCCGCTCGACGACTGCGATAAGCTCGCGCCCACGATGACGAAACGAACGCTGGGTCGGCTCGCCGCGCTCGCGGCGACGGCGTGCGCACCTCTCGCCGTGTTCGCATGCAACCTCCCCCAGAAGGGCGGCGCCGACGCCGCGCCGAGCGCCACCGCGGCGGCTGCGGCGACGACCACGCCGTCGCAGACCGCCACCGCCTCGAGCGGCCCCACCGCGGCGCCCAGCCCGGGTCCCGCGCCCCACCCGCTGCCGGTTCACCCCGTCGACGGCGGCGCACCGGTGATGCTGGACGGGGGCGCCTGGCCCATCCCCTCGGGCTTCCCGAGCACGCTGCCGCCCATCCCGTCGGGCTTCCCCTCGGTGCTCCCCTCCAATCTGCCCCCCATCCCGAGCCACTGGCCGCCGCCGCCCCACTAGATCTTCGCTCGACCGTGCGTCCACAACTTGACCGTGCGCGCGCTCCGGGGGAGACAGGGGGCCTCCCCCGATGTCGGCCGTCCTCTCCGCCGCTGCGAACCGACTGCCGCGCACGTTCGGTCGCTACGCCCTCTTCGATTTCATCGGAAAGGGAGGGATGGCGGAGATCTACCTGGCCCGGCAGAAGACCGAGCTCGGCGCCACGCGCCTGTGCGTGGTCAAGCAGATCCTCCCGGGGCTCGCCGGCGACCCTCGGTTCAGCGAGATGCTCGTCCACGAGGCCAAGCTCGCCGCGCGTCTGAATCACGCCAACGTGGTGCAGGTGTTCGACCTGGGTCGGGAGGACGAGCGGCTCTTCATCGCCATGGAGTACGTGGAAGGGTTCGACCTGAACGATCTTCTGCGTCGCTGCTCGCGCGCGAAGGTGCCCCTGCCCTTCGAGCTGGCGGTCCACGTGGTGCGCGAGGCGTTGCGCGGGCTCGACTACGCCCACCGCCGCATGGACGACGACGGCAAGTCGCTGGGCATCGTGCACCGCGACGTCTCCCCGTCGAACCTGCTGGTGTCCTTCGACGGCGAGGTCAAGGTGTGCGACTTCGGCATCGCGCGCGCGAACGACATGATCGCGGGCGGCGCGGCGGCGCACGAGCTGGACGAGGCCATCCGCGGCAAGGCCGGGTACATGAGCCCGGAGCACGCGCGAGGCGAGCCGATCGACGCGCGGGCCGACGTCTTCGCGGCGGGGATCGTCCTGTGGGAGCTGGCGGCCGGCAGGCGGCTCTACAAGGGCGGCGAGGGGCGCGACGCGCTGATCGAGCAGGCCCGGCGCGGCGAGGTGCCGGACCTGCCGTCGCAGGGGCTGCCCCAGGAAGCCAAGCTGCAGACCATCGCCAGGATGGCGCTCGCGCGCGACCGGGGCACCCGCTTCGCGTCTGCGGCCGCGATGCTGCGCGAGCTCGAGGCGTACGCGGCCAGCGCGCGGCTCATGACCAGCCCCCTGCAGCTCGGCGACTGGCTGGAGAAGACGTTCGGCGAGGAGATCCTCGCCCGGCGCCGCGCGCGGGAGCGGGCGGTGGCGGCGCTCGAGAAGGGCGCCCCGCTGGTGGTCCAGCCGATCCAGCCGATCGCCCCTGCGCCGGCTCCCGTGCACGCACCGACGGCCGCGCCCAGCGAGGGGTTCGGACCGATCGACCTCGATCGATCCTCGTCGCAGCTGCCCCCGGCCCCCGTGTCGGCGCCGACCTTCCCGACGCCGCTCGCGATCGCGCCGCGGCAGCGCCCGCGAAGCCGCCTTCCGCTGGTCGCCATCCTCCTCGTGCTCGTCGTCGCCCTCGCGGCGACGGTCATCGTGCTCCTGCGTCGCGGATGACGGCGGCGAGGTCCTCGCGCCCGCCGGCGGCGGCGCCGGACTCGCCCGCGCGAGCGGCGTCGATGGCGAAGAGGACGGTCGAGAGCGTCTCCTGGTCCAGGATGCAGTCGGCGTCGGCCGCCGCGGGGCCGCGCGCCACGAAGTTCAGGTGGCACGAGGAGACGACCGGGAGCGAGCGCGCGTCCCGGGTACGGATGGGAAGGCCGTGCGATCGGCAGACGAGGGGCCGAGCCGCGTAGATGGCGCACCGGCCGGCCTCGTCGAGGGCGGCGCAGCGATCCCCGCGAGCTCCGCGCGCGCGCGCCACCAGACGGTCCCGATCGGGCGGGGCGAGCGCCGACAGGAAGGCGCGGACCACGTCGGCCTCGACGCCCGTCACCCCCGGCCGCACGTGGCAGCACGAGTCGCACCCCGACGCGCAGGCGAGCTCGCCCGGGTGGCGCGCGCGGACCCGCGCGAAGAAGGCGTCGACCCGCCCGACGAGCTCGCGGTAGCGGTCGGAGGGTCCGGACACGCCATGACCATAGCGCAGCCGTCCTGCTAAGACTGCGCGGTGCTCCTCGCCGACGTCGCGCTGCCCGTACCCATCGCGCGCGCGTTCACCTACGCGCTCCCCGAGGGGCTCGCCGGCCGCGCCAGACCGGGGGCGAGGGTGGTGTGCCCCTTCGGCGGCCGCCGCCTCGTCGGCGTCGTCCTCGCCGTGCGCGACGGCGAGCCCCCCCGCGGAGCGAAGCCGGTCGCGCGCGTGGTCGACGACGAGCCGGCCGTCCCCGAGGACCTCCTCGCGTTCCTGCGTGACCTCGCGGCGTACTACTTCGCGCCCATCGGCGAGGTGGTCCGCCTGGCGCTGCCGCCGGTCGACCGCGACACGGCGCGCGAGCTGACCGAGCCGTCGCTCTTCGGCGAGGTCCGCGGCCTCGGGGCGCGGCGCGTGCAATGGGTGACGCCGACGACGCGCGTGGAGGAGGCGGGCGCGCTGCGGGGACAGGCCGCCGGCTTGCTGGCCCACGTGCGCGCTCTCGGCGCCGAGCCCATCGCCAAGCTGGAAGAGCGCTGGAGCAACGCGCGGGCGGCGGTCAAGAAGCTGGTCGAGCTCGGGCTGGTCGCGGTGGAGGAGCGCGAGGCGCAGCGCGATCCGTTCTTCGCCGAGCCCACCGCGCGCGACGCCCCGCACGAGGCCACCTCCGCGCAGACGGCCGCGATCGACGCCATCGCCAGCGCGCTGAGCGAGCCGCGTGCGACGACGTTCCTCCTGCACGGCGTGACGGGCAGCGGCAAGACCGAGGTGTACCTGCGCGCCATCGCCGCCGCGCGCGAGGCTCGCCGCGGCTCGGTGGTCCTGGTGCCGGAGATCGCGCTCACGCCGCAGCTGGTGGCCCGCTTTCGCGCGCGCTTCGGGGACGACGTGGCCGTGCTCCACTCGGCGCTCACGCCGCGGGAGCGCCACACCATGTGGCAGCGCCTGCGCTCGGGCGAGGTCGACGTCGCCATCGGCGCGCGCAGCGCCCTCTTCGCCCCGGTCCGGGCGCTCGGGCTCGTGATCGTCGACGAGGAGCACGATCCGAGCTTCAAGCAGGAGGAGGGCGTGCGCTACCACGCGCGCGACATGGCCATCTGGCGAGCGCACCGGGCCGGCGGCGTATGCGTGCTCGGGAGCGCGACGCCGTCGCTGGAGAGCGAGCACCTCGCGCGCGCCGGCCGCGCGACCAAGCTTCGCCTGCCCGACCGCGCGCGATCGCAGCCGATGCCGCACGTCGACGTGGTCGACCTGCGCCGCATCGGCGCGGGCCCCACGGGCGACAAGCGGATCAGCATGCCGCTGTACCGCGCCATCGAGGAGGCGCTGCGAGCGCGCGAGCAGGTCATCCTCTTCCTCAACCGGCGCGGGTTCGCGCCGAGCGTGCGCTGCGAGGCGTGCGGACAGGTGGCGACGTGCGGCGCGTGCTCGGTCGCGCTCACCTTCCACAAGCGGGCCCTGGTCGTCCGCTGCCACTACTGCGACTACGAGGCGCAGCTCGGCTCGCGCTGCGCGAAGTGCGGCGCGGACGCGCTGGCCCTGGAGGGCGTGGGGACCGAGAAGCTCGAGGAGACGCTGGCGACCGCGTTCCCGGAGGCCCGCGTGGCGCGGCTCGACCGGGACGTCGCCAGCGGCAAGAGGGTGGAGGCGATCCTGGCCCGCATGCGCGCGCGCGAGATCGACATCCTGGTGGGCACCCAGATGGTGACCAAGGGACACGACCTGCCGAACGTCACGCTGGTCGGTGTGGTCAACGCCGACGCGGCCCTCAGCATCCCGGACTTTCGCGCCAGCGAGCGCGCGTTCCAGCTCCTGGTCCAGGTGGCCGGGCGCGCAGGGCGCGGCGACGCGCCGGGGCGGGTCATCGTCCAGACCTGGGACCCGGACCACCCGGCCATCGCCATGGCGGCCCGCCACGACGTCGACGCCTTCCTGGCGCGCGAGCTCGGCGATCGCCGCGAGCTCGGCTATCCGCCGCTGACCCGCGCGGCGCTGGTGCGCGTCGACGCGCTCGACGAAGGAGAGGCGCGCGGTGCGTGCGAGACGCTGGCGCGGATCGCGCTGGCCTGCGAGCCCGTGCGAAGAGGCAGCGTGCACGTCCAGGGGCCGGCGCCGGCGCCGATCGCGCGCGTGCGCAATCGCTTTCGCTTTCGCGTCATGCTCCGCTCCGCCGACCGCGCGCCGCTGCGGGCCGTCCTGGCCGCCATCGAGGAGGCGCGCTCGACGCTGCCCCGCGGGGTGCGGGCGTCGATCGACGTCGACCCCGTCCAGCTACTATGACTGGACCACGGGATGAACGCGCCCGCTTCCTGGGAGGTGCCGTCGATATCGACGCGCGTCGTGACCGATCGGCTCGTCCTGCGCGCGCCGCGGACGGTCGACGTGGGGGAGGTGCGACGCGCGCTGCGCACCAACGCGGAGCACCTGCGCCGGTGGAGCGTGGCCCCCGGCCCGGGAGAGGATCCGTCGTCGCTCACCTCCGTGTCCCGCGCCGTCCTGCGCCACCGACGGGAGTGGAAGCGGGGGCAGGCGTACGTCCTGATGATCGCGCTCCGCCAGGACGAGGACCGCATCATCGGGCGCATCGCCCTCGGCGGCGTGCTCCTCGGCGCGTTCCAGAGCGCGTATCTCGGCTACTGGATCGACGCCGAGCACCAGGGCAAGGGCCTGATGACCGAGGCCGTCCGCGCCACGACCACCTTCGCCTTCCGCGTGGCGGGGCTGCACCGCGTGCAGGCGGCGGTGATGCCCGGCAACGGCTCCAGCCAGCGCGTGCTGGAGAAGGTCGGGTACCGCCGCGAGGGCCTCGCGCAGCGCTACCTGTGCATCGCCGGCCGCTGGGAGGACCACGTCCTCTTCGCCGTCACCTCCGAGGAGTGGCGCGAGGGTTGACGCAACTTCGCGGGCGGTGCGGCCGAGGAGGGGGCATGAGCACCGCCTCCTCGCTCCTCTCGGTCGCGCTCGAGATTCTCGGCGGCCTGCTCGCGCCGCCTTGCTGCGCCGCCTGCGACGCCCCCGTGGGGCGGCTGGCGGCGTTCTGCGCGACGTGCGCATCGACCATCGAGCGCCCGCCGGAGCTCGACGGCGACGCCACGGCCGCGTTCGTCTACGGCGGGGCGGTCGCGCGGGCCATCATCCGTCTCAAGTACGAGCGGCGTCCGGACCTGGCCCGTCCTCTCGGTGACCTGCTGTGGCGCGCCCTCGAGCCCCGCCGGCCCGACCTGCGAGAGGTCGTGATCGTCCCTGTCCCGCTGCACGCCGCGCGCCTCGCCGAACGGGGCTTCAACCAGTCCGCGCTCGTCGCGCGCCGCATCGCGCGGCAGCTCGGGGCCTCTCTCGCTCCGCTCGCGCTCGCTCGTGCGCGCGACACGCCGCGGCAGGCCATCCTCGATCGCGAGGCGCGCCTGGCCAACGTCGCCGGGGCGTTCCGCGCCCGTCAACCCCAGCTCGTCCGCGACCGCCGGGTGCTCCTGGTGGACGACGTGCGCACCACCGGGGCCACGCTCGAGGCCTGCGCCCGGACGCTGCTCGAGGCCGGCGCGCGCGCGGTGCAGACCGCCGTCGTGGCCAGCGCCACCTGACCGTGGTCGGTCGCCGGCGCGTGGTCCCCCGCGCGAGAGCAGGCCTTTTTCCGGCGACGGGGGTATCATCCTGGGGGCCGTGAGCGCAGACAACGACCGCAAGGCCGACCCCGGGGCCAACGGGGCGAAGCCCGCCGTCAAGACCGTCGTCGGCGTGCCCGCCCTGCCACCCGCGGATCGGCCGAGCGACATGGAGATGACCCGTGAGCTGCCCCCCCAGGAGGGGCCGCACGAGGAAGAGCCCGCCACGGCGCTCGACGTGAAGGCGATGAGCACCGCGGATGCCGAGCGCGTCCTCGCTTCGGCGAAGCCACCGGGCGTCGCCGGCGCGCTTCCCAGGCCGCCGACCACCGCCCCCATGAAGACGGCGCCGCCGCCCGCGGAGATGTTCGTCGGGCTCGGGCGACCGAAGACGGGAGGCCCCGTCGAGATCGAGAAACCGACGCGGCCGGGGGTCGCGCCCCAGCCGGGGGTCTCGGCCAAGGGGCGATCGACGCTGCTGCTCGACTCCTCGGTGCCTCCGACCACGGGCGAGGCTCGCGATCCCGACTCGTCCGCGGAGCGCCCTCCCATCGTCGTCCCGGCGACGGGGGCGATGGCGCCGAAGGCGGTGACCCAGCCGCCGCCGTGGGGCGAGGGGGCGGCGCGCGTGGCGCCGAGCATCCCGCACCGCCCGCCGGCAGCCGGGCAGCACCACGCGCTCCCCATCGAGGAGATCAGCAGCTCCCTGCTCCTGCCAGACGCTTCGGGCGAAGCGGCCGCACAGAACGCGGAGGAGCTCAGCGGCTCGGTGCTGATCGAGGAGCCGCCCGACGGAAAGGGGCCGCTGGTGGTGACCCGCCCGGGAGCACCCAGCGCGCCCCCCCGCGCCACGCCCTCGGTGAAGCCTCCGGTGCCCAAGTCCTCCTCCGGACGTCCGGTGCCTCACGCTCACCGATCGCTGCTCGGGATGCCCGAGCTCCCCAAGTCGACGCCCGCCCCCAACCTCGACCTCTTGCCGCGCCCCCCGCCGACGCCCGCGCCCGACGCGCAGGGCAACGCGGTGCCGCCGCCCGATCTCGAGACGCCGCCGGATCTGTTCGCGGGCGTCGCCTGGCCGCCGCCCCCCGCGCAGCACGACCAGGAAGCGGTGACGCTGCTGCGCGAGCCCGCCATCGCGCATCCGGGCCAGTCCGCGCGGCCACCGGCGGTCGGCCAGGCTCCCTCGGGGTCGCCGCCGTCGCCCGTGACCGGCGACATCGAGGTGACGAGGTTGCCTCGAGGTGGCCTGCAGCCGATGTTCGAGGCGGTCGAGAGGATCGCGCGCAAGGTGCACGCCGCGGCCGTGCCCGCGGCGGTGGCGTTCCACAAGACGGTGCGGACGGTGGGAGTCCCGGCCGTCGAAGCCGTGCGCACGGCGCTCCGGAAGGAGCCCAGGCCGAAGTGGTTCCTCCCTGCCGTCGCCGGCGCGGGCCTCGTGGTCGGGATCGGGATGGTGGGCCTCATCGTGGGCGTCGTCCGGCGGGGCAGCGACGAGGCCCGCGACCGTCCGACCGCGTCGTCCTCGGCGACCCCGGGGGCGCTGCCCGGGGCGAGTGCATCGTCGCCGGTGACGCCGCCGCCCTCCGCGCCCGCGCTGGCCGCCTGCACCGTCGCCGGATCGCCGCACGTCATCGCGCCGGGCGCCACGGTGGCCGCCGGCGTCGAGATCGTCCGGCTCGGCGACGACCTCGCGCTCGGCTTCGCGCCGACCGATCACGACGCCATCGCCGTCCGCTTCGACGCGGCGTCGATGTCGGCCATCACCACGGCGAAGGCCCACGCGCGCGAGATCGTCCACCGGGTGACCCCCCTGGCGAACGCGAAGGGCTCGCTGTCGCTCGTCGTCGACACCGACCGCAAGAACGATCACCTGCAAGGGCGCCGGACCGTGCTGGCCGATCCGCCCCTTCAGCTCGGCGCCGCCGACGGTCACGTGGCGTGGGCTCCGCTCGGACGCGCCCCGGCCGGGGAGCTTTGGCCGGTCGACGACCCCGGCGGCATCGAGGCGCTGCGCGGCGCGGTGGAGGGCGCGGGCGAGCCCACCGTCGCGCTGGCGTTCCGGCGCGGCGGCGCCATCCTGATGGGCACGGCCGCGGGGACGAGCGCGCTCGCGCCGAAGGGGAACCTGTCCCGCGTCGAGGGCCTCGGCACCGCCGTGGGCTCTCCGGCCATCGCGGTGAACCACGGCGTGATCCTGGTGGCCTGGTCGGACCGTCCGTCGTCCGACGATCCGTGGCACCTTCGCTGGGTCCGCTTCCAGGCCGGTGAGGCGCCCGGCACGCCGACGACGTTCGCGCCCCCCCCGGGAGGCAAGGGTGGGCAGGCCATGTCGCCCGGGCTCGCCGCGCTGCCCGGCGGACGGTTCCTCCTGGTGTGGACCGAAGGCCCGGCCTCCGGTCACGACGTGCGCGCCATCACCCTGTCGCCCGATGGCACGCCCATCGGCGCGCCGCTGGAGATCTCGAACGCGGGCAACAACGCGGGGCAGGGACAGGCGGCGGTGACCGCCGGCGGGCAGGGCGCGGTGGCCTTCCTCGAGTCGGGCGGAAGCGGTTTCCAGGTGGTCGCGACGCCGATCGCGTGCGGCCCCTGATGCAGAAGGCGTCTCTGGCGTGCGCTCTCCTCGTCGTCGTCGCGGCGCTGTCTTGCCAGCGCTATCAGCAGCTCAAGGCGCAGGTCGCCGAGGAGTGGTCGAAGGTGAAGCCGGCCGGCTCTGGCGGCGGCTCCGGCCTGACCGAGGGGCAGTGGACGCACGTGGACGCTCCCGACGGCGGGGGCGGGCCGGCGGACGCATTCACCGGCAAGTGCACCATCCCCACCCACCAGGACGAGTACTCCGGCTTCACCATCGGCTACCCCTCCGGGTGGGTCCTCGACTACTCGACCGACACCATCATCGTCGCCAAGGACGAGAAGGAGATGACCGGCGCGCTCGTGTTCCCCGCGCGCCTTCGTCGCAGCGACGTCCCGGCCGAGCGCCTGGCGACGCTGTTCGCCAGAGGCCTGGGGCGCTCGATCGCGCGCAAGGGCGGGACCTCGCAGCTGACCGAGCAGAAGACCACCGGAAAGATCGCCACCGCGGTCATCCTCGCCAACGTCGACGGCGTCGACCTGAAGGGCCCGCTCCAGGTCGTCGAGAGGCCCGGCTTCGTCACGCTGAAGCTCTACTGGGCGCCGAAGGACGACTTCGAGAAGGAAGAGCCGACGCTGAAGCAGGTGCTCACCTGCTACCAGCGAAAGATGCTCATCACGGGCAAGCTGCCCGCCAAGCCGCCGGCCAGCCGCGTGACCAAGCTCGGCTACGCCGCGAAGCCCTCCGGCGCCGTGGCATCGGCGCCGGTGCAGCCCCTGAGGCCGTACCGAGGGCGTTACTTCAGCATGTCGATCCCCGCCGGCTGGAAGATCCAGGACGAGAACGAGCACGGCATCGACGTGGTCTCCGCCGACGGCTCCGAGGGCGCCGGCTTCGGCTTCTGGATCAACCCCGTGGAGCCCGCGGGCGTGACGCTGCAGAAGAACCTCGCGCAGTACTACCCCAAGGCACGCGTGCTCCAGTCGGGCATGGTCCCCAGTCCGGCAGGCTGGTCCACCGCCGTGGCGGAGTTCGAGGGGCCGGGCACACACGGCATCTCCCGCGTCTCGGTGAGCCAGGGCACCGGCCTGACGATGGGGTGGTCCGCCGCGCCGCAGAAGTGGGAAGGGGCGAAGGCGACCCTGGCGGCGATGATCGCCTCCGTGCAGATCCTGCCCTCCGCGATCGCCAAGGTGCAGGCCGACGTACGCGCGCAGCTCGCGAGCTACCCGCATCCGGCGCCGGCGGCCGATCTTCCGGGCGCCGGGAGCTCGGGCGGCGCGATGTCGAGCTGGGATCAACCCGAGAGCGGGGAGTCCCGCCAGGATCGCGACTTCGACGACTACATCCGCGGCCAGGAGCGCGTGACCAACGCGGCGGGCGAAGAGATCGTGGCCCCCACGTCGATGTGGAACGACACCGGCCCTCAGGGCGCCGGGTATTACCAGGCCACCCCGGGGGGCGGCGTCGAGCTGCTGACGCCCGAGGCGCCGCCGCCTACGGAGTGAGCGCTCGGCCTCAGCAGCCCGGGATACCGGAGGGGCAGAGGATGGTGGGAGCGATGTCGACGTGCGCGACCCCCGTGCCGGTCGCGCCGCTCGCGTCGGCGATGGTGACCGTCACGTCGAGGGGCTGGCCGAGGAACTGGTGATAGTCGGTCCCGTCGAGGTCCAGCTGGTAACGAAGCCCCGCCAGCTTGCAGAAGCCGCCCTGGTCCGGGTTGAAGGTGAACACGAACGCCATCTTGGGCCCGGCCAGCCCGGTCGAGGGCTGGACGCTGGTGATGGTCGTCGTCGAGCCGGCCTGCTTGAGGTTCTGCTGGCGCACCGCGATCCAGATGTGGTGCCCCCCCTGCGGCCCTTGCTCGGCGGTCACCTGCTGGCCGCTCGTCAGCGGCAGGTAGTCGGTCTGCCCCGTGCCCACCTGCACCGCGGGCGGCCCGGCGTTCGCCGGCTTGCAGATGTCCGGCGCGCTGGTCGCCCAGTCCGGCGCGTACGGCTCGAGGCCCTGGGACGGGACGCCGTCGTCCTGGCAGCGTCCACCGATGCACGTCTGCGGAGCGGCGCACGTCGGCGCCCCCGGAGGCCCGCCCGGCAGCGCCAGCAGGCACTCGTTCTGGAGCAGCACGCGCAACAGCTCGGTCTGCTGCGGGACGAAGACCGTCTCGGCCGTGCGCACGAGCACCGGCGGCTCGCTCGACTGCGCCGTCCAGCCGGCCGACTGGTAGCCCTCGATCTGCACGCCGACGGGCGTCGTCGCGTCCCCGTTCGGCGGCACGAGCTTCACCGCGTGCGGGAGCGCGGACGGCGCCATCGTCTCGTCCGTGCTCGGCGCGCCGCCCAGGGTGGTCACCACGTGGAGCGTGCCGATCGCGCCGTTCATCGGCTCGGTCTGCACCCCCACCACGACCGCCGTCTCCGGCGCGCCGGGAGAGCGCGAGGAGCAGGCGGCGAGAACGGCGAGCGCAGCGAGCGCGGCTACCCGACGCAGGTCACTGCACCTTGGCCAGCGCGGCGGCAAAGCGATCGGGTGGGACGTACTCGGTGAAGCGGACCGCTTCCTTGCCGTCGCTTCCGAAGAGGAGCACGACCGGCAGGCCCTCGGTCGCTCCGTACTTCTTCCGGACCTTGGCCACTTCCTCGTTTTCGTCATCGGTGGCATCCACGTGAAGCGCAACGAAGCGAGCCCCCTCGGCGCGCACGTGCGGGTCGGGGAACGTCTTCTCGTCCAGCTCCTTGCATGCTCCGCACCAGGTCGCCCCGAAGTCGACCAGCAACGGCTTGTGCTCCTCGGCGGCCCTGGCCACCGCGCTGGACTCGTTCGTCTCCCACTTCAGCTCCGCCGACGTCGCCGACCCCGTGGCCGCCCCGGCCGACGAGAGCTGATACCAGGTAATCACCATGAACATCCCGGCGATGGCGGGGAGGATCGAGGCGAGCTTCGTCGGCTTGGACAGCCGCGCGATGGGCGACTTGCGCCGCTCGGCCGCCACGTGGATGCCGGCCAGGACGAGGCCCGCGAGCAGGACGGTGATGCCCACGGCGCCATAGAGAGTGCCAGGCTGGGCCAGCTTGTGGACCGTCTCCTTGGGGAGCGCGTCGCGGATGTAGGCGAGGGCCATGTACGCGAGGCACACGCCTCCGATCCACTTGATCCCCATCATCCACGCGCCGGCCTTGGGGAGGTTGACCGCGAACGTCCCCACCACGAAGAACAGCGTGCCGAGCCCCAGTCCGTAGAGCGCCATGGCCGCCGACCCCAGCGCCACGTTGCGCGTGGTGGAGATCCATCCGAGCAGACCGAAGAGGAACGGCCCGACGCACGGCGCTGCCACGAGGCCGCAGACCAGGCCGAGCAGGAACGCGCCGCGGTAGCCCGTGCCGCCGACCGTCGACAGGCGGTTGTTGAGGCTCGCCGGCAACGCCAGCTCGAACGCGCCGAACAGCGACGCCGCCAGGGAGAAGAAGACGATGGCGATGACGGCGACCACCCACGGGTTGCCGAGCGCGGACCCGAAGCCCTTGCCGGTCAGCGCCGAGACCATGCCCATGGGGGTGAACAGGCACACGATGCCGAGCACGAACGTGAGCGACAGCAGCATCCCCTGGACGCGACTCTTGGCCTCCTTGGCGCCGAACACCGACACCGTGATGGCGATCATCGGGTAGACGCACGGGGTGAGGCTGGTGGCCAGGCCGAAGACGTAGCTGGCGCCCAGGGCGAACACGGCGCCACGGGCGAGCTGGCGCTGGAACGCACCCGTGTCGGAGCCACCGTCGTCGGCGAAAGCGAGGAGCGGCCACAGGAGCATCGCCACGCCGACCAGCGAGGCGACGAGCATTCTTGTTCGCGGTTTCACGGCTGTCCTCCGGTGCCAGTTCCCCGTCCGGCGAGATAGTGTTCTGCGAGCGACG
>DATBQU010000186.1:0-17770 GCA_036560665.1 Polyangiaceae bacterium
CAGAGCCAGTCGATCGAGCCGTCGTCCGCCACCAGCGCGACGCTCTGGCGGTCGCCGATGACGGCGTAGCGCTCGAGGGGCGTGGACATGGCCGCCAGCATACCTTGCGCGCCATTCGACTCCATGAGCGCGCCAACGCGACCCGCGGGTTCAGCGGCCCTCGATCGCCCGGGGTAGGCTGCGGGTGCATGAGCCGGCTCGGTTGGTGCCTGACCTGCGGATGTGTCGCCGTGCTACCGCTCGCATGCAGCGGCGGTGCGGGCGACCAGGAGAGCCCCGATGCCGGAGACGACGGCGCGATCGATTCGCCGGAAACGACGTCCGACGCCCGGAACGACGGCGACGCGTCACCGGCGGAGGACGGAAGTGCGCACGACGGATCGGAGGATGCCGCTGGGGACGGCCCTGGTTTCCCGGCGGCGCCCACGCGTGCCGGGGTGCTCTCCGTCAAGCTCACGTTCCAGGGGCTCACGGTGACGCTGCCGACGTACGGCGCGATCCCGTGGTTCGAGCCGGCCATCACGTCCCTGGACGCCGCGTCGCGCAAGCTCGTCTATCAGGCCAAGCATGCCGCGGGCGACACGCACATCGGGATGGCGGTCTCCTGGGCGTACATGAACGACGGAGGCTACAGCTACCCCGTCCCCGGGCTGGATCTCACGGGCAACCTGCCAGCGTTCCGGGCGCTCGTCGTCGAGGCCATCGAGAACGGCTTCACACCGGTCATCTTCCTTGCCGGAGACGGCGAGTCTCCCGCCGGGGGCGGCTACAACGATCCGAACGGGTGGACCTACGGCTACTCGTGGCTGATGGCGCACCTGCCGGCGATCGTCGCGTCGCTCCAGCAACCGTTCGACCTGACCCCCTATTGCCTTCTCGTCCCGGGCTGGGACGGCGTCATGCCCGGGTGGCAGCCGAGCGAGCTCGACGCCTACTTGCTCCAGGCGCGCTCGCTCCTGCCGAATGGCTACGTCGGGCTCGAGCTCGCATCGGGCACTTGCCACTGGGGCGGCGGCGCCGCGAACTACACGTCGCCCTCGGGGCAGGCGCTCGACGCCATCCTCCAGGAGTTCCCCGGGCCGCCGACGGGCGATCAGGTATGGCAGATCGCCGCGCGCGAGCTCGGGCCGGCCTACGTCAGGCCACCCGACCAGCCGGCGGGCGACGACCCGTCGCCTCCGTTCTACCTGCCGGGCGGGACGCCGCGTGGGCCGTGGTTCGTCGTGGCGTACGAGTACGACGAATACCGGTGGGTCCGTGCTCAGGTCACCGCCACGCAGATCCAGACCGAGCGGCAGTATCTGGCGACGATGGGGTACGGGCACGTCGACTGATGGCGCCCTCACAGCCCGTCCTTGCCCCCCGGGCAGAACGTGATCGCGTACCCCATGCTGTTCGGGTGAGTCGCGCTGGCGTTCGCCGTGGCGCAGGTGAAGGTGCTGGTCGCGTCGTCGAAGGGGAAGCTGTAGGCGGTCGGGCACGCGTTCTTCAGGAAGGCGGCCCACGGCTCGGCGACCGACGTCCACGCGGCGTTGCTCGCGTGGCACGCGAAGCCGGGAGGGATGGCGAGCGGCTGGCCGCTCACGACCCAGTCGGGGCAGCCGCAGCAAGAGGACCCTGCCGCGGTGCTGTAGCAAGAGCCCGGATTGGCCGCGCCGCACCCGTAGAGATCCGCGTTGGTCCCCTGCCCGGCCACGGCCAGGCCGCAGCTCACCGGCGCGCCGAGCGCGTTGCCCGTGTACGCGCAGAGCTCGTCGGCCGTCCACCAGGCCACCTGCCTGCCGCAGCTCCGTGTGGCGCCGCTGCCGCCGAACACGAGCGCCGTCCCGCACACCTGCCCGCCGGCGCAATCCTTGTCCGACGTGCACGCTGCGCCCCCCGGGGCGACGGCGCGAAGCAGCGTCGACTCGTCGGACGCGCCCCCGCCGAGCGCTATGGACGCGTCGAAGGTCCAGGAGCAGCCCACGAGCCCGGCCGAGGGCGTGACGGCGCCCGCGGTCGCGCAGGTGTAGGGATTCGATGGATCCGGCGCGCCGCCGATGGGCCCCATGGCGACGGGGACGTTGACGCCGTTGATGGCCGAGACGTCGTAGTAGTCGGCGCCGCTGGACTGCAGGGTGAACTCGGCGAGCGTGGCCGGCCCCTGCGGACCGGTCCCGTCGGGGCACGGCTGCACCACGGTCTTGCCCTGCGCGGACGTGGCGCACTGGGCCGTCAGGCAGGCGCCCCCGTCTCCCGCGCACCGTGTGCTCGCGTACACGTTGCCGCTCCACTTCACGGGCGCGACCGCCGGCGCCGCGAGGACGTAGGTGGCCGAGGCGCCCGTGCCGAGCACGGGGCTCCCGCAGGAGGGCGCGGGGAAATCCCAGAAGCACCCCGGCGGCGAGCGCGAGGTGAGGCACGTCATGCCTGCGGGGCAAGCGCCGGCGGTGCAGTCCTGGACGTACCCGCCGTTCACGCCGACGACGACGGTCTGGCCCGGGCAGTCGTTGGTGACGGTGAGCACGCGATCGCCCGGGGCGGGCGCGCCGGCGTCGCAGGCCGGCACGGTTCCGGCGTCGCTCCCCGCCGAGTCCGCGTTGCCGTCCCGCGGTCCGGAGTCGCCGCCGGCCTGCCCGTCGCTCGCCAGACCGCCGTCGCTCCCTGCCGGGCCACCGTCGACGGTCGCGGACGCGTCGGCGCCACCGTCCGCAGGCGAGGCGGTGTCCGAAGAGGAGCACGCTGCGGCGAGCGCGCACACGGCGGCGACGGCGGGCATCGCCAGCACCCGTAGCCCTCGGGAGTGAAGGACCATGCCGGGGTCAGTAGTAGCGCGCCACCCGGGGTGCGGCTCACGGGTCGGCCCGGCATTGGCCCCGAACGTGCTCTGATCGCCGGAGAGCATGCGCGTCGTCGCAGGATCGGCCCTCGTCGTCGCGCTCGCTGCCCTCTCGCTGCCGGCCTCTGCGCAGGAAGACGAGCCTACCAAGTGGGAGCAGCTCTTCTTTCCCTTCCCGATCGTCGGCGCGCCGCCCCAGCTCGAGCAGCAGGTGCAGATCTTCGACAGCTACTTCCACGGCAACGCCGGGAGCGGCGACGTGCCCGCCGCCGAGGTCGCCGTCATCGTCTCGCCGCACCTCGGCCTGGTGGCGACGGTCCCGTTCCAGGTCGGCTTCGGCGGCCAGACCACCGGCTTCGAGGACGCTCAGCTCCTCATCCAGTGGCTGGCGGCAGGCTCGCTCGAGCTCGACGACATGGTCTCGGCCGGCGTGATGGGGACGTTCCCGGTGGGGCGCGACGACCTGAGCAGCGGCGACTACTTCGTGGGCCCGTTCGCCTACGCCGCGCAGCGCTTCTTCCACCACATCGTCCTCGAGGCCAACGTGACGACGCTGCTGCCCGTCGCGCACGGCGAATCGACGCGACAGATCCTGGGGACCGGCCTGGTGTCGGTGCTGCTCACGCCGCGGCGCTCTTCGTTCCCGGTCTATGCGAGGTCGAGACGAACAGCACGACCTACCTCGGCGGGACGGCCGCGCTCCCTCCCGGCGTCACGCAGAGCCCCGCGGAGACGGTGTTCGTCGCGCCCGAGGTCTTCCTCGGTCCGTTCAGGAGCCCCGTCAGCGACGGCACGCGCGTCGCCGCCGGCGTGTCGTTCAACGTCGTCGGCGACCCCGTTCACGCGCAGACGTACACGCTCACGGCGGCGTTCGACATCCCCAATCCGTACGGCTACTGAAGCCTGCGGCGACGCCGCCGTCCGGCGACGACCGCCAGCGCAGCCGCCGCGAGCCCGAACGCCACGGCGTCGTCCCCGCCCGCTCCAGCCTCGCGGCACCCGCACCCGCCGCTTCCGCCCGCACCGCCGCCGGTGTCTCCCAGGCCCGCGCCGCCGTCGCCGCTCGTCCCCCCGGGCCCGCCGGCGTCGCCGCCCGAGCTCACGCCGCCGTCGCCCCCGCCCGTTCCCGCGTCCCCGCCTCCTCCACCGGGATTGCCTGGAGGCACGTTGGTGTCGTCGGTCACCACGCACCCGCCGCTGGCAGGGCCCACCTGGAACATCAGCGGATGCCCCGCGAAGCCGCCGCCCGAGCCGGCGGTGACGGTGAGCACGCAGCGCCCGGCCTTCACCGCGGCCACGACCGACGACGTCCCGTCGCTCGCCTCGGGGGCGTCGTACACGACGTGGCGCGACGCGGAGGCGCCCGGCACGCCGTACGTCATCGTCGCGCCGCCGGCCCCGTCCTGGGCGCTCGAGGCCACCACGTAGCTCTGCTTGCTCGCGCGGAGCACCGCCGCCCCGAGGACGCCCGCGTTCTGCTTGGGCGCGGGATCGACCGTGTCGTCGTTCATCGAGCCCACGGTCGCCGCCGCCTCGCTGGCCGCGAGGGCGTCGATGACGTGGACCGCGACCGCCCACGGCCCGGGCACCTTGACGCGGTAGGCGTCGACCGCGAAGCGCGCCGTGTCGCAGGACGCGCACGGATAGTTGCAGCTGAGCGAGCAGTCGCTGGTGGACGGCTGGGTGATGGCCGGCGCTCCGCCGGAGAGCAGGACGGCGTGGATGGCCACCTGCGATCCGCCGGACGTGCCCTGCGCTACGCCGCCGGAGAGCTTCAGTGTGCCGGCGGTGTTGGTGTGGAAGGTGACGTACGCGCTCATCGCGGCGCCCGCGGTGTGGACGCGATCGATGGCCACCGCTTCGCCCTCCGGCAGGAGCACCCACTCGCGGTGGGCATACGGGACGTCGCTCGGCGTCCCGTCGAAGATGAACGCCTTGGCGAAGTCGCTGCGGGCGGCGAAGGTGGCGTCGCTGGTGCCGCGCGCCCAGGGCAGCTCCGCCTCGCTCCACGGCGTCTGGCTCGGGGAGTAGTCGCCCTGCACCACCGCGGACTCGGCCGTCACCGCGTTCGACTCCCACGACGTCGAGCTTCCGTACGGCGTGGGGTCGACCACGAGGTCGTCCGCGCCGCGGCTCAGCACGAAGTTCGAGGCGGCAAAGTGCTGGTGATCGGAGCTGAGCTGCGGCGGCGAGGTGAAGACGGCCCAGAACGCGCTCGCGTCCCACGCCGTGCGCACGTACATGGCGCGCGTCCCGCGGGCCAGGTACCAGAGCGGCGGCGCCGGGCTCTGCGCCGTGTAGTCCTGCGGCGTGACGGCGCGCGCCTCGGCGATGGCGTCGTAGACGTAGCCGCCCGCGCCGAGGCTCTCCTTCTGCTTCAGCGACGCGGCCCACCCCGCCGCCTGGTCGCTGGACGGTCCGAGGAGCACCGCGTCCAGCTCGTCCGCCCGCGGCGCCGTGTTCGGCGTGGTCACGTCGCAGTCGCCCTCGCCGCAGAACTCGAAGGCCCGCGTCGGCGTCGCCGCGTAGATCGACCGCAGCACCAGGCTGCTCGCCCAGGCGTCCATCGCCGGCAGCGCGGCCCCCTGGTCCTCGAGCGCGCGTGTCGCCGCCGCGTACTCCACCACGCTGAGCGGTCCGTACTGCCAGCCCTCCGCCCAGTCGCCGCCCAGCATGACGCCCGCCGGGGTGCCCACCTTCCCGCCCGCGCCCAGCAGGCCCTTCTGCACCAGCAGGGCACCGACGTCGTCGTCGATCACCTGCGTGAAGAGGTGCCCGTCCGCGCCGCCGTCGGTGCCGATGGCCACCGCGCCCAGCGCCTTGCTCACCACGTAGCCCGCGTTGTAGTTCGCGCCGGCCTCGTCGTGGTGGTAGCCGACCTGCGTGTAGTAGTCGTTCCACGCGGTGAGGCAGGTGCGGGTCTGCGCGAGGAGCGCCGCGTCGACGCCCGGGGCGGAGTTGAGCCAGTCGTAGGCGAGCGCGATGTCGGGTCCGTACCAGCGGATGGGGTACCCGGTGTCGTGCGTGATGGTGAGGAGGATCGGCGGGGCCGCGCCGTTCTGGCCCCCCGACAGCCACGACTGCCAGTCGGTGGCGACGCCGGCGACGCAGCCCTTGCCGTCGCCCACCGTCTGGTCGTCGTCGAGCGACGCCCTCCAGTACGTGATGGCCTGCGTCAGGTAGCTCGCGTTCTGCGTGGCCACGTAGGCGAACGCGCACGACACGGCCGACTGGGGCCAGTAGTTCCCGTCCGAGCCGCCCCGCCCCGAGTAGTTGCCCGGGTTGTCGAGCGTGTCCTGGCATTGCGCGACGAGACCCGCGGCGGCCGTCTTGGGCGAGGCGGCGCTGGCCTTGTAGGCGCTGACGTCGGCCGCGCTCATGAAGAGGCGCGGATGGGGCCCGGAGGGCGCGGGTGGAGCGGCCAGGGCGATCGCCGGCCAGAGCGGCGCGACGAGGGCGAGCGTGAAGGCGAGGAGCGAGCGGTCGGGTCGCATGTGCCAGGCTGCGAGGAGCAACGGACATACCGCCGGGCCGGGCGCCCATTTTCGACGGAGATCCGCGGGGTGACAGGGCCTCCGTCCCGCCCGCGCGATCGCCGGGATCATGATCGGGGCGATCAGGGTCGGCCGGACGGGAGGCGCCTAGAACATCAGACCGTCGGACACGTAGATCCCCACCGGGAACCCCGGGTTCTCGTCCTCGGCGTCGGGCGAGTACGCGACCTCCACGCGGAAGATGGCGGCCTCTCCCCACTGCAGGAACACGCCGCCGCCGACGCCGTACTTCAGGTTCAGGCTGGTGCCGTCGTCCTGCGAGACGACGGCGTAGTCCTGCCACACGCGACCGGCGTCGAAGAACACCTCGGTCCCGATGCGAAGGCGCTGTCCGAGCACGGTGAAGCGCGGGAACGGCGTGGCGCGGATCTCGGTGTTGGTGATCATCTTGATGCGTCCCGCGTAGCGCCCCTGCGGTACGCCGCGCACGCCGCTCTCGCCGCCGAGCAGGTACTGCGGCTCGAAGACCCCGCCCTGCTGCAGGTCGTAGAAGGGGACGCGCCCGAACCGGAAGGTGGCGACGACGCGGTTGGCGAAGATGAAGGGACCCCCGAGCGGCGCGTAGTGCGCGATGACGGCGGACGCCTCGCCGTACCCGACGTCCTCGGCGGACCCCGCCGTGCCGCCCACGCCGACCTGGTAGAAGAAGCCGCTCGAGGTCACGAACTCGGTGTCGCGGGTGTCGACGAAGATGCCCGCCGCCACCCCGCCCAGCAGCGCCGGCGCTCCTCCGGCCAGCCTGGAGTTGCCGTCGGCGTCCTGCGCCACCAGGTCCTCGGTGAGCCGGGTGCCCGCGTACGTCTCGGGCGCCTCGTAGCGGAGGTTCCCGCCGAAGGCGAGATCGACCAGCGAGCCGGTGTGCACGCGCACGATGCCGCGCACGCGTCCCTCCTGCTGGACGTACTGGTAGCGCCGCCCGACGTCCGCCGCTCCCGGCGCGGGGGAGGCGATGGTGGCGTTGCCGAGACCGTAGTAGCCCGCGTTGATCGTCCGCTGGAAGCTGCCCCGGGCGTCGAGTCGCGCCTTGCCGTCCAGCCAGTCCGGGTAGTCGAAGCGCAGCACGTGGCTCTGCTGGACGAGCCGGAACCCGTCGGTGTTCTTCACGCTGGCCGAGAGCAGCAGGTCGATGTTCCAGAGGTAGGGGCGCGTCTGATCGTAGAAATGCGTGTACGTGGCCGCGCCGCCGAACTGCACCCCGATGTCGCTGTTGCCCCCGACGATGGGGAACCCGGCCAGCTCGTAGCGCCGCGGATCGAGGACCGCAGGGCCCGGCACCGCCGGCGGGGCCAGCGTGACCGGCAGCGTGGTCGGCTCCCGGTCCTCTGCACGTCCGTCAACTGTGACCACCAGCACCAGTGCGAACGACGCGACGCACACGCCGGGAAGAACCCGCCGCACGTCGAACGTGGGTGGACGCCGGGGAGAAGACGGAGGAAGAGTCATGACCAGAGTGAGCAATCCGCTTGCGATTTCCCGGGGCCTCGGCTTCCCTAGCTCCGCTCGCGACCGGGTCCAATGCTCTTCGTCTCCTGAAAGCCCGGCCCCCGGCCGGCCCCCGCGCGGACACCTGGGGGAGGGTCCGCCGGATGCATCTGCTACTTGAGCATCGGGCCTGGGTAACACTATGACGTCGTCTGAGATGAACGAGATGCACCCGAACGCGCCGACCGCCGCGGAGAATCCGCGCGCGGTGCGGTCGCCCCCGGATCGCGTCTCGGAGCGTCCCTCGATCGCGCGCGACCCGCGAGACCTGCTGCGCTCGCCGTATCCGCGCGTGGTCGGCGTCGCGCTTCAGCGGCTGGCGCGCGTGCAGGTGGCGATGTGGGATCGGGCGCTCCACGACGTGCAGCGCGTGCAGGAGAAGGCGCTGCTTTCGCTGGTGCGCCACGCCCGGAACACCGAGTTCGGCCGCGCCCACGACTTCGCGGGCATCCGCTGCCACGAGGACTTCGTGCGCCGCGTCCCGGTGGGGGACTACGACTCGTTCTCCCCCTTCATCGACCGCATGCGCAAGGGCGAGCGCAACCTGCTCGTCCCGGAGTTCGTCCGCTACTTCGGCAACTCCTCGGGCAGCTCGAACCATGGGCGCCCAAAGTTCCTGCCCATCACCGACCGGCAGATCCGCTTCCAGCAGCGCGCCGGGACCGACACGGTGATGCGCTACCTCGACTGGTCCGGCGACGAGGGGATGTTCTGTGGATTCACACTGGGCCTTTTTCCACCCATCACCATGAAGGAAGAGGGGCCGGTCCTCGTCACGTCGAACCCGGCGCTGATGAACACCAAGATGCCCGCCATCACCCGCCCGGTGTACCTGCCGGACGACGACGTGCGGCGGATCGCCAGCTACGACGAGAAGCTGGACGTCATCGCCGAGCGGTACCTCGACCACGACGTGCGGGCCGTCACCGGGACCACCTGCTGGTTCACCCTGCTCTTCGAGAAGGTGCTGGCCTCGGCGCGCAAGCGCGGCCGGCGCGCCCGCTCGGTGTCCGACGTCTGGCCGAACCTCCGCGTCCTCTTCGGCGGCGGCGTGTCGGCCACCCCTTACCTGCCCGTCATCCGCGATCTGATGGGTCGAGGGGATGTCACGCTGGTCGACACGTACAACGCGACCGAGGGTGGCGTGTATGCGACGAGCGATTTCAGCGGGGCGCGGGGGATGCTCATGCTCCCCCACCGCGGGACGTTCTTCGAGTTCGTCCCCCTCGACCAGGTGGGCAGCGCCTCCCCGACCCGCGTGCCGCTCTGGGCGGTCGAGCGCAACCGCCCCTACGCCATCGTGCCCACCACCGTTTCCGGCCTCTACGCCTACACCCTCGGCGACATCGTGCGCTTCCCGCAGACGGGTCCCCTCCGCATCGAGTTCATGGGGCGCCTGTCGGGGTGCCTCTCGGTGACGCAGGAGCTGACCACGCACGTCGAGGTCGAGCGCGCCGTCGCGGACGCGGTGGCCACCGTCCCCTGCACCACCGTCGACTTCGGCGCCGCGGGAGACGTGGGCGTGGATGGCTCGGCCAAGTCGCGCTACCTGCTGTTCGTCGAGTTCCACGAGGGAGGCGCGCCCAGGGATCTGAGCGCCTTCGCCGCCGCGTTCGACGAGGGCATGTGCAAGCAGAACCGCGTCTACCGCGAGCACCGGGCCGGAGAGGTGGCGCTGCTCGCGCCGCGCGTCATCCCGCTCCGGGCCGGCGGCGCGCGCGGTTTCCTCGAAGAGGTCACGCGCGGGAACGTCCAGGGGAAGTTTCCCCGCATCATCGACGACACGAAAAAGACACTGCTCTGGAAGCACGCGAAAGGCTCGCCATGAATCGCATCGGGGTCGCCATCGTAGGAGTCAACGGGGCCGTCGCGTCGACGGTCATCGCCGGGGTCGAGCTGATGAAGCGCGGCCTGGTGCCCCGGGTCGGCATGGTCACCGAGCGGGTCGACGCGCGCATCGCCGAGTCGATCACGGAGCTCCTCGACTTCGCTCCGCTCGACAGCCTGGTCTTCGCCGGCTGGGACCTGCAGTTTGCCAACGTGTACGAGGGCGCGCTGCACCACAAGGTGCTGCCGCAGCACGTGCTCGAGCAGGTGCGCGCGGAGCTCGAGCGCATCCAGCCGTGGCCGGCGGTCTTCTCGTCGACCTACGTGGAGAAGCTGGCGGGCAAGCACGTGGTGCGAGCCAGCGGCTTCCGCGAGGAGGTCACCATCCTCGAGCGCAACCTGGAGGCGTTCAAGAAGGCCAACAAGCTCGAGCGCGTGGTCATGGTCAACCTGGCGTCGACCGAGCGCTTCCTCGAGGAGCAGCCGGCGCACCGCGACCTGCGCGCCTTCGAGGCGGGGCTCGACGCGAACGACCCGGCCATCTCGCCGGCCATGCGCTACTTCTACGTGGCGAACAAGCTGCGCATCCCGTACTGCAACTTCACCCCCAGCCTGACCAACGTGCCCGCCCTGGCGGCGCAGGCCGAGGACATGGGCAACCCCTTCGCCGGCATGGACGGCAAGACGGGACAGACGCTGCTGAAGACGGCCATGGCGTCGATGTTCCGCGCGCGCCGCCTGCTCATCGAGGGCTGGTACTCCACCAACTTCCTCGGCAACGGCGACGGGATGGTGCTCGACGCGCCGGGGTCGAACAAGACCAAGGTGCTCAGCAAGTCGGCGGTGCTCGACTCCATCGTGGGCTACCACGTGGAAAACCACCAGGTTCACATCCACTACTACAAGCCCCGCGGCGACTCGAAGGAGGCCTGGGACAACATCGACATCGTCGGCTTCGCCGGCGTGCCGATGCAGATCAAGGTCAACTTCCTGTGCCAGGACTCGGCGCTCGCCGCGCCCCTGGTCATCGATCTGGTGCGCCTGCTCGACGTGGCCAAGCGCGTCGGCGAGCGCGGCATCCAGCGTCAGCTCTCCATCTTCTTCAAGTCGCCGTACGTGGCCCCGGGCGAGATCGCGGTGCACGACCTGTTCAAGCAGGAGAAGCTCCTGGTCGACTGGGCCCGCACCCACGCCACCGGCAAGCAGCACGCCACGGGCCACACCAACGGCGTGAAGGCGCACGCCGAGCCGACGCCGTGAGTGAGCTGGCACTCTTCGGCGGGACCCCGGTCCTGTCGAAGGAAGCGCACCGCGTGTGGCCCATCGTGGGCGAGGACGAGCGGCGCGCGGTGATGCGGGTGCTCGATCGCGGGGTCCTGTCCGGGCCGTTCGCGCCGGAGGCGATGGCGCTGGAGCAGGAGTTCGCGCGCTTCGCCGGCGCCAGGCACTGCCTGCTCACCCACTGCGGGACGAGCGCGCTGGTGGTCGCCCTGGCGGCGGCCGGCGTGCGCGCGGGCGACGAGGTGATCGTCCCCGCCTACAGCTTCGTGGCCACGCCGCTGGCGGTGGTGCAGGTGGGGGCGGTGCCCGTCTTCGCCGACGTCGACGTGGAGACCGGGTGCCTCGATCCCGCGGCGGCCGAGGCGGCGGTCACGCAGCGCACGCGGGCCATCATGCCCGTCCACATGCACGGCTGCGCGGCGGACCTGGGGGCGCTGCTCGACGTCGCCCGGCGGCACGACCTGGTCGTGGTGGAGGACGCGGCGCAGGCCCACGGCGCCACCCTGGGCGGCCGCCCGGTGGGGGCCATCGGCGCCTGCGGGGGCTTCTCGATGCAGTCGAGCAAGAACCTGTGCGCCGGAGAGGGCGGCCTGTTCGTCACCAACGACGACGCCCTCGCCGAGGAGGCCAGCTCGGTCCGCAACTTCGGGCAGGACCTGGCCCGCGCCGAGGCGGCGCAGTACGACCCGGCGCGCCCGCTCGACGGCACCCGCGCGCTCGACGCCCGGCGGCTGGGCTCGATGTACCGCGGCAACGAGATGATGGCCGCCTTCGCGCGGGCGCAGCTCGGCCACCTGCCGGAGCGCACCACCCGGTGCCAGCGCAACGCCGAGCGCCTCGCCGGCGCGCTGTCGGAGCTGCCGGGGGTCACCCCCCCGCGGGCGCCTGCGGGCCGGACGTCGGTGCACCACAAGTTCCGCGTGCACGTCGACCCGGCGGCCGCCGGGGTCGCGCTCTCCCCGCAGAAGCTCCGCGACGCCGTCATCCACGCGCTGCGCGCGGAGGGCCTCGAGATCGTCCTGTGGCAGGCGGCGCCGCTCTCGGCCCAGACCGTCTTCCAGAAGCGAGACCCCCTGGCCGGCTTCCCGCGCGCGCGCGAGGGCGGGACCGACCTGGCAGCGAACTACGATCCGGCGCGCTACCCCCGCACCCGGAAGCTCCTCGACGGCTCGCTGGTCCTGTTCTCGCAGTCGTGCCCCCTCATCGCGCAGCCGGACGACGTGGTCGACCGCTACGCCGACGCCTTCCGCCGCGTCTGGCGGCATCGCGAAGCGCTGGCCGACTGGGCGGCGCGCCCGCCCTCGTGAGCCCCGGCGCCCGGCGCGCGCTCGCGCGCGGGTCGCTCGCCGCGCTCGGGCTGGCGCTGGTGGTGTACCTCATCCGCGACGCCGGCCCGGACCGGGTGGCCGCGGTCCTGTGGCAGGCCGGCGCCTGGCTCCCGCTGATCCTCGCGCTCGAGGCGTTCCAGCTCGGGTCCGACTACGTGGCCCTGCGTCTCATCCTCGGCGAGCGCGCGGCCCGCGTCCCCGCCGCCACGTGGGTGCGCTCGTGCGCCATCGCCTACGCCATGATGATCCTCGTGCCGGCCGGTCGCGCCGCGGGCGAGGTCACGCGCGCCACCTTCCTGTCGAGGTACATCGGAGGCGCCCCCCGCGCGGCCGCCGTGGGCACGCAGTTCCAGGCCGCCTACCTGTCCGCCAACGGGATCCTGTCCGCCGTCGGCTGCGCCGTGGTGGCGTCGCGCTTCGGCCTGCGCTCTCCCCTCGCGCTGCTGCTGGCCGGCAACGTCCTGGCGCAGGCGGCCATCTCCGCCGGGCTGATCGGCATCCTGTGGGACGCGCGCGTGGGCCGCTGGCTCGACCGGATGCGGCGTCGCTTCGTGCGCGGCGCCGCCGAGTCGCCCCCCCTCGATCGCGAGGCGCGGCGCCACCTCCCGTGGAAGGCGGCCGTCGTCTCCTCCGTCAGCCGCGCCGCCCAGGTGGTCCAGTACGGCATCGTCCTTCACGCCGTCGGAGGCGTGGCCACGGTGCGCAACGCCTTCGTGACCCACGGGATCCACCTGGTGGGCGCGACGCTGGGCGACATGATGCCCAACCAGCTCGGCGTGGTGGACGGGATGTACCGCGCCTTCGCCGACGACGTCGGCTTCGGCGACGCCCCGGCGCGGGCGCTCTCCATCGCCTTCGTCATCCGCATCGCGCAGCTCACCCTCGCGGGCGCGTGCGTCGTCGTGGCGGCGGCGATGCGGCACGCCGCGTCGCCCGGCGGAGCATCGCCAGCGTCCGCGGATGCAGACGCCCGTTCGTAGCCAGGACGCTGCCCGAGACGAGGAACCCGTCGCCGCCGTCCGGCTCCGACACGCGCCCCCCCGCCTCGTCGACCAGGAGCGAGCCGGCCGCCACGTCCCAGCGCTGCAGCCCGAGCTCGAAGAACACCGCGAACCGCCCGGCCGCGACGTACGCCAGGTCGAGCGCCGCCGCCGCGTACCGCCGGATCCCCGCCGCCTCCCGCATCACCGCGCCCAGCATGGCCAGGTAGCGCGCGTGCCGCGCCCTCGAGTTGGCGTGCGGGATCCCCGTCCCCACCAGCGCGCGCGACAGGTCCTTCTCGTCCGAGACGCGCAGCCGCTCGCGCCCTAGCCACGCCCCCTTCCCGAGCTCGGCCACGAACATCTCGTCCTTCGCCGGATCGAACACCAGCCCCGCCACCACCCGCCCCTCGCGCTCCAGCGCGACCGCCACGGCGAAGTGCGGGATGCCGTGCAGGAAGTTCGTGGTCCCGTCGAGCGGGTCGACCACGAAGCGCGCCCCGCGGACGTCCGCCCCCACCGTGGGGGCGCTCTCCTCGGTGAGGAAGCCGTAGCGCGGGAACCGGCGCAGCAGCGCCGACCGCAGCGTGTCCTCCGACTCGCGGTCGGCCGCCGAGACGAAGTCCGCCGGTCCCTTGAGCTCCACCACGAGCTCGGCCCGGTTCCGGAAGCGATGCATCAGCCCCCGCCCGGCGCGGCGCGCCGCCGCCGTCATCGCCTTGAGCTCCGCCGAGGGCTGGAACATTCGGCGCGCATCCTACTGCAGCCTCGTTGACGGCAGGGCGGTTCCGCCTACAGTCGCGCGCGATGCCCTCGTCGCCGACCTCGGGCCCCGGCAGCGGCACCCGGGCCTTCGTCGCCTGGACGGTCCGCCACGGCTGGCTCCTCTGGCTGGTGGCGGTGGCCCTGGCCGTCCCGGCCACGTTGCGGACGGTCTCGCTCTACATGCACCTCAAGAGCGACCTCGAGGAGCTGCTCCCGCGCGAGTCGCCCTCGGTGCGCGCGCTCGACGAGATGCGCGCCCGCATCCCCGGGCTGCAGTACCTCGGCGTGGTGGTCGACGTCGGCCGCCCCGAGAACCTGCCCGCCGGCGAGCGGTTCCTCGACGACCTGGCCACCCGCATCCGCGCCTACCCCCCGGACCTGGTGCGCGAGGTCCGCACCGGAAACCAGGCGGAGAAGAAGTTCGTCGAGGGCCACGCCCCGCTCTACGTCGACCTCGGGGACCTGAAGGAGGTCCTGCGCCGCATCGAGGCCCGCCGCGACTACGAGGTGGAGAAGGAGGACGGCTCGCTCATCGACGACACCGCCCCCCCGCCGTCGCTGGCGATGGCGGACATCGAGGACAAGTACGACAGGAAGCTGGTCGACAAGAAGAGCGAGTCCGGCCGCTTCTCCGACGCCGGGGAGCACCTCGCGCTCCTCTTCGTCGAGGCCGGCGAGTTCACCACCGGCGCCGAGCGGTCGCGCGCGCTGCTCGAGCGCGTCCAGGCCGACGTCCGCGCCCTCGGCGGCCCGGAGAAGTACGCGCCGGGGATGCGCCTCGGCTACAGCTCCGACGTCGCCATCTCGGTGGAGGAGCTCGACGCCCTGGAGGCGGACCTCTCGCTGTCGTCGGTGGTGGTCATCGCCCTCGAGCTGGCGGTCATCCTGCTCTACTTCCGGTGGTGGCGCGCCCTGGCGGTGCTCTTCCCGCCGCTGCTCCTGGCGACGGTGTACGCCTTCGGACTGGCCTCGCTGCCGCCGTCGAGCGTGAGGGAGCTCAACTCGAACACGGCGTTCCTCGGCTCGATCATCGTCGGCAACGGCATCAACGTCGGCATCGTCCTTCTCGCCCGCTACCGCGAGGCCCGCAAGGCCGGCCTGTCGGTCGACGAGGCGCTGGTGGTCGGCGTCTGGGGCGCGCGCCTCGGCACCCTCGCCGCCGCCCTGGCCGCCGCCGCCTCGTATGCGTCGCTCCTCCTCACCGAGTTCCGCGGCTTCCGCCAGTTCGGGACCATCGGCGGCGCGGGGATGGTCGCCTCGTGGGTCACGGCCTTCGTGCTCATCCCGCCGCTCCTCAAGTGGCTCGACCGCGACGACGCCGCCGTCCTGCGCAGCGAGCCGCGGCGCATGGGCATCATGGGGCGCGTGGTCGACGTCGTCGAGCGCTGGCCGGTGCCCATCGTGGTGGCCGCCGCGGCGCTGACGGTGGTCTCCGGCGTCGCCGTCTCGCGCTTCGACGCCTCGACGCAGATCGAGCACGACTTCTCCAGGCTCCGCCGCGTCGACACCTGGCAGAGCGGCGACGGCTACTGGGGGCGCCGCGTGGACAACCTGCTCGGGCGGTACCTGACGCCCACGGTGGTGCTCACCGACTCGCCCGCCGCCGCCGGCGCCGCCGAGGGCGCCATCCGCGACTCGGTCGACCACGGCCCGCTGGGCCCCATGGTGGCCTCGGTGCGCGGCGCCGACGACGTGCTGCCCGCCGAGCAGGACGCCAAGCTCGAGGTGGTCGGACGCATCCGCGAGGCGCTGACGCCGAAGATCCGCTCGCTCATCGAGGAGGATCGCCGCAAGAAGCTCGACGAGCTCCTCGGCCCGGAGGACCTCGCCCCGGTGCACCTCGAGGATCTGCCGCGCTCGTTCACCGCCGGTCTGCGCGAGCGCGACGGCACCGTCGGCCGCACCGTGCTGGTGTACCCGCGCCCCTCGGACACGCTGTGGCGGGCGCGCGAGATCCATGCCTTCGTGGGCGAGCTGCGCGGCGCGGGCGGCGGCGGAGGCCGCGTGGCCGGCTCCATCCCCATCTCGGACGACATCATCACGTCGATCGGACGCGACGCGCCCGTGGCCAGCCTGGCCTCCTTCGTGGGCGTCATCGTCATCGTGCTGCTGGTGCTGCGCGCCCGCAAGGCGGCGCTCTACGTCGTCGGGGCCCTGGTGGTGGGCGTGCTGTGGCTGGCGGGCGCCACCATGCTGCTGCACGTGAAGATCAACTTCTGCAACTTCGTCGCCTACCCCATCACCTTCGGGATCGGCGTCGACTACGCCGTCAACGTGATGACCCGCTACGTGCAGGACGGCGAGCGCGACGTCACCGGCGCCGTGCGCTCGACCGGCGCGGCGGTGGGCCTCTGCTCGCTGACGACCATCATCGGCTACTCGTCGCTCCTGCTCGCCAAGAACCGCGCGCTCTACCTCTTCGGCCTGACCGCGGTCCTGGGCGAGATCGCGTGCCTCACCGCGGCCGTGGTCGCCTTGCCGGCGCTGCTGGTGCTGCTGGGCCGGCGCAAGACGAGGCTCGCCAAGCGGGGGGGAGTCGTGCGAGACAGCGGGGATGAAGCCCCGCCTGAGCCTGGCCCTCCCGCTGTGGACGTTGCTCGCCTGCGGCGCCGAGACTCCCCTCCCGCCTCCGCCCCCTCCGCCGCCCCTCGCGCCGACGGCTAGCGCGGCGACGCCGGTCGCGGCCCCGACCGGCTCCGCCCCGGCCCCGGCCGACACCGGCGCGGCCCCGGCGGCGGCGGGCCCGGCGCAGCTCACCTTCAAGGCGGTGGCCCTGCCCGGCGCCACCGCCCCGGCGTCGCTCGACTACATCGCCTTCGAGGCGGCCCACGCGCGGGTCTGGGTCCCGGTCGGCGGCACCGGCAGCGCCGACGTCTACGACATCGCCAGCGGGAGCTTCACCCGCGTCGACGGCTTCAAGACCGCGGAGAAGGAGCGCAACGGCAAGAAGAGGATGATGGGGCCGAGCGCCGTCTCCATCGGCGACGGCTTCGCCTACGTGGGCAACCGCGCCTCGGCCGAGATCTGCCCGATCGATCTGGCCAGCCTCAAGCCCGGCAAGTGCATCAAGCTGCCGTCGTCGACCGACGGCGTGGCCTACGTCGCCTCCGCCAGGGAGGTGTGGGTCACCACGCCGTCCGACCAGTCGATCGTCGTCCTCGACGCGTCGAAGCCCGGCGCCCTCAAGGTCAAGACCACCATCAAGCTCGAGGGCGGCCCGGAGGGCTACGCCTCGGACGACTCGCGGGGCCTCTTCTTCACCAACCTCGAGGACAAGAACAAGACCGTCGTCATCGACGTCAAGACGCACAAGCCCAGGGCCACCTGGAACCTGTCGTGCGGCAGCGACGGCCCGCGCGGCGTCGCCGCCGACGTCGGCCGCGGCTTCGTCTACGTGGCCTGCACCGATCACGTCCTCGTCCTCGACGGCGGCCACGAGGGCGCGGAGCTCGGCAAGGTCGACACCGGCGGCGGCGTCGACAACATCGACTGGCTCGAGTCGCGCCACCTGCTGTACGCGGCGGGCGGAAAGGGCGCGCGCCTCACCATCGCCAGGGTCGACGACAAGGGACAGCCCACCGTCGTCGCCACGGGCGCGAGCACCGAGGGCGCGCGCAACGGCGTCGCCGACGCGAGCGGCAACGCCTACGTGGCCGATCCGGTCAACGCGCGCCTGCTCGTCTTCCCCTACGCGCCCTAGCCCTTGCAGCCGCTGCGAGGGCTAGGGCGCGTAGG
>DATBQU010000187.1:0-4436 GCA_036560665.1 Polyangiaceae bacterium
CGGGCAGCTCGCCAGCGTCCTCGTCCTCGCGGCGGCTGGCTTCCTGGCGGCGTTCTTCTTCGACAACGCGGTGCCCGTCGTGGCCGCTGCGGTCGTCGCGGCCCTGGTGCCGAAGCAGCACGGGTGGAGCGTCCGGGGGCCCATCGCCGCCATGGCGGGGCTGCTGGCGCTCTTCGTCGCGCGCATGTGGCCCGGCGTCGCCGCGGCGACGGACGCGGCCCCACCGTCGGAGACGGGGCACCTCCTCAGCTGGATCGTGTGGACGCCGCTGCTCGGCGCCGTCGCCGTCCTCTTCGTCCCCCGCCAGTCGCACGCCACGCTCCGCTGGATGACGGTGCTGCTGATGCTGGCCACCTTCGCCTTCGCGCTGCCGCTCCTGCGCGTGCCGATGGGCCGCGGCTACCACTTCAACGAGGACGTGCTCTGGCTGCCGCGCTTCGGCATCCACTACCACCTCGCCGTCGACGGCATCTCGCTGTGGCTCGTGCTGCTGACGGTCTTCGTCACGCCCATCGCCGCGTACGCGTCGTTCGGCCCCATCCAGACGCGCATCAAGGACTGGTGCTTCGCCCTGCTCCTCCTGGAAGCGGCGATGCTCGGAGCGTTCCTCTCGCTCGACCTGTTCCTCTTCTACATTTTCTGGGAGCTGATGCTCATCCCCATGTACGTCATGATCGGCGTCTGGGGCGGCACGAACCGCATCAAGAGCGCGGTGAAGTTCTTCCTCTACACGATGTTCGGCTCGGTGCTGATGCTCGGCGCCATCCTCTACATCGCGTACCAGTACGCGCAGGCGAGCGGCGGGATCCCGAGCTTCGACTACTTCGAGCTCCAGCGCCTGATGCTGCCGCGGCACGTGCAGCTCATCGTGTGGGGCGCGTTCACGCTCGCCTTCGTCATCAAGGTGCCGATGTTCCCGGTGCACACGTGGCTGCCGGACGCCCACACCGAGGCGCCGACGGCGGGCTCCGTCATCCTGGCCGCGGTGATGCTGAAGCTGGGGACCTACGGGTACCTGCGCTTCTCGGTGGGCCTCTTCCCGGAGGCGAGCGCGGAGCTGGCGGCGAACCTCGCCGGCGTCGCGGTGCTCGGCGGCATCCTCTACGGCGCGCTCTGCGCCTGGAAGCAGACGGACATCAAGCGCCTCATCGCGTACTCGTCGGTCGCGCACCTCGGGTACGTGATGCTCGGCATCTTCGCCATGTCCACGGCGGCGGTCGAGGGCGCGGTGCTGCAGATGGTCAACCACGGCATCTCCACGGGGATGCTCTTCCTCCTCTTCGGCGTCATCTACGACCGCCGTCACACGCGCCACATCGAGGACTTCGGCGGGCTGGCGAAGGTGATGCCCGCGTACGCGGCGCTCTTCGTCATCGCCACGCTGGCGAGCGTGGGGCTGCCGGGGACGAACGGCTTCGTCGGCGAGTTCATGGTCATCACCGGGACGGCGACGTCGGCGCACCTGGGGCGCTTCGCCGGGGTGCAGGCGATGGGCGCGGCGCTCGGCGTGGTCCTCGGCGCGGTCTACATGCTGATGGTCGTGCAGGCGATGTTCTTCGGGCCGGTGCGGCACAAGGAGAACCGCCTGCTGCCGGATCTCACGGCGCGGGAGCTCGTGAGCCTCGCGCCGCTCACGATGATGATCTTCGTCATCGGCCTCTTCCCGAACGTCTTCCTCAGCCAGATCAAGGGCGCCGCCGCGCGCGTGCAGGACGACTTCGAGGCGCGGGTCGACGCCAACCCCGCCCCGCACTTCTACGACGGTCCCATCAAGCTCGGCGGCCGGCGCCCCGACGCGCCGAAGGAGCACTGAGGCAGCCATGGGAATCGCTCTCGGTCTCTCGCCGATGCTCGTCGTCGGCATCGGCGCGCTGCTGCTGATGCTCGTCGAGGCGTTCTCGAAGCGCCCCGGCGGTCTGGCGCTCGGCGCCGCCATCGTGCTCTTCGCGGGCGCGACCTTCTCGGGCGCCGTGTGGATGTACGGCCTCGCCGGGCTGGAGGACGTGTCCAGGCTCAAGCCGTGGCTCATCATCGACCACTTCACCCTCTTCTTCGACGCCGTCCTCTGCCTCGGCGGCGGGCTCGCGGCGCTGCTCGCCGGCGGGTACCTGCCGGAGCACCAGATCGACCGGGGCGAGTTCTACTCGCTCCTGCTCTTCGCGACGCTGGGCGCGATGGTCCTCGTCGCTGCGGGCGACGCGCTGACCCTCTTCCTCGGCCTCGAGACGATGAGCATCGGCGCCTACGCCCTGACGGCGTTCCGCCGGTCGAGCCCGCGATCCATCGAGGGGGCGCTCAAGTACTTCCTGCTGGGCGCGTTCGCGGTGGCGCTGCTGCTCTACGGCTTCGCCCTCCTCTACGGGTCGACGGGGCACACGGACCTCGCGGGCATCGGCGCGGCGGTGCACGGCGGCGCGGCGCACAACCCGATGCTCGTCGTCGGCGCCGTGCTGGTGCTCGTGGGCATCGTCTTCAAGGTGAGCGCGGTGCCGTTCCACGCGTGGACGCCGGACGCCTACGAGGGCGCCCCCACGCCGACCACATCGTTCATGGCCGTGGCGGTCAAGGCGGCGGCGTTCGCGATGCTGCTCCGCGTCCTGGGGCTCGCCTTCGGCGACGCGGCGTGGACTTCGTGGGCGAGCGGGTGGCCGCCCATCATGGCGACGCTGGCGGTGCTCACCATGTCCGTGGCGAACCTCATCGCGGGCCGGCAGGAGTCGGTGAAGCGCATGCTCGCGTACTCGAGCATCGCGCACGCGGGGTACGTCCTGGTCGCCGTCACCTCGATGATGCGGGACCAGGCGCAGGGGGGCGGTGCGGTCCTCTTCTACCTCCTCACGTACACGGTCTCGACCGCGGGGGCGTTCGGCGCGCTCATCCTGTGCGGGAGCCGCGGGCGCGAGGCGGTGACGTACGACGACCTCTCGGGCCTCGGCAAGCGGCACCCGGCCGCGGCGCTGGCGTTCTCCCTCTTCCTGCTGTCGCTGGCGGGCATCCCGCCCACCGCCGGGTTCTTCGGTAAGTGGTTCGTGTTCCGGGCCGCCATCGACGGGGGGCTCTACTGGCTCGCCATCGTGGCCTTCGTGAACAGCGTGGTCGCCGCGTACTACTACCTGCGGGTCCTCGTTTACATGTACATGCGCGAGCCTGCGGCCGGCGCGCCCGTGGCGGTCCCCATGCGCTCGACGTACGTGGCGGCTGCCCTCGTCCTCAGCGCGCTGCTCGTGCTGGCGCTCGGTGTGCTGCCATCCCGCTCGCTCGACTTCGCGGTCACGGCGGCGTCCTCGTTCACCGGAGGCTGAGGGCCGTCACTGCAGGGAGCGGCGCGTCGCACCCATCGCCGTGAGCACCTCGCGAGCGCGGCGGGCGACGTCGGTGTCCCCGCTCTTCTCGGCGAGCCGCAGGGCCAGAGCCGCCAGGAGCGGGTCCCCGGGGTCGTGCGCGAGCAGGGCACGCGGAGCGCCGGGATCGACGGCAGACGACGAGCCGAGCTGCACGAGGGCGTCCGCGGCCAGCACGACGGGGTCCGCCGGCGCGATGGCGTGAAGGCGGGCGGCCAGGACGCGGGTCTCGTCCGACGCGGGCCGGGTGGCAGCGAGCGCGAGGTAGCGATGGCGGACGTCCAGCGCGCCCACATCGGGTGACGCGGGCGCACGGCCTTCGATGACGGCCAGCTCCACGATCCCGTCCGGCGGCAGGACCCCTGGCTCGACCGCGCCGCGGACGGCGAGCGCGACGGCGGTGCGCACCACGCGAGGATCGCCGGCGAGGAGCGCGTCGTGCGGCGTGGACGCGAGGGAGGAGGAGACGACCGAACCGGCACTCGCCGTGGCCAGCTCCTGCCCGAGGACGACCCATGCCGCGGCGGAGGCCGGGGCATCGCCGGGGCGCGCCGCGGCTGCCGCACCGACGTCCCCGTGGGCAGCGGCTGCGGCCACGATGCGGGCGCCGAGGGATCCGGGATCGGCCGCCTGGACCTCGGCGGCGAGGTCGCGCGCCACCGACGCTCGACCTGCGAGCAGCGCGCGAGCGGCGGCCTCCTCGAGCGGCACGCGGCCACGGCTCGCCCGCCGTCGCAGCGCCTCCACGTCCCCGCGCTCGATTGCCTCGTCGATCGCGAGGCGCGCAGCCAGCGCCCTGGACGCGGAGACGGGCTGCTGCCCGGCGTCGACCACCGCCGCCGCGAGCGTCCGCGCCTCTGCGCCGAGCCCCGCACCCGCCATCTCCTCCGCTGCGCGCGCGATCTCGCCCCGCCGCTCCGGCGCGATGCGGCCGAGCTCCTGCAGTCCGCGCGTCCAGAGGGCCACGTCGCCGTGCGCCTCGGCCCAGGCGACCAGCGCTCCCCACGCGACCACCGGCTCCGGCGCCGCGAGCGTGAGCGCGACCAGCTCCTGGCGATCCGCCCTTCCCTCGTCGCCGGGGCGAGCATGGGTGAC
>DATBQU010000188.1:0-18718 GCA_036560665.1 Polyangiaceae bacterium
TGTCCTCGCTCCTGGCTGCGGCCGCCGTGCAGGGCGCTCAGGAAGCGCGCGTCGCATCGCTCGCAGCGGAAGGGGTAGATGCCGAGAATGGAGAGCACGCGCTCGAACCCCCGCCTCGCCGAGCGCCGCGTCTCGTCACTGGAGCAACGAGGGCAACGATTCATGACCCGGATGGGGTAGCACGCAGGCGGCCCACGGGCCCGTGAACAGAACGGATGACAACCCTCGAATTTCAGCCGGGCGCGGCCCTATGCTCGCCGTCCCATGACCGACGAAACGTCCACCATCACCACAGAGACGCGCGGCCACGTGCTGCTCATCGGGTTCAACCGTCCAGCCAAGCTCAACGCGTTCACCGCCGACATGCTCGCGGCCCTCGGCGACGCGTACACGCGGTACGAGGACGACGCGGCGCTGCGGTGCGCGGTCGTCTTCGCGCACGGCAAGGACTTCACGGCGGGGCTGGACCTCGCCGACGTGGCGCCGCGCGTCGCCGGCGGGCAGCCGCTGTGGCCGGCGACGGGCATCGACCCGTGGGGCATCGAGGGGCGTGAGCGCAGCAAGCCCGTGGTCGTCGCCATGCAAGGTCGCGTCTACACGCTGGGCATCGAGCTCGCGCTGGCGAGCGACGTGCGCCTCTGCTCCGACGACGCGACGTTCGCGCAGCTCGAGATCGCGCGCGGCATCTTCCCCTTCGGCGGGGCGACGCTGCGCGCCCCGGCCCAGCTCGGCTGGGGCAACGCCATGCGCTTCCTGCTGACCGCCGAGCCGTTCGGGGCGGCCGAGGCGCTGCGCATCGGCCTGGTGCAGGAGGTGCTCGCGCGCGACGCGCTGCTGCCCCGCGCCGTCGCCCTGGCCGACAGGATCGCCGCCCAGGCCCCCCTCGGGGTGAAGGCCACGCTCGCCTCCGCGCGGCGCGCCGTGAAGGAGGGCCCCGACGCGGCGGCGAAGGCGCTCCGCGCCGAGATCACCGCGCTCATGGCCAGCGACGACGCGCGCGAGGGCCTGCAGTCCTTCCTCGAGCGACGGGCGGGGCGCTTCACCGGAAAGTGAATACGCTGCAGGGCATGAGCGCCGCCTACGCCGACGTGGACGCGTCCTCCTCGCCGCCGCGCGTGCACGTGCCGCGCGACTACAACGCCGCGGTCGACTTCGTCGATCGCCACGTGGCCCAGGGTCGCGGCGCCAAGGTCGCCTTCCGCGACGACGCCGGGTCGCTCACCTACGCCGCGCTGAAGGAGCGGACGGCGCGCGCCGGCAACGCCCTGCGCGCGCTCGGCGTGCAGGCCGAGCAGCGCGTGGCCCTGTGCATGCTCGACTCGGTGGACTTCCCCTGCGTCTTCTTCGGCGCCATCAAGGCCGGCGCCGTGCCGGTGCCGCTCAACACGCTGCTGACCACGCAGGAGTACGCCTTCATGCTGAAGGACAGCCGCGCGCGCGTCCTGGTGGTGAGCGACGCGCTGTGGCCGAGGCTGGAGCCGGCCGCGGCCGCGGCGCCGCTGCTGTCGCGCGTGGTCCGCACCGGCGAGCTCGACGCGCTCCTCGCGCAGGCCTCTCCCGAGCTCGACGCCGCGCCGACCTGCTGCGACGACGTCGCCTTCTGGCTCTACTCGTCGGGCTCGACCGGCGCGCCCAAGGGCGCCCTGCACCTGCAGTCGCACCTGGTGCAGACGGCGGCGCTCTACGGGCGCGGCGTCCTCGGCATGCGCGAGGACGACGTGGTCTTCTCCGCGGCGAAGCTCTTCTTCGCCTACGGCCTGGGCAACGCCATGACCTTCCCGCTCCACGCCGGCGCCACCGCCGTCCTGATGGCCGAGCGCCCCACGCCGGCCGCCGTCATGCGCACCCTGCACGCGCACCAGCCCACCCTCTTCGGGGGCGTCCCCACCCTCTTCGCCGCCATCCTGGCCGACCCGTCGCTCGATCGGGCGGCGGGCTCCGCCCGCTTGCGCGCCAGCATCTCCGCGGGCGAGGCGCTCCCCCGGCACGTGGGCGAGCGCTGGCGCGAGCGCTTCGGCAGCGACATCCTCGACGGCATCGGCTCCACCGAGATGCTCCACATCTTCATCTCCAACCGGCACGGCGACGTCCGCTACGGCACCTCGGGCAAGCCGGTCCCCGGGTACGACGTGAAGCTCGTCGACGAGTCGGGCGAGCCGGTGGCGGACGGCGACGAGGGCGCGCTGTGGGTGCGCGGCCCCACGTCGTGCGCCTCGTACTGGAACCAGCGAGACAAGACGCTGGCCACCTTCCACGGCCCGTGGACGCGCACCGGCGACACCTACGTGCGCGACGGCGACGGCTTCTACACCTACTGCGGCCGCTCGGACGACATGCTCAAGGTGGGCGGCATCTGGGTGTCGCCCTTCGAGGTGGAGAGCACGCTGGCGGCGCACGACGCCGTGCTGGAGGCGGCGGTGGTCGGGCAGGAGGACGACGAGGGCCTGGTGAAGCCGCGCGCGCACGTGGTGCTCAAGCGCAGAGAGGACGCGAGCGAGGCCCTGGCCGACGAGCTGAAGGCGTTCGTGAAGGAGCGCCTGGCGCACTACAAGTACCCGCGCTGGATCGTCTTCGTCGACGAGCTGCCCAAGACGGCCACCGGCAAGATCCAGCGCTTCCGCCTGAGGAGCGGGTGAAGGAGCTCGTCGCGGCAGGCCACCGCCTCGAGGCAGCCTGGCACGGGCCGCCGCCGGACGCCGCGCCGACGCTGGTCTTCCTCCACGAGGGGCTCGGCAGCGTGTCGGGCTGGCGCGACTTCCCGGCGCGCGTGGCGGACGCCACCGGCCTCGGCGCCCTGATCTACAGCCGCTGGGGTTACGGCGGCAGCGACGCGCGGCCGCCCCCCTGGCCGCTGCGCTACATGCACGACGAGGCGCTGGTCACGCTGCCGCAGGTGCTCGACGCCGCCGGCGTGCGCGAAGCCGTCCTGGTGGGGCACTCCGACGGCGGCTCGATCGCCCTCGTCTTCGCGGGCAGCGGCCTGCCGGCGGCGGCCCGCGTGCGGGCCCTGGTCCTCGAGGCGCCGCACGTCTTCGTGGAGGACGTGTCGGTGACCAGCATCGCGGCCGCGGCCGAGGCCTACCGCAAGACCGCGCTGCGCGAGCGCCTCCAGCGCCAGCACGGCGACAACGTCGACGGCGCCTTCTGGGGATGGAACCGCGCCTGGCTCGATCCGGCGTTCCGCGCCTGGAACATCGAGGAGTACCTGCCGCGCGTTCGCGTGCCGTCGCTCGTCGTCCAGGGCGAGGACGACGTCTACGGCACGCTGTCGCAGGTCGACGCCATCGAGCGCCGGTCGGGCGGTCCGGTGTCGCGCCTGGTGCTCCCCGGGTGCGGGCACGCGCCGCACCGGGACCAGCCGGAGGCGACGCTGGCGGCGATGGTGGCCTTCCTGTCGCAGGCCGGGCATCCGTGCCAGACTCCCGCCCCATGAGGCCCCTGCTCGCCCCCGAGAACGTCGCCCCGGCCGCCCTGAACAAGATGGAGGAGCTCCAGAAGGAGGTCGTCGCCCAGGTGAAGGACGCCGTCGCCCGGCACGACGTGGTCGTGGTGGGCATGGCGCAGAACCCCCACGTGCGGAAGGTCCGCCGGGCCCTGGAGGACGCGGGGATCGCCTTCGAGTACCTCGAATACGGCAGCTACTTCTCGCAGTGGCGGCCGCGCCTCGCCATCAAGCTCTGGAGCGGCTGGCCCACGTTCCCGCAGGTCTTCGTGAAGGGCGTCCTCGTCGGCGGCGAGGACCTCACCAAGGCCGCCATCGCCGACGGGACGCTCCGCGCGAAGCTCGGCGCCTCCGCGGCGACGCCGGCCCTCCCCGCCTGACCTGCTGCTTTCTTCCGTCCTGCGGGGGAAAGTGCGTACCATCGTGCGCGAGACCATGCCGAGACGCGCGTACGTCCTTCTTCTGGCGATCCCCGCCGCCATCGCTTGCAAATCCGCGCACGACTACACCCCGGATGAGGCGTGCGGCAACCTCGCGTACGAGCGCTGCACGCGGCTGGAGCAATGCTCGCAGACCGCCGTGACCACGCGCTTCGGCGACGTCACCACGTGCCAGACGCGCACCAAGGCGGGCTGCGTCGCCGCCCTGGCCGCCCCCTCCACCAGCCAGACGGCGTTCCAGACCGAGCTGTGCGCGCAGGCCTACCTCGACTGGGGCTGCACCGATCTGCTCAACGACCAGAACATCCCCGCCGCGTGCCAGCCGAGCCCGGGCGGGATCGCCGACACCCAGACGTGCGCCTTCTCGGGCCAGTGCGCGAGCGACTTCTGCGGCATCCTGCCGGCCGCCGCGTGCGGGACCTGCGGGCCGCCGCCTGCCGCGGGCGACCCCTGCACCTTCACCTCGTGCGGACCGGGCCTCATCTGCGCGGGCGACGTGCAGATGTGCGTCGCGCCCGCGCCGCAGGGAGCGCCGTGCGGCAAGGGCCTGCCCTGCGAGCTCGGCCTCTCGTGCGTCGGGGCCGACGACGTCGCGGGGACGCAGGGCGTCTGCCAGCTGGCCGTCACGAAGGCCGGCGCGGCGTGCGATCCGACGCGGACCACGGGGCCGGGCTGCGACCCGACCGCCGGGCTCAGCTGCGATCCCCAGAGCAAGACGTGCGTGAACGCCCAGGTCTCGGCGCCGACGACCGCCGCCGACGGGGCGGCATGCGACGTCGCGAAGGGCCCCACCTGCCTGGCGCCGGCCCGCTGCATCATCCCGTCGGGGGGCACGAGCGGCACCTGCCAGCTGGCCAGCGCCGCCTCGTGCCAGTGACCACCGCCCCTTCTAGGGGTTGAAGTCCTCGAGCCTCGCGGGCGCGGGCGACGACGACGGCGGCGACGGCGCGGCTGCAGGAGCAGGGGCAGCCGGGGCGGGCTTGGCGGGCTTGCTCGCCTTGGTCGGCTTGTCGGCCGGCCTGGCCGGCTTGTCCGCCGCGGGCTTGTCGCCCGGCTTCCTGGTCGACCCGGCCTTGTCGGACTTGTCGCTCTTGCCCGGCTTGGCCTTGGCCGGCTGCGTCTCCGCCACGCCGACGGCGGTCGAGGCGACCGGCTTGCGCGGGTGCACCTTCGCCGTCGCCGAGGCGACCGCGGGATCCTCCGCCACGGGGATCTTCGCCGGCTCGATCTTCTTCCAGCCGTTGGAGGCGAAGCCGTCGAGCAGCGCGTCGAGCGCGTCTTCCTCGAACGAGAGGGCCTCCTTGGTCGACGACACCGTCCCCAGGAGCGCCACCGCGTGGAACACCCACTTCTGCGTGCGCGACAGCGTCTCCGTCGTCAGGTCGCCCAGGCTGATCTTGCCGAGATCGTCCTGCGACAGGCCGTTGATCGACACCTTGACCTTGGTGCCGTCGAGCGACACGTCGGGGTGAATCCCCTGCATCACCGGCCGCTTGCCGGTCTGCTCCTCGATGATGTCGGCGATGAAGACCGGGACCATGGCCTTGACCGAGTCGATCATCGACGTCACCGCCAGCGGGTACTTCACCGCCGCGGCGCCGTTGGCGATCCCCGCGTCCTCCACCGCCTGGCGGAGGTTCACCAGGGCGTCGGCCACGGCGTCGCGCGCGTCCGCCGGCGTCTTGGCGGCGGCGCCCTTGGCCGCGGCGAGGAACTTCTTCTTGAGCGGCTCGACGTCGTCCTCCAGCTTGGAGACCTTCTCCTTCAGCTTGTCGACGTTCTTGTCGTGCTCCTTCTTGTCCGCGTCGGACACGCCCTTGGCGTCGCGGGCGGCCTTCTCCGTCTCGATCTGCTGCCGCAGGTCGGCGATGTCGGCCTCCTTGGCGGCGATGGCGGCGTACATGTCCCCCAGATCGCTGGAGACGATGGCGAGGACGTTCGGCGAGCTGCCGTCCGTGCTCTGGATGTCGGTCAGCGTCCGCAGCCACACCTCGGCGGGGACCACGCGCGCGTGCGACTGCGCGTACATCGGGTCGTCCTTGAGGGCCTTCATCTCCCCGGCCGCGTCCTCCTTCTTGGGGCCGACCGCCTTCAGCCAGTCCGAGTCCGGGCTGGCGGGGGTCGACGTGAGGAGGCGCTCGACCTGCTTGGACGTGCCCTCGGCGGCGTCCGCGCGCCGGACGACGACGCTCATCGGCGCGGGATCGTTGACCGCCCAGGCCACCTTGGGGTTGGCCATGGCGCCGAGGACGCCGCACCCGGTGAGCATCCACAGCATCCCGAACAGACCGCAGATCGACACGACCACCCGCAGCGGACCCGCCGCACGGCGCACCAAGAGCTTCATCGTTTTCCTCCCGAAGGCTTTGCCTGGACCCGACCTGCCGTCACCTACGGCGCGGGCGGAGGAATCTTCCCTGCCTATGCAAAAAAGATGGTCACTGGCCCTCGAGCAGGCCGCCGTAGGCCTCGCGCAGCTTGGACTTGAGGAACTTGCCCGTCGACGTCCGCGGGATCTGGTCGACGAACACGTAGGCGTCCGGCAGCCAGTACTTGGCGAAGGTCGCCGCCAGGTGCGCCGCCAGCTCCCCCTCGGTCGCCTTCATCCCCTTCTTGAAGACGATGGCGGCGATCGGGCGCTCGTCCCACTTGGGGTGGCGCCCGGCGAAGACCGCCGCCTCGAGCACCGCGGGGTGGCTCATGAGCGCGTTCTCCAGGGCGACGCTGCTGATCCACTCGCCGCCGGACTTGATGACGTCCTTGGAGCGGTCGCAGATGCGCAGGTACCCCTCGGCGTCGATGGTCACGACGTCGCCGGTCTTGAACCAGCCGTCCCGGGTCCAGCGGTCCTTGCCCTCGTCGCCGAAGTACGACGCCGCCACCCAGGGCCCGCGCACCTCGAGCTCGCCCATCGTCTCGCCGTCCCAGGGCAGCACCTTGCCCTTGTCGTCGCAGTGCCGCGTCTCCACGAACGCCGCCGCGTACCCCTGCGTCGCGCGGAGCGCGAGCTGCTGCTCCTGCGGCGCGCCGGCCAGCGAGCGCTTGACGTGCGCGACGCTCCCCAGCGGGTTGGTCTCGGTCATCCCCCAGGCGTGCGTCACCTTGAGGCCGTGGCGCTTCTGGAAGCCGTCCATCATGGCCGCCGGCGCCGCCGAGCCGCCCACCACCATCTGGCGCAGCGACTTCAGGTCCCACTTCTTCGGGTGCTGATCGAGCAGCGCCAGGATCCCCAGCCAGATGGTGGGCACGCCCCCCGCGCAGGTGACCTTCTCGCTCGCCATCAGATCGAGCAGGCTCTCGGGATCGAGCTTGGGCCCCGGGAAGACGATCTTGGCGCCCGCCAGCGCGCACGCGTGCGGCAGCCCCCACGCGTTGGCGTGGAACATGGGCACCACCGGCATCACCGTGTCGCTCATGCAGACGCCGAGCGAGTCGGTGAGGCAGGCGCCCAGGGCGTGCAGGACGCTCGAGCGGTGGCTGTAGACGACGCCCTTGGGGTTGCCGGTGGTCCCCGACGTGTAGCAAATCTGCGCCGCCGCGTTCTCGTCGAGCTTCGGCCAGTCGTAGTCCGTCGCCTCCGGCGCGAGCAGCGTCTCGTAGTCGAGCTTGCCCTCCGGCGTCGTGCCGCTGTCGGGCATGACGACGACGTGGCGGATGGAGGGCACCTGCCCCGCGAACTGCTCGAAGAGCGGCAGCAGCGACTTGTCGACGAGGACGATGGTGTCCTCCGCGTGCCGCGCGATGTACCCGATCTCGTTCGGGTGCAGGCGCAGGTTGAGCGTGTGCACGATGGCCCCCATCATCGGCGCCGCGAAGTACGCCTCGAGGTGCCGGTGGTGGTTCCAGGCCAGCGTCGCCACGCGATCCCCCGGCTTCACGCCGAGGCGCGCCAGGGCGTGCGCGAGCTGGGCGGAGCGCGAATAGACGTCGCCCCAGGTGTGGCGGTGGACGTGCCCGTCGGCGCCGCGGCTGACCACCTCGCTCCTGGGGAAGTAGCGGCGGGCGCGCTCGAGCAGGTGGGTGAGCGTGAGGGGGAAATGCATCATCCGGCCGGGCGTCATGGCCGGGAAGGCTAGCGCCGGTGGGGGGCCCGCGTCTGCGGCCAAGCGCGGGTGCGGGCGCGGGCGCGGAGAGAGCGTGCGGCACATCGCTCCCGGCGCAAGAGCAGAAGGCGACGGGCTAGACCTTCGCGGCCCACCCGTCCGGCTTCAACACGAGGGCGTCGGCCTACCAGGCGAGAGCTTCCGCCTACCTGGCGAGTCGCCCGGGCTCGAGGTCGGACGCGTCGGGCTGGAGACCGGACGCCTCGGGCTCGAAGGCGGACGCGTCGGGCTCGATGCCGGACCCCTCGGGCTCGATGCCCGACGCCCCGGGCTCGATGCCGGACGCCCCGGGCTCGATGCCGGACCCCTCGGGCTCGATGCCGGACGCCCCGGGCTCGATGCCGGACCGCTCGGGCTCGATGCCGGACCCCTCGGGCTCGATGCCGATCCCCTCGGGCTCGATGCCGGACCCCTCGGGCTCGACGCCGGACCCCTCGGGCTCGATGCCGGACCCCTCGGGCTCGATGCCGGACCGCTCGGGCTCGATGGCGAACCCGTCGGGCCCGAACGCGGACGCGTCGGGCTAGAACGCGAAAGCATCCCGCTGGAAGGGGAAGGGCTTCGCCAAGGATCCCTTTGTCGAGAGATCACAGGGGACGGGGCCCCTACCCGCGCGCCGGACGCTCCATCAGCCGCACCGTCGGCCCGCCCGCCGCGAGGTCCACCGTCTCCGTCACGACGAACCCGTGCCGCGCGTACAGGCGCGCGTTCACCTCCGAGGACGCCTCGAGATACGCGAGCTGCCCGCGCGCGTCGCACTGCTCCAGCACCGGCCGCAGCAGCGCCGTGCCGATGCCGCGGCCCTGGTGGTCGGGATCGACGCCGATGGCGAAGAGGTACCAGTGCGGCGCGGACGGGTGCTTGCTTCCGCGCGACGCCGCGCGCAGCACCCGCGGCAGCTCCGTGACACCCACCGCGCCCACGAGCGCGGCGACGTCCGGCCAGGCGCGCCACGGCTTCCACTGCCCCGGCGGCGTCCAGAGCGCGGCGCCGCCTCCACCCTCGGCGAGCCACGCGCCGCCGGCCGGCAAGCTCCAGCGGCGGAAGGCGACGTCGAAGACGTCGCGGAAGGCGCGCGCGCGCCCGGCGTCCTTGCGGAGGAGGTGATTCGTGAGCGGATCGGCGTCGAACGCGCGCGCGAGGGCGCGCACGACGACGTCGCGGTCATCGAGGGTGGCGGGGCGGACGGCGGGAGGCACGTCGAGCCGCAGGCTAGCGGCAGGCGGGCACCTGCGTGTAGCCCACCGTGACGTCGCTCGAGCACGCCGGGATGGTGCCCTGCGTGCACGACGACACCGCGGTCTTGCCCTGGCATAGGCTCGCGTCCGAGTAGCAACTGCAGATGTACCCGGTGGACGAGTCGCCCCAGGTGCAGCACGCCGCGCCCGACGCCGACGTGGTGGGGACCTCCAGGCCGTTGCTCCCCAGGTCCTGGTAGAAGCAGTCCTTGCCGCCGCCCTGGTTCACGTAGCAGAGGAAGGCGCTGCAGATGCAGTTGCCCGTCGAGGGCCACCCGCTGCCGGCGCAGCACGTCCCGGGATCCTGCATCGACGCCGGCGAGCACGGGGTCGCGTTGGCCGGGTAGCTGCTGGATGCCGCGAAGCACATGCAGAAGTCGCCCTTCTCGGCCTGGCAGTCCTCGCCGCCGCCGGAGCTCCCGCCCGAGCCGCCGCCGCTCCCGCTTCCGGAGCTGCCGCCGGAGCCGGAGCTGCCGCCGGAGCCCGAGCCCGAGCCTCCGCCGGAGCTCGAGCCGCTGCCGGAGCCGGACCCGCTGCTCGAGCCGCCGTCGTGGAACGACCCGCAGGGGGCGAGCCCCGCGTCGGCCGCGGGATCGCCGGCGCCGCTGGAGACGGTGCACGTGTTGCCGTCCGGCGAGCACGCCGCCGCCGCGGCCCCGAGGATCACCAGCAGGACGCCGACCGATCGCATCCCCCCCTTCTACGCTCCGTCCGCTCCGGATCTGCCTTCGTGCGTCGAACTGCTCTAGGATGCGCGCCGTGCTCCGATCCTCCACGCGCCTCGCCGTCCTCCCCCGGTCGCTCACGCTCGCCCTCGTCGTCCTCGCCGTCCTCGCCGTCGCCTGCAGCGGCAAGCCCGGACAGGACTGCACCGACACGCCGGGCAGCTGCTCCAGCAAGGCGTCGCACCTGGTGTGCGTGAACAAGAAGTACGTCGGCGTGACCTGCAAGGGCGCCGGCGGCTGCAACGACGACGGCAAGACGCTGGTGTGCGACGCCACCAAGGCCGACGTCGGCGACGGGTGCAGCCCCGAGGGCGGCCGCGCGTGCTCGGTCGACGGCAAGGTCGAGCTGCGCTGCCGCGACGCGAAGTTCGCGGTCGAGTGGAGCTGCCGCGGCGGCTGCGCGCTCGACGCCGACGGCAACCCCAAGTGCACGCCGACGGGGGAGGTCGGCGACCCCTGCCGTCCCGACTCGATCGTGTGCGACGGCGCGCAGAAGACGCAGCTGGCCTGCACCGACGGCAAGCTGGCGGCGGTGCGCACCTGCCACGGCGCGCTCGGCTGCCAGACCGCCCCCGGCGGCGGCGTGCGCTGCGACCGCACCGTGGCGGTCGACGACGAGAAGTGCACCGAGGAGGGCACGGGCGCGTGCGACACCGACCACAAGAACGTGCTCGCCTGCACCGGCGGGCACTTCAAGATGGCGCTGCACTGCCTGGGGCCGCTGGGGTGCGAGCTCCCCGGCAACTACAGCGTGCGCTGCGACAAGAGCATCGTGCCCATGGACGAGCCGTGCACCGACGAGGCCACCGTCTCCTGCTCCACCGAGGGCAAGCAGATCCGCTGCAAGGACGGCAAATGGGTGCTCGACAAGACGTGGAAGCCCAAGAAGGGCGAGACGTGCAGCAACCGCTACCGCATCAGCAAGGAGACGGAGAAGTTCGAGGCGCGCTAGTCGCCCGGGCGGCCCCCGGCCGCACGCCCTAGCGAGCGCGCTTTGCCTTGAGCAGCTGGAAGTAGCGCAGGGCGATGCCCGACGCCGCCGCCGCCCGCGAGACGTTGCCGCCGTGCAGGTCGAGCACGCGCTGCACGTAGCGCCGCTCGAACTCCTCGACGACCTCGGCCCGCGCGCGCGGAAGCGGCAGGTTGAGGGCGAGGACGCGCTCGACCAGCTCGCCCCCTTCCGCGCTCGCCGGGCCCGCGTCCCGCGCCGGCAGCTCGCCCACCGCGACGTGGCGGGCGATGGCGTTCTGGAGCTCGCGGATGTTGCCGGGCCAGGCGTAGTCCTCGAGGCGCTCGACCAGCCCCGGCGGGATGGGGCGCTCGTCGCCGGCGATGCTGCGCCAGAAGTGACGGGCCAGCACGGCCACGTCCCCGCGGCGGCGCCGCAGCGGCGGCAGCTCGATCCGCCCGACGGCGAGGCGGAAGAAGAGGTCGTCGCGGAAACGACCGGCCTGCACCTCGCGGTCGAGGTCGCGCCGGGTGGCGGCGATGATGCGCACGTCGACGCGCATCCACTGGCTGGCGCCCACGCGCTGCACCTCGCCGCGCTCGATGGCGCGCAGGAGCTTGGGCTGGAGCGTGACCTCGAGCTCGCCGATCTCGTCGATGAAGAGGGTGCCGCCGTGCGCCTGCTCGAAGACGCCGCGGCGCTGCGCGCTGGCCCCCGTGAACGCGCCCTTCTCGTGGCCGAAGAGGGCCGACTCCAGCAGCGACGGCGGCACGGCGGTGCAGTCGAAGACGACGAACGGCGCCTGGGCGCGGGCGCTCGCCTGGTGCAGCGCCTCGGCCAGGACCTCCTTGCCCGTCCCCGTCTCGCCCTCGATGACCACGGGCACGTCGCTCCGGGCGAGGCGCGCGCACAGCGGGTAGAGGCGACGCATCTCCGGGCTCTCGCCGATCATCCCGCCGAACGACCGGGCGGTGATGGCCTCGGCCTTGGCCGAGGAGAGCGCGCGCACGATGCGCAGCGCGGTCTCGCCCAGGCGGACCACCTCGCCGCCGGCGAGGTAGGCCTCGGCGATGCGCACGCCGGCGACGGTGGTGCCGTTGGTGGAGTCGAGGTCGGTCACGCGCAGGCCCTTGTCGGTGACGTCGAGGGCGGCGTGGCGGCGCGAGACCTGGCGATCGGTGAGGCGCACGTCGCAGGCGGCGCTCTGGCCGACCAGGACGCTGGAGGGGCGCGTCGAGTCGAAGGCGAAGCGCGTCCCGCGGTCGGGCCCCTCGACGACGTCGACCACGAAGGCCAGCACGGCGTCCGCCACCGGGGGGGCGTTCTGCCGGACGACGGTCGACGGCTCGTCGGGCTCCGTGCCGCTCATCGCACCTCGATTACCACGTCGCGCGCAGGCCGACGAACCCGCCGTCGCCCCGGGCCGCGGCGGTGGGCTGCACGCTCGGCGGGTGCGAGGGCGACGTCAGGAGCAGCACCACGGCGGTGACGACGCCCGCGGCCCCCACGCCGAAGCCGACGTCGCTCACCAGGCCCCAGGTGCGGGCGTGGCTCGACGCGCTCAGGCCGTCGGGGGTGCACGATCGATCGGCCTGGCACTGCGCGTCGACGGTCGACTTGTCGCCGAGGACGAGCGCGCCGGCGACGGCGCCGACGGCCAGCCCGGCCACCCCGATCCCGCCGGCGATCCAGGCCCACGCGCGCCGTGTGCTCGACGGCGGCGCGGGCTCCTCGGGCGCGGGCGCAGGCGTGACGGTGGCGGACGGAGGCGGCGCGGGCGCGGGCGCGGGCGGCGCGGACAGATCGACCACCAGCGCCTTGCGCTCGCCGCGCGCCAGGGTGACGCGCATTTCGTGCAGGGCGCCATCGGGCGTCTTGGCCACCACGACGTGCTCGCCCGGATCGATCGGCAGCGGCACGCCCAGCGACGGCGCGCCCACGGGCACGCCGTCGCGCATGACGGTGGTGCCCGCGGGGGCCGACGAGGGCAGCGCCACCGAGAGCTGCGGGACCTGGCCGCGGAGGCGCTCGCGCTGGGTCGACGAGACCCGGTCGCGCCCCTTCTGGAGCGCCTTCTGCTCGTCGGACATGTGCGCGAACAGATCGAGGTACGCCTCGTAGTGCGTGAGGGCCGAGGCGATCTTGCCCCACTTGTTTTCGCACTCGCCCAGGGTGAAGAGCACGCCCGGGTGGGGATCGATGCGGTAGCTCTCGGCGAGCGCCGGGCAGCCGGTGGCGTAGCGTCCGGCCTGCATCTCCGCCAGGCCGTAGTCGAACTGGGCCTGCGCGTTGCTCGGTTGCTGCGCGCGGGCGTCGGCGGCGGCGGCGAGGGCCGCGAGCGCGACGAGAGAGAGCAGGAGCGGGCGCATCTACCACGTCACCTGGACGGGGATGATCTGCTGGTTCGGCGCGTCACCGTTGCCGAGCTGCCCGAAATCGTTCGAGCCCCAGCAGACGACGTTGGGGCTGGAGATGAGCGCGCAGGTGTGGAAGCCGCCCGCCGAGAGGCTCTGCGGGTAGCTCAGGTTGAAGACCTCGACCGGCGTCGGAGCGACGGCGGTGTCGTTGTTGCCGAGCTGCCCGGAGCCTCCCTTGCCCCAGCACTTGGTGAGCCCGGCGTTGAGCAGGCCGGCGCAGGCGTGCGCGCCCCCGACCGCGAGCAGGCCCACGCCGGAGACGCCCACCACCTGCTGGGGCGTGGCGACGGGGTTGGTGTTCCCGTCGCCGAGCTGTCCCGAGGAGTTGTCGCCCCAGCACCACACGTCGGTGCCCATCAGCGCGCACGAGAAGGAGTCCCCCACGCCGACGGCGGTGGCCATGGCGGTGGAGCCGGTGGGCAGGCCGCTCACGATGACGGGGACGGCGAGCCCCGCGTCGGGCGTGAGGTTGCCGTCGCCGAGCTGTCCGAAGGTGTCGTCGCCCCAGCAGGCGACGGTGCCGTCAGCCAGGGCCGCGCAGGCGTGCTGGTAGTAGGCGGCGATGGCCACCGCCTTCTTGCCCTGGAGGCTCACCTGCACGGCGGTCAGGCTCAGGCCGTAGCTCCCGTTCCCGAGCTCGCCCTGCGAGCTGTCGCCGACGCAGTAGACGTCGCCGGGGGGGATGATGGCGCAGGTGAATCGCTCGCCGGAGGCGATGGCGGTGGGCACGCCCGGCAGCACGCTGGTGGGGACGGGCACGGGCAGATCGGCGTCGCCGACGCCGTTGCCGAGCTCCCCCGTGCCCCCCTTGCCGGCGCACTCGCCGCCGTCGGCGAGCACGGCGCAGGTGTCGTGCGAGCCGGCGAACAGATCGAGGATGCCGCCTCCGCCGCCCATGGCGGGCACGGGCACCGCCGAGCGGCTGAAGGTGCCGTCGCCGAACTCGCCGTAGTCGTCGCTGCGACCCCAGCACCTGGCGAAGCCCCCGGCGAAGCGCGCGCAGGAGTGGAACTTCCCGAGCGTGACCTCGACCACGGGGCCCGCGTCGGCCACCGAGGTCTGGTTCGTGTCCGCTCCCGTGTCCGGCGGCGGCGTGACGTCGCCCGTCGTCGTGTCGGAGGCAGCGCCCACGTCGCTCTCGTCGCCCGCGTCGTCCCCCGCGCCGGCGTGGTAGTCGCCGTCGATGCCGAGCAGCGACGTGCAGCTCGCGCAGGCCGCGGCCACGAGGGCGAGCGGCCCCAGGGTGCAGAGGGCGAGCGTCCGCCGGCGCATGCGCCACATGGTACCCTGACCGGGATGTCCGCGGCCGCGCCCGCACCGTTGATCGTGGGTCGCTACGCGATCTTCGACCGGATCGCGGCGGGCGGGATGGCCACGGTGCACGTCGCGCGCCTCGTGGGAGAAGGTGGGTTCGCGCGGACGGTGGCGGTGAAGCGGCTGCACCCGCAGTTCGCGCTCGATCCGGAGTTCGTGGCGATGTTCCTGGACGAGGCGCGACTGGCGGCGCGCATCCGACACCCGAACGTGGTGCCCACGGTCGACATCGTGACCGCCGACGACGAGCTCTTCCTGGTGATGGAGTACGTCGAGGGCGAGGCGCTCTCGACGCTGCTGCGCGTGTCGCGGGAGCGCGGCGCGGCGGTGCCGGTGGCGGTGGCGGCGGGGGTGATGGCGCAGGCGCTCCAGGGCCTGCACGCGGCCCACGAGGCGAGGAACGACCTCGGGGAGCCGCTCGGCATCGTGCACCGCGACGTGTCGCCGCAGAACGTGCTGGTGGGGACCGACGGCGTGGCGCGCGTCCTCGACTTCGGCGTGGCCAAGGCGCTCGGCAAGCTGCACACCACGCGCGAGGGGCAGCTCAAGGGCAAGCTCGGCTACCTGGCACCCGAGCAGGTGCTCGGGCACCCGGTGACCCGCCGGAGCGACGTCTTCGCCGCGGCGGTGGTGCTCTGGGAGGCGCTGGCGGGACACCGCCTCTTCGCCGCCGAGAGCGAGGGCAACGTGCTGCGGCGGATCATGGAAGGCGCCGTGGAGCCGCCGAGCAAGCACGCCCGCGAGGTGCCGCCCGAGCTCGACGCCGTGGTGCTGCGCGCCCTGTCCAAGGAGCCGGCGGATCGCTTCGACACCGCCCTGGCCATGGCGGAGGCCATCGAGGAGGCCGCCCCTCCGGCGACGGGACGGACCGTCGGACTGTGGATGCGCGAGCTCGCGCGCGAGCGGCTGGAGGCGCGCGCGCAGCTGCTGGCGGCGATCGAGAGCAGCACCGCCACGCCGGCGCGGCCGCGGCCCGATCCGGCGGCTCCGACCATCCCGGACGACGCGGAGAAGGGGCACACCAGCGTCTCGGTGGCGGCGGACCGCGAGCGCGCTCCTGCCCCGCGGCGCGTGTCGTGGGCGTGGATCGCGCTGGGGGGCGCGGCGCTCGGCGGGATCGCCGCGTCGGCGATGCTGCTCGCCCACGGCGCCGCCACGCGCAGCTCGTCCGGTCCGCCGGAGCCGGCGACCCCGGCGTCGTCGATCGTCACGGAGACCGCGCCTGCGCCGCCGCAACCCGCACCGAGCGCCGCGCCTCACGCGAGCGCGTCGGCGTCCGCGACGGCGGCGACGGAGCCGCCGCCGCCCGCTGCCCCCCGCGCTCCCGGGCGTCCGGCGCGTCCACGGCCGGTGCCGCCCGCGCCCGCGCCTGCCGCGGCCGGATCGGGGCTCTACACGCGCGAGTGAGACGCCTCGGGGTCAGGGACGCCGCAGCCCCGTGGCGTTGGTCAGCAGCATCTCGCGCAGCGCGGCCGCCCGCTCGCGGGCCACCGGCACGCGCACGCCCTGTCCCGCATCGGCCACGCCCGCGCCGACGAAGAGCTTGGTCTCGTGGCCGTCGCGCTCGAGCTCCTTGATGTGCGTGGCGTTGACCAGCCAGTTGCGGTGAACGCGCACGAACGCGCGACCGAAGGAGGCCTCGACCGCCGACAGCGACAGGTCGATGTCGAACGTGCCGTGCATGGTGTGCACGAACGTCAGCCGGTCGGCGGCCTCGAAGGCCCAGATCTCGCGCGGCTCGAGGAAGACCAGGCTGCGCTTGCGTCGCGCTACGATGCGCGCCGGCCCGCTGGCGGCGTGTCCCTGGCCGGCGCCCCGCTGGTGCAGCCGCCGCAGGCACTGCCCCACGCGCTCGTCGCTGAAGGGCTTGAGCAGGTAGTCGACGACGCCGAGCTCGAAGGCCTCGACCGCATGATCCTCGTAGGCGGTCGCGAGGACGAACATCGGCGCCCCCGGCGAGCCGCTGGCCTGGCGCACCAGCGACAGCCCGGTCTCGCCGCGCGCCGCGCCCTCGAGCCGCACGTCGACGAAGGCCACGTCGATCCCGACCCCCGGAGGATCCCCGGACAGGACCTGCCGCGCCTCCTCGAGGCCCCCGACCGCGCCGACCACCTCGGCCAGGCCGGACGACTCGAGCAGCTCGACCAGGTAGTTTCGCGCCGGCCATTCGTCCTCGACGACCAGCGCGCGCAGCCGCGTCGCCATCGCCGCTACGCTCCCCTCGTCGGGGGCACGATCTCCACGATGGACCGCGTCCCCAGCGGCGACGACTCCAGGCGCAGCGACGCGCTCGGCGCCTCCAGCTCCAGCCGCCGCCTCACCGCCTGCAACCCGAACGCGCCGGCGCGGACGTCGGAGTCGGGCATCCCCGGGCCGTTGTCCTCGACGACGCACACCAGCGTGCCGTCCGGCCTCGCCGACGCGCGGACGACGACCTCGCCGGCATGATCGCCGCGCTGCAGGGCGCCGTGCTTCACCGCGTTCTCGATCAGGGGCTGCAGCAGCAGGCGCGGGAGCATGGCGTGCTCGCACTCCGGCGCGACGTCCCATTCGAAGCGCAGCGCGCCGCGGTGACGAGCCTCCAGGATCTGCGCGTACCGGCGCAGCCACGCGATCTGCTTCTCGAGGGGCTGCAGGTCGCTGGTGTCCTGCACCGCGTCGCGCAGGAGGTCACCCAGACAGACCAGCAGCCGCCGCGCCTCGCGGGGCTCTTCCGTCACCAGGCCGGCGATGGCGTTGAGCGTGTTGAGCAGGAAGTGCGGCTCGAGGTGCGCGCGCAGCCGGGCGAGCTCCGCCTCGCTGCGGAGCTGCTGCGCCTCGAGGGTCTGGATGCGCGCGCCCTCGACGGCGAAGGGATACGCGAAGGCCAGGGCCCAGATGCCGAAGTACAGCTGGGCGTTGAGGACGCCGAAGACAGCCGACCGCGGGAGGCTGACGCCGTTGGGGAAGTGCAGCCTCAGCTCGGGCACGCGCATGGCGACGGCGCCGTAGAGGAGCCCGAAGACGCAGCCGATGGCCGTGGCGATGCCGACCCCGGTGGCGAGGCCCTGCCCCGCGCTCATGCGCCGGCGGATGGACCAGCGGAACGCGGCCGAGAGCGCCAGCATCAGGAGCGGCAACTCGCACGACATGAAGGCGAGGCGCGCCAGGATCCGGGCGCTCTCGCGGCCTGCCACCACGTCCGTCCCCAGCTGCAGGAGCATGACGCCGACCACCACCACCACGCCGAGCGCGCGGCGGGGACGCGCGACCGGGGAGTCGGCGGAGGACGCAGAAGAGAGCGCGGGCACGGTCATCGCATGTGCATCCTACGATGCTCGCGCCCGACACGCTCCGCTGTCGGTCGGAACGTGGGCGCGCCTCGTCGGCGGAAAGCGACGGCTCGTCGCTTGCGGGACGGCGCGCGACGGGACGAGGCGCCGGGGCATCCAAGCGCTCGCCCGTCCTGGTCCGGGTAGAGGGCATGTGCTAGTTTGGCTCGCGAAGTGAATCGCCATTCACGGTCTGGAATGCCCCCTGCAGCGGGGCGCTCGTGACCGCGGTCGCCCCCGCGCGCCTCCTCGCGCGCTCCGGCAGCGAGCCAGTGGCCGTCAACAAGTGGCTGGTCACCGTGTCCATCGGCTTCGGCTCGCTGATGGCGTCGATCGACTCGTCGATCGTGAACGTGGCGCTGCCGCACATCCGCGGCGCGGTGGGTGCCACCATCGAGGAGATCACGTGGGTGTCCACGGCGTACATCATCGCCACGGTGCTGGTGATGCCGCTCACGGGCTTCCTCGGCGCCCTCTTCGGGCAGAAGCGTGTCTACCTCGCCAGCCTGGTCGTGTTCGTGGTCGGCTCCATGCTCTGCGGGGTCGCACGATCGCTGCCGGCCCTGGTCGCCTACCGCGCCATGCAGGGGCTGGGCGGCGGCGCGCTGCAGCCCACACAGCAGGCCATCCTGCGCCAGACGTTCCCGCCCAAGGAGCAAGGGATGGCGATGGCCATGTTCGCCATGGTCATCATGGTCGGGCCGGCGGTGGGCCCCACCATCGGCGGGTGGCTCACCGACAACTACAGCTGGCCGTGGATCTTCTACATCAACGTGCCC
>DATBQU010000189.1:0-29272 GCA_036560665.1 Polyangiaceae bacterium
AGGTCGCTCTGGAAAGGCTTGTTGTTGGGAGCCCGCCAGCCGGGCGCGCCGTCGGCGTGCTTGATGGCCGTGCCGATGGCGAGAAATTCGATGACGTTCTGCCCCCAGGCGTGGAGGTTCACGTCGAGGCGCACGCCGACGATCCCGTCGGCGCCGAGCTCGTCGGCTTCCTCCTCCATGCGCGTCATCGCGAGCTCGCGCGAGTGATAGAGCGCCTGAGTCATGTGCGCGATTTCGCAGTTCTGGTTCCACGCGATCTGCTGAAAACCAATGTGGTAGATGCTGCTGCCCATCACCAGGCCCAGCGGCTGGAACCCCACCTCCTTCACCAGGAGGAACTCGTTGACCGAAAGGTCACTGGTGAAGAAGTGGTGCTGCCGCATCGCCGTGAGGCGCTCACGTGCGTGTTGCGGCAGATCAGCGGGGCCTTGCGGAGCGTTGGGCGGTTGAGCCATCGTTGCATCACGCTACGAGGAGCGCGAGCAGACGATCAAGAGGCGCGGCGTGCCCGGAAGGCGCTGCCCCAGTCGATGCCGCGGCCCCAGGGAGAGGGAGGGAGGACGACATCGGGGGCGCGCCCGCCCTGGAGGCGGATCTCGCCTACGACGCCGAGATGCATCGTGCGCGTGGCCGAGCGCGGGGGCTGCTCGCCTCGGGGGGGGTGGCGGGCCAGGGAGGCGGCCGAGCCGGGATCGTCGGCGGTGGCGAGGCCGATGAGCGCGCCCAGGGGTCCGGGGCCTGCAGGACGAGCGACATCGAGCATGAGGGCGAAGGCACGCGTGCTCCGGCGCTGTGCGATCTCTGCCGGGGCGAGGGGGACGCAACGCACCTCGTGCCCGGGCGAGGAGAGGGCCACGGCGAGTGCGCGCGCGACCTCGACCAGCCAGGGCGCGTCGTCGCGTACGACGAGCTCGACCGGCTGGCCCGTCCACTGCCCTGTGCCCGAAGCGGTCGCCTCCCACGGCGCGCCTACCACGAGCGAGGCCAGGGCGGCGTGGGGGACGCCGTCGGCGAGCGCCTGCGCGGTGCCCGGGGTATCGAGGGCTCCAGCGTCGTGCCCCGTGCGGAGGATGGCCCAGGCCACGAGCCCAGCGTCGAAGGTGCGCGCCCCGGCGCGCGGCTCGTGCAGGAACGAGCCGAGCCAGCCCACGTCGTCGGCGCCGCTCTCGAAGGCGCGGAGCGACGTGATGAGGTCGACGGCGTGCCGCACTTCGAGCAGGTCGAGGAAAGCGGGACCGCCTGCCGCCAGCGTGTTGCGCGCGAAGAGGATGGCACCGGCCTGCATCTCCGCCCGAAGGGGGCCGGTGCCGTCGGGGTGCTCCGGGGAGAATCGGGGCGGGACGACGGCGACGAGGGGGGAGGCGAGCGCGTGGACGAGACGGTGCGCGTCGCGCATGGCGAAGACGAGGGCGTTCTTGTCGACGCGCGGCGCGGGGATGTCCGCCAGCCACGCTGACGCGTCGTGCGAGCGTGCGCGCGCGATCGATGCCGCGGCCGCGCGCGCGTCGAGCACCGCGCCGGAGGCGAAGCGGACGCCGGACCGGAGCGCCACGCGCAGCGTCGCCCCGTCCGGCTCGGGATCCCCCTCGGCGAGCGAGGCGACGAAGGCGCCGGCCTCGTCGCGACCGTACAGTGTCTCGAACAGGGCGTCGCCGAAGAGCGCCGCGGTGGCGTCGTCGACGCGGTGGGGATCGAGCGCGCCCAGCGGCCAAGGCGCATGCAAAGACAGCCGCCCTCCGTACGGGGTCCGTCCACGTGCGAGGGCGTCTGACGGGATCAGCGACGCCAACGCCACCGAGGCAGCGCCCCCCAGCAACGTGCGGCGCGACAGCATCTACCGCCCCGCCTTGTTCGTCGCGGGCGCCTCGCCCTGCGTCCCCGCCACGCCGCGCATGCCTGCGCGCACCAACCACACCTCGCCCCCCACGACCGCGACCAGCACCGGCTCGCCGTGCTCCTCCGGCGGGCACACCGCGAGCGCACGTACGCCAGCGGGCGCAGCCAGGTGGAGACGGCCGCGGAGGTCCCCGCCTGCGGGCCAGCTGAAGACGTTGACGGCGTCGTCGCTTCCCTCCACGCTCGTCGCCACGTCGGGCACGCCGTCCTGGTCGAGGTCACCCAACGCGAGCTGGGCGCCGAAGACGCCGTCGGGGGTGTTCAGAGCGTCGCCCACCTTCAGCTTGAGCTTGCCGCTTGGCTCGCGTACGGCGACCACGGTCTGCGCGTTCCCCTGGGCGCCCACCACGCCCATCGCCGCGAAGGCATCGAAGCGGGGCGCCGGCACGGCCATCTTCGGCCGGGGATCGCGAGTCAGCATGCAGTCGAAGGGCGCGCCGTCGAATGCGCCTGCCGAGGGCTCCGCTGCCAGGCAAACCACGCCGTCGACGCCTCCGACCGGGAAGCCCGAGAGGGGTGCGTGGCTCACGAAGTCCGCAGTCAGCTTCACCGCGCCGCGGTCGGTCGAGCCCACGTCGACGGCGCCCACGGCCACCGCCGCCCCCGCCAGCGCCTCGCGCATCGGCACGGGCGCTCGCTGCGCCAGCGAGCTCCACGCCGCCGTCCTCTCAGGGACGAACTTGCCGCTGCGGACGCGCCCCAGGGCGATGCGTGAGCGCGACACCAGGACGAGCTCGTCGCCGCCGTCGCCGTCGACGTCGCCGCAGGCTGCGGCCAGGACGTCACCCTCGTCGTGCCGGGCGCGGTGCACGATGGCCTGCTCGAGCACGAGCGGCGAGAGGAAGGCGCGCACCTCGGCGTCGATCTTCGAGCTGGCGAAGGCGTGGCTGGTCGGGGCGGGGAGCGGGTTGCGGATGCGGTCCCAGGCGTTCGCCATGGAGGGGTAGACGTCGATGGTGGTCCGCAGGTCGCCCTTGGCGATCTCGCTCTGGACGTACACGAGCGCGCTCGCGCGCCCCGCGAGGGCGCGCGCCGTGGCCAGCTGCGTCACCTGCGCGTGAGCGTGCGCGTTCGCGCCGAGCTTGCCCGCCACCAGCGCCGCGATGCGCAGCGCCAGCTCCTCTCCGCGTGGCGCCGCCTGATCGGCGACGAGAGGGGCCGCCACCACCTCGCTCGACGCCGGCGTCTGTCCGAGCGCCTGCGCCGCTTCCTGGGCCACCACATCCACCGCGCCCGCTGCGTAGGCGGCCCGCGGCCAGGCCACCAGCACCAGGGACACGAGCAGCCGCTTCCCGTTCATCTGCCCCTCACTGTACGTCGGGGATGCCCGCGTCGACGATGCCCGCGTCATCGGCGGGAGGGGGAGGGAGCTCCGCCGTCTCCGTGGGCTCAGTGCCAGGGAGGAAGACCTCGTCCATCACGTCGGCGTCGTCCGCATAGGGGAGGTCGCCGGTGCGCCGGTCGATGCTCACCGTGACCACGCCCGGCGGTCGCGGGAAGTCGACGCGCGGTTTGCCGTCGAGCGCGACCTTCATGAACTCCACCCACGCCGGCAGCGCCGTGACCGCGCCCTGCTCGGCGCCGCCCAGCACGCGCCCGTCGTCGTAGCCGACCCACGCCACGGCGGTGACGTCGGTCGAGTACCCGGCGAACCACGTGTCCTTGGGGCCGTTCGAGGTCCCCGTCTTGCCCGCCAGTGGTCGCCCGAGCGACCTCGCGCGCGCCGCCGTCCCATGGTCGACGACGCTCGTCAACATGCTCGTGACGACGTACGCCTCCGCGTCGTCGAGGACGCGCCGCGGCGGAGGCGGCTCGGGCAACGCAACCTCCTTGCCGTCGGGGCCCACGATGCGGAGCACCAGCCGCGGCTCCTCGTAGGTGCCTCCGGCCGCGAACGTCGCGTAGGCGCCCGCCAGCTCGAGCGGCCGCACCTCGTAGCTCCCCAGTCCCAGCGACAGGTCCGGCTTCATCGGCGACTCGATGCCCAGCGCCTGCGCCCAGGGGACCACGTTGGCCGGCCCCACGTCGTGCAGCACGCGGACGGCCACGACGTTGACGCTGTTCGCCAGCGCCTCGCGCAGCCGCAGCAGGTCGTGGCCCTGCCAGCCCTCGAAGTTGCTGGGGCGGTAGCCGCCCTCGAAGACGTCAGGGGTGGGGTCCACCAGGGTGGCCGCGGTGAACCGCCGCGAGTGAAGCGCGTAGGAGTAGACGACGGGCTTGAAGGTGGATCCTGGCTGGCGCCGCGACTGCGTCGCGCGATCGAGCGCCCCAGCCTGGCCCTCGTAGCTGCCGACCAGCGCCAGGATCTCGCGCGTTCTCACGTCGATGGCGACGAACGCCCCCTCGGGCCCCGACTCGAGGCGCAGCGGGACCTTGGCGTCGGTGACAGCTGTCAGCAGGCTGACGCGCACGCGGGCGCCCGCCGGCGCGAACGTGCTCGCGGTCAACCCGCTGGGGTTGTAGCGCGCGTAGTCCGCGAGCCTCACCTCGCCCGTCACGGTCCCGACGCGGACGTCGAAGGTGCCCGCCGCGTCGTCGGCGCTGGTCACCACGCCGACCAGCACCTTGTGTTGTTCGAAGGTCGGCGTCCCCTCGTAAGGGACCAGCGCGTCGCGCGGCGGCGCGGCGCGCCCCTTCTTGTCGGCGCTCGCGGGCGGCAGCTTGAGACCGCCCTGGAGGCCGTGGCGCCTGTCGTATGCCCCCAGCGCGTCGCGCATGCCCTTGCGCGCGGCCGCCTGGAGCCGGGGATCGATCGACGTCGTTATGGTGAATCCACCGAGGCGCGCCTGCTCGGGCTCCACGCGGTAGAGCACGGCCTTCGCCAGCTCGACCGCCTCCGGCGCGAGCTCGCCCGGCGCATCCGAGGTCAGCTCCAGGTGCACGGGCTCGGCTTTCGCAGCCGCCCACGCATCGTCCGGCAGGAAGCCCTTCGCGCGCATCTGGTCGAGCACGTACGACCGCCGCGCGAGCGCCATGGTCATGCTCACTCTCGGCCCGTAGTCGCGAGGGTCTGCGATCCGCCCCGAGATGAGCGCGGCCTCGGCGATGGTCAGGTCCTTCGCGCTCTTGCCAAAATCGTCGCGCGCTGCCTCCTCGATGCCGTAGCGGCCCCGGCCGAAGTAGATGTTGTTGAGGTAGAGCTCCAGGATCTCGTCCTTGCTGAGCTCCTGCTCGAGGCGCCGCGCCAGGAGCGCCTCGCGGATCTTGCGGGAGAAGGTGCGCTCGTGGGTGTTGAGGAGCAGGTTCTTGACGACCTGCTGCGTGATCGTCGAGCCTCCCTGGCGCGTGCTTCCCGCGCGCAAGTTCACGATCATCGCGCGCGCAATGCCCCAGTAGTTGAGGCCCTCGTGCTCGTAGAAGCCGGCGTCCTCGGCAGCGAGCACGGCGAGCTTCACGTGCGCGGGCAGCGTCTCGATGGAGACCACCGTGCGGCGCTGCGTGAACAGCTCGGCCAACATCGACCCGTCGCGGGCGAGCACGCGTGTCACCTGGGGAGCCTGGTACGTCTTGAGCTCCGCCACGCCCGGTAGCCCGGCCTCGTAGTGGCGCACCACCAGCCACAGCGTGATCGCGCCGACGAGCGCCAGTGCGCCGCTGGCGATGGCCAGTCGCCTGGTCCACCGCCAGGCGAACGCTCGCCATCGCCGCCACCGCGATGTCCCCGTCGTCTTCGTATCGGCACGCGTCTCCACGGACCCGGAGGGAACGCTCGAGCCGGCCCGTTTCATTCGTCCGCCACCGGTTTACCGGACCCGGCGTGCCGGTGCCAGCCGGCGTACCCTCGCCCCCATGCGCCCGGCCGTTCTCGTCCTCGCTGCCCTCGTCTTCCCCGCTGCCTGCGACCGCTCTCCCACGCCCACGCCCACGCCCACACCTGCCGCCGCGCCCGCCTCGGTGTCCACGCCCGATGCCCAGGTTCCCCCGACCCCCTGGAGGCCCGCGGCGATCGCCCACGGGGGCGTCGGCAGCCCCCCGGCGTGGGCCGACGGCTGCCGCGCAGCCGTCGACGCGGCGCTGAATGTCGTCGATGCCGGAGGCGACCCGGTCGACGCTGCCGTGGCCGGCGTCGCGGTGATGGAGGACGACCCCCGCTTCAACGCCGGGACCGGCGCGCGCGTGCGCCTCGACGGCAAGTCCATCCAGATGGACGCCTCGGTCATGCGCTCGGACGGGCACTTCGGCGCCGTGGCCGGCGTGGAGCGCGTGAAGAACCCGGTCAAGGTGGCACGTGCAGTGATGGACTCTCCGCACCTCCTGCTTCAGGGCGACGGGGCCACGCGCTTCGCCCGCACGCTCGGCATGCCGGACTACGACCCCACGACGCCCGAGAGCTTCGGCCGCTCGCGCCAGCAACAGCTGACCCTCCTCGGCGCCGACGCACCCGAGGAATGGCGCCGCTTCGACTGGCGCGCGCACTGGAACTTCGAAGGGCCGATTCCGCCCGAGCTCCGCGCGGATGGCGGTGCGCACGACACCGTCGGGGTCGCCGTGCGCTCCAGCGACGGGCGCTTCGGCGTCGCGCTATCGACGGGCGGCCTCGCTCTGGCCATGCGCGGCCGCGTCGGCGACGTTCCCCTCCTGGGAGCGGGTCTCTACGCAGGCATGCACGGCGCCGCCGCGGCCACGGGGGCGGGCGAGCGCATCGTCGAGGAGGGCCTGGCGCGTCAGGTGCACGGCTGGCTCGCCCAGGGCGCCAGCGCAAAGGACGCGGCAGAACGCGCAGTCAGCGCCATCCAGGGGCGTGGCGACATCGGGATCATCGTGATCTCCCCCGGGGAGTTCGCGGTCGCGGCCGACCGGCCGATGGCCTGGGCGGGGCGCGACAGCGGGTCCAGTGCGTGGCAAGGGCCGTGATACAAGTAGACGATGTTCGCGCTCACCGGCGGCGAGCTCGCGATGGTGCTCTTCCTGTTCGCCCTCGCATGGGGGGCCGGGCTGCTGCCTCGGCTCGGCGAGCGCCTCGGGGAGCGTCTCGCGAAGCGCCGCAGCGGGTCCGGCGGCGGGGGTTGACGCTTGACGAGCGGAGCGAGCGGAGCGAGAGGCGACGAGGGCGGCGCACGCGGACCGACGGCCACGGTCTTCGTCAGCGACCCCACGGCCGAAGCCGAGCGCGTCGCCCAAGCCCTGCGCAGTGCGGGGTACGCCGTCGTCGATGTGCCGCTGTCGATGCTCGTGGCGCGCGTCGCGGTGCAGCACCCGCGCGTCATCCTCGTCGACGCCGACAGCGAGGGTGCGCTCGACGCCGTCGCCCGGATGCGCGAGCTGCCAGATGCCGACGACATCGACGTGCTCTTCGTGGCGCGTCCTGGCGGTGCCGTGGCCAGCCCGGAGGAGGCGATGGGCCTCGAGGGCAGCGGGCTGTTCGTGAGACCGGTCGACATCCCGTCACTGGTTCGCAAGGTGGACGTGCTCACCGGGGGAGCTGCGGCCTCCGAGGAGCCCAGGCGCTCGAGCTCGCCGCCCCCTTCCGTCCCCAGTTCGTCGTCGAAGAAGCGCTCGAGCGTTCCCCCCTCGCTGCCACCCGCCAGCATGCGCGGGGCGTCGCTGGCCCCGGTCGCCGCGGAGGCGAGGGCAGCAGTTCCCTCGTCGAGGGCGCTCCCACCACGGACATCGAGGATGCCGTCGGAGCCGCCCACCTCGGCCTCCGGCTCGTCGCGCCGCGCGCCGGCCCTCGCGCCTCCCGTCAGCCCCGAGCTCCAGCAGTTGCTGGCCGATGCCGAGCAGCGCGCGCAGGGAGACGTCGAGCGCGACTCGATGGTGCCGTCGCCCGAGGACGAGATCGAGGCGGTCCTCCCGGCCGAGCTCCTGGCAGCGCTCGACGAGCCGCTAGAGGAGGACGAGGACGACGACGAGGCCATCCCTGCCATGCGATCGTCGCTGTCCTCGGCGGGAGTGCGTGAACGCACCAGTGACGGCGGCGGGTCGCGCACGACGGGCGCGTCGACCACCGGTGGCGGCTCGGCCGCCGGCTATACGCCGCGCGGAACGGGGACTCGCTCGCAGACAGGCGAGGCCGCGTTGACTCCGCCCCCCCCCCACACGCACGGCGGCACGCAGTCCGGGCCGACGGGCGCGGGCGTGTCGACCACCGGGGGGGCCGAGCCTCGGTCGCGCGCGGAAGAGCCCGCCCCGCTGGGGCAGCTCGACATGGGCGAGCTCGGCGGGTCGATCCCTCCGCCGACGGCGTGGTCGAGCGCCGAGCGTCAGCCCACGGGCGCCGAGGAGCGGGACGACCTGCTCCCGCTCCCGCCTGTCGACGAAGTGAGCTTCCCGGCGGTGCTCGGTCCCGGCGACGCCCTGCGGGTCGTCGCCCGCGCCATCGCCGCGCGCACGACAGGCTCGGTGTGCCTCGCCGCCGCCGACGCCGAGCGCCGCATCGTGTTACGCGAGGGGGATGTGGTGACGACCTCCTCGACGTCGGAGGACGAGTCGCTGCTGGCGTTCCTCGGCGTGCGTGGCGATCTGCCGAAGGAGACGGTGCGCCGTCTGGCGCCGAAGTTCCCGCCGTTCGGCCGCCACGCTGGAGCGGCTCTCGTCGCGCGAGGCTACCTGCGGCAAGACCAGATGTGGCCGACGTTGCGCGCGCATGCCGAGTGGCTCCTGGCGCGCACGGTGCAGATGCCCACCGGGCGCGTGGTGTTCGAGCCGCAGCCGCCGGGGAGGTTGGCGGGCGAGCCGAGCGTGTTCGGAGGATCGAGCGGGGCGGAGGTGTTCGTCGAGGTCGTGCGTCGCATCGTGCCGCCCGCGGAGGCGATCGACCGCCTCGGCGGTCCAGGGTCGCGTGTGAGCGACGGGCCCGAGGCGAGGCTCCTGGGCGAGTGTGCGCTCGGCCCAGCCGAGGTCGAGCGGCTGCGCGCGGCGGCGGGGCATCCATTGCGCGACGTGCTGGGGGCGGCGCCGGAAGGCGACCTGGCGACGGTGATCTTCGCCCTGGCGCAGCTCGGCGTCGTGGAAGTGTTGCGCGCGGTCGGCGACGACGGCGCCCCCGAGGATCTCGAGGGTGCGGCCGACCTCGCGGCGATCGACGCCGAGGCCATCCGCGAGCGAGTGCGCGCGAGGTTGCAGCTCGTCGACGACGGCGACTATTTCGCTCTGCTCGGGGTCACGCACGAAGCGACCGGCTACGAGGTGCGCCGCGCGTTCCTCGAGCTACGCCGGGCGTTCGACCCCTCGCGCCTGCTCACCCCCGAGGTGGCCGACCTGGCCGACGACGTGCGGAAGATCACCCTCGTGCTCGAGGAGGCGTACGACATCCTGAAGGACGCCGCCCGCAGAGAGAGGTACCGCCGCGCGATCGAGGCTGTGCCCTAGGGGGAGGGCACGAGGCACGCCAGGGCTGCTTCGTCGCCGCGCTCGAGCGCGGCCTCCGCGTCGAGCGCCGCCTTGTCGCGGCCCAGCGTGGCCACGGCCAGCGTCTTGCCCGCCAGGCGGAAGGCGACCGCGGCGTCGCGGGCGTCGAGATTGCCGGCGATGTCGACGCGGTCCCATTCCTCCGCGTGACCGACGTAGTTGATGGTGGCGTCGTAGTGCGCGCTCCAGAAGAACGGCACGAGGTCACAGCGCACCTTCCCGCCAAGCACGTTCTTCGCCGCGATCTGCCCCATCCGTTCGGCGACCACCCAGTGCTCGACACGGATGCTCGCCCCCGAGCGCGCGTCCGGCCAGCGCGCGACATCGCCAGCCGCCCACACGTATGGCGCGCTCGTCCGCAAGTACTCGTCGACCACGATCCCGCGATCGATCGTCAGGCCGGCCTCCTGCGCCACCGTGACGTCCGGGCGGACGCCCACGCCTACGATCACGAGGTCGGCCGCGACCTTCTCTCCGCTCGTGAGGACCACGACCCCCGCCTCGATGGACTTCGCCGTCGTGCCCAGATGAAAGCGGACGCCGTGCTCCTCATGCAGCTTCTTCACGAACGCGCCGAGTGCGTCGCCCACGATGCGCGCCAGCGGCAGCCCCTCGGGGGCGATCACGTCGACCTCGAGTCCCCGCGCGCGCAAGCTGGCCGCCACCTCCAGCCCGATGAAGCCGGCCCCCAGGATCGCCGCCCGCCTGGCGCCGCTGCTCTTCGCGATGATCGCGCGGCTGTCGGCCAGCGTTCGCAACGTGAAGACGTGGGGTGCGTCTGCCCCCGGCAGGAGCAGCCGCACTGGCTGAGCGCCCGTGGCGAGCACGAGCGCGCCGTACGGGATCAACTGGCCGCCGGTCGTCGCGACGTGCTTGCTCGCCAGGTCGATCTTCTCGACACGTCCGTTCAGCTTCAGGTCGACGTCGTGGTCTCGGTAGAAATCGGCCCCGCGCAGCGTCATCCACTCCTCGGGCGCAGTGCCAGCCAGGTAGTCCTTCGACAAGTTGGGTCGGTCCACCGGCGCCGTACCCTCTGCGCCGAGCAGCGTGAGCGGGCCGGCGTACGCCTCGCGGCGCAGCGCCTCCACGCAGGCGTTGCCCGCTGCGCCGGCACCGACGATCACCACCGACGAGGGTCCTGCACCGCCGCGCTTGGCCGTGAGGGGCTCGCGCTTGCCGAGCACGACGAGGCGCCCGTCACGTGCGTCGACGTCGAAGCATGCCACCGGGTTGAGCGCCGGGGCGCGCTCGGCCTCGCCGGTGCGCAGCGAAAAACAGGCGTGGTGCCACGGACAGCGGACCGTCTCGCCCACCACCAGGCCCTCGGCGAGTGGGCCGCCGTAGTGCGTGCAGGTGGCCCCCACCGCGAACACGTCGATGCCGCGCCGTACGAGCATCACCGCCTCTCCGCCCGCATGTCCCAGCAGCACGCCGCCATCGGGCACGTCGCCCGCCGCCACGCCCTGCGCCAGATCCGGTCCCGTCAGCTTCGCGTCGCCACCACCCATGCTGCGACAAATGCGCCTGTCCGGGCGTGCGGGTCAAGCCGTGGCGCGAGTCGCGCGGGCGCGTACGGCATCGACCACCACGAGCCCGTCCTCCACGTCCACCAGCGCGACGTCTCCGCGCAAGAGCTCGCTCTTGAGCAGCATCTCCGCGATCGGGGCTTCCACCAGCCGTGCGATGGCGCGCCGCATCGGCCGCGCACCTAGCTCGGCATCGAAGCCGCCGCCCACCAGCAGCGCGTCGACTGCGGCGTCGCTCACGTCGAGGCGCACGCCGCGAGCCGCCTCCAGCTCCTCGCCGAGGGCGCGCAGCATCCGCCGCGCGACCTCGGCCACGTCGGTGCGGCTGAGGGGCGCGAAGGCGATCACCTCGTCGATGCGGTTGTATAGCTCCGGTGGCAGCGCGGCGCGGGCCGCGGCGCCGAGCGCTTCCTCGTAGGCCTTGGTGTCCCGCTCTCCGTGCGAGCCGAAGCCGATCCGCCCCCGCGCAGCCGGCCGCGCGACGTCGGCGCCGAGGTTGGAGGTCATGGCGATGACCACGTTGGTGAAGTCGACCGTGCGCCCGCGACCGTCGGTCATGCGCCCGTCGTCGAACACCTGGAGGAACGCCTCCAGCACGTCGCGGTGCGCCTTCTCGATCTCGTCGAGGAGGAGCACCTGGTACGGTCGTTTTCGCACCGCCTCGGTGAGCTGTCCGCCCGCCTCGTGCCCGACGTAACCGGGAGGGGCGCCGACCAGGCGCGCGATGGCGTGCGACTCGGCATACTCGCTCAGGTCGAGGCGCGTCATGGCGTGCGGTGAATGGAACAAGCACTCCGCGATTGCCCTCGCCGTCTCGGTCTTACCCACGCCGGTCGGGCCGAGCAGGAGGAAGGAGCCGATGGGCCGGCGAGCTCGGAAGCCGCTGGCGTTGCGCCTCAGCACGCGAGCGATCCGCGCCAGACCGTCGGCGTGGCCGACCACACGCTCGGCCATCAGCTCCTCCAGCCGGAGCATCCGCGCGCCATCGGTCTCCAGAAGGCGTTCCATGGGCACGCCCGTCGACTCGCTGACCACGTCCGCCACTTGCTCGCGTCCGACCTCGGTCTCTCCTCGTCGGCGCGCGCGCGCTCCTGCCAGATCGAGCAGTCCGACCGCCTTGTCCGGCAGCGCGCGCTCGGGCACGTAGCGTGCGCTCCAGGCCACCGCCGCCGCCATCGCCTCGGGGGCGAAGCGCACGCCGTGGTGTTTCTCGAAGGCCGGCGCCACGCGCTCGAGGGCCAACAGCGCCTCGTCGGGCGCGAGCTCGGCGACCTCGATGGCCGTCATCCTCCGGGCCAGCGCCGCGTCGCCGAGGATGACGCGCTTGTACTCTTCGATCGTCGTTGCACCGATGCACGCCAGCTCGCCTCGCGCGAGCGCGACCTTCAGTTCGGCCGCCACCTCGTCGTCGCTGGTCAGGACCGAGTGCAGCTCGTCGAAGAAGAGGACCACGCGCCCGTCCGCCTTGGCGACCTCTACCTTGATCTGGGCCATGCGTTCGGCCAGCGCGCCTCTCACGCCCGTTCCCGCGAGCAGGCCCGCCGCATCGATCTCGACGACGATGCGGTCGTCGAGCGTGGCGACCTCGCGCCCCTCCGCGATGCGCTGGGCGAGTCCGCGCACGACGCTGGTCTTGCCGACACCGGCAGAGCCTACGAGGCACGGGCAGTTCGCGTGGCGCTTGGCCAGCACGTCGAGGGTGCGGTCGATCTCCGCCTCGCGGCCGAAGATGGGATCGAGCTCTCCCCGTGCCGCGGCCAGGGTGAGGTTGCGCCCGAGGGCGGCGAGCATCGGGAAGCGACGGGGATCGAGGTCGAAACGGGCGCCACGAGCTGTGTCCGTCGACGGGACGGGCTGGCGCTGGCGTCTGGGGCGATGCGTCGGGGCGGGGGCGGCGGCGGGTGTCCGCGTGGGTGCCGGCGCGGGTGCGGGGGCCGTAGCCCGGGGCGGCGGGGCGGGCGAGAGGGAGAGCTGAGCCGCGGCTGGTATGCGGCGCGGACCGACGATACCCATGGCGACCTGCATCGCCACCATGCGGAGCTTCGACACATCGTAGCCGCATTGCGCGACAGCCCGGTAGGCGGCTGTCGCCCGCTCCTGACATAACGCAAAGAGGAGGTGGACGGCGTTCGCCTCGCGGGTCGGCGACCGCGCCGCCAGCTCGCGCGCACGCTGCATCGCACGCGACACGGCGTCGGGATGATCGTCGGTGAGCACCCGCGCCGCCTTGAGGAGCACCTCGGCGTCGAGGCGACGCTCCTTGAGAAGGTCGGCGGCACCGCCTGACTTCGACGCGATCGCTGCGAGCAGATGCCCCGTGGTCACGCGCTCGGAGCGCCCCTTCGCCATCTCCTCGGCGAGCTTGCGCAGCGCGGCCAGCTCCGGTTCGCGGGTGCCGGTCATCGAATGACGGCTCGCACGGGCGCGAGCGCGGGGCCAAGAAAGTCACGAGACGACGAGGTACCGCGCGGCGCGCCTCGCCGCCCCGGTGAGCGGCCAAGTGTAGGCGACGTCCTCCTCGAGACGCGCGCGTGTGGTAGCGGGTGCCTCTTCCTTCGCCAGGAGCACCCAGACCGAGCCGCCCGGCGCCGCCAGCGTCGTCCCCAGGTCGAGCCACCCCGCCGGCGACAGCGTCGCGCGCGACACAGCCACGTCCCAGGCGCGCCTCCCCGCCAGGGCCTCGCCCCGGACGCGCTCGATGGCGACGTCCGCGCGCCCCACTTCACCGACCACCGTGCGAAGGAAGCTGGCTCTCTTGCCGAGCGGCTCGACCAGCGTCAGACGCAGATCGGCGCGTAGGAGCGCCAGACCCAGGCCTGGCGCTCCCGCGCCGGCGCCGACGTCGACCACGCGCGCCCCCTGCCCGAGGCGCGGCGCGAGGATCAGCGCGTCGGCCAGCATCAGGTCGACCAGCTCCTCCGGCGAGCGCGCCGCCGTCAGATCGATGCGCGCGTTCCACTGGCGCAGCCGGTCCAGCCAGGTGAGCAGGTTCGCGCGCACGCCCGCGTCGACTCTTGCGCCCAGACTGGAGGTCGCGCGATCGACGAGCGGCGCCAGGCTGACCGTGTTGGCCGTCATCGTGCCGCAGTGGTACCTCTGGCCGGCCGATCTTCCAATGTCCGCGCAATCCATCCCGCCTCGTCCCCAGCCCATCCACGAGCTCGACTTCGCGCCTCTGGCCGCGCTCGTGGCCGCCACCTTCCCCGGCAGCGGGCCGCTCGCGTACGAGCCCATGCCCGGCGGCGCCTCGACGCGACGCTACTTTCGCGTCGCCCTTCCGCGCGGAAGCGCTGTCGCGATGTTCGTCCCCGACGGGGCCAAGCCGGAGGAGATCGCCCAGACGGGAGGCGGGGCCGCACGGTGGCCGTTCCTCGAGGTGCGCGATCTCCTCGCGTCGCGAGGCGTGGACGTGCCGCTCCTGCACGGCGAAGACGCTGCACACGGGTGGGTCCTGCTCGAGGACCTGGGCGACGACACGCTGGCGAACTTCCTCGTGGCCAGCCCCGGTCGCCGCGAAGAGCTCTATGTGCGCGCCGTGACCGACCTGGCGCGCGCGCAGACCGCCCTGGCGACGTTGCCCGCCGGGAGCGTCGTCGGCTCCCGCGCGTTCGACGAGGACCTGCTCTCGTGGGAGATCCACCATTTTCGCGAGTGGGGGCTGGAAGCGCGAGGAATCACGCTACCGGCGGACGATCGCGCGCGTTTCGACCGCATCGCCGAGCGGCTGGCGCGGCGTATCGCCGGCTGGTCTCGCGCGTTCGTCCACCGCGACTACCAGTCGCGCAACCTCATGGTCCGCGCGGACGGCGCGCTCTGCTGGATCGACTTCCAGGACGCGCTGCTCGGTCCGCGCGTCTACGATCTGGTGGCGCTGCTCAACGACAGCTACCAGGTGTTCGACCGCGCCTTCGTCGACGCGCGCCTCGACGACTATGCCGGGGCGCGGGGGCTCGATGCGTCGGAGCGCCTCGTCCTCGGCCGCGAATTCGACCAGGTCACCGTGCAACGCAAGCTCAAGGACGCCGGGCGCTTCGTGTTCATCGATCGAGTCAAGGGCAACCCGTCGTTCCTGAAGTTCGTCGAGCCGACCATCGCCAAGGTTTGCACGAGCCTCGAACGTCTGCGGGACGACGGCGACATGCGCGCGCTCGGGGATCTGCTCGCGCGCGTCGTCCGTTGAGGCCCATGCCGCGCCGCCGCCCGCCCCGCCCTCCGACGTCGGCGCCAGTGCTCTCGCCGGCAGGCGCGCGCGTTCATTTGCACCCGCACGGTCTCGATCTCGGGGACGGCGAGGTCTTGCCGCTGTGGGCAGGCTCGATGCATTACTGGCGGCTCCGGCGCGACGAGTGGCGCGCCGGGCTGGAGGCGATGCGGGCCATGGGCCTCCGGCTGGTCGACACCTACGTCCCGTGGGACGTGCACGAGAAGGCCGCCGGCGAATACGACTTCGGGGACGGGGACGCGAGGCTCGACGTCGCCGGCTTCCTCGAGACGGCGCACGAGGTCGGGCTGCGTTGCGTGATCCGCCCCGGGCCGCACATCAACGCCGAGCTGACGCGCTTCGGGCTACCCGAGCGTGTGGTCTGGGACCCCGAGTGCCAGGCGCGGACGCCGGGCGGGCACCCCGTCATGCTGCCCATGGTCCCGGTGGCGTTCCCGGTGCCGAGCTACGCGAGCGACGCGTTCCTCGAGGAGACGGCCCGCTGGTACCGTGCCGTGGGCAAGCAGCTGTCGGGTCTGCGTTGGCCCGACGGGCCCATCGTGCTGGTGCAGGTCGACAACGAGGGCGCGCTCTACTTCCGCGACGGCGTCTACGATCAGGACTACCACCCGGACGCGCTGCACGCGTTCCGCGACTTCCTCCGCGCGAAGTACCGGCACCTGCGCGCGCTTCGCGACGCGTGGTCGGACGACGCTCTCACCTTCGCCACGGTGGAGCCGCCGCGCCGATTCGACGCCCGCGAGGTAAGCGATCTCGCGAGGCACATCGACTGGACCGAGTTCCACGAGCAGCTGCTCTCGACGGCGATGGAGCGCATGGCCGCGGCGCTCGTCGACGCCGGCTTCGATGGCCTGCCGACGACGCACAACCTGCCGCTGGGCGAAGCCGCGACGCCGCTCAATCCCGCCCGGATGACCGCCATCGACCTGCTCGGGCTCGACTACTACCACCGCGCAGCGCCCAACGAGCACTGGAGCATCCTGCGCCGCACGACCGAGCTCGCTTGCCGCTGCGAGGGGCGCGAACGACCCGCCTACGGCGCCGAGGTCGGTGCCGGGTTCCCGCCGTTCTTCGCGCCACTCGACGAGCAGGACTCGATGTACGCGCTGACTTGCGCGATGGCGTACGGCTTGCGCGGCTTCAACCTGTACATGGCTGTCGAGCGCGATCGATGGATCGGCGCGCCGATCGACCCCCACGGGCGCCCTCGCCCCATGGCGGTCCGGTATCGCAGCCTGCTCTCCGCCATCGAGAAATCGCAGCTCCACACGCTGCGCCGCAGGGCGCCCGTGCGCCTGGTGGTTCCGCGCGCGCTCCGGCGACTCGCGCGCGCGACTCACGCCTTCGGCCCGTTGACGCCAGCGTTCTTCAACGTCATCGGTGCCGGCTGGCGCGAGAGCGTGCTCGAGCGTGACTTCGGGCTCGGTTCCCCCCCGGCCATTGCGGCCGAGGCGTATCTGCGCGCGTTCGAGCGGGCGCTCCACGCGCGCGGTGTTCCGTTCGCCTACGCGGGAGGGGAGACGGTGGAGCACTCCACCGCGGGCGCGAAGTGGATCGTGTGCACGAGTGGTGGCGGCCTCAAGCCGCACCTCGTCGAGAGTTTGCACGCGGCGCGCGAGGGGGGCGCGGTGGTGACGATGGGGCCGAGGGTGCCGGAGCTCGACGGAGCGATGCGCCCCCTGCGGCGGTCAATCGACGTGGAGGGCTTCGAGATCGAGCCGCTGGACGATCTCGCCCGTGCCGACGCGCTCGTCTCCCGGCGCATCGACGAGCTGGCGCTGCCGACCTGGCCGGTCGACCCGGCGGACGTCCACGTCGCGGTGCACGAGGACGCAGCCGGCGTGCCGCGGGTCGTCTTCGTGATGAACCCCACCGCGGCCGAGGTGACCGCGCGTGTGTCCCTCGCCGGCGTCGAGGCGCTGGTCGACCTGGAAGGGCCGGCGCGCGTGGCCCGGGTCGGGGGCGCCTTCGAGCTGACCGTGCCGGCCCGCGTCGTCCGGCTGATGGCCGTCGACGCATGAGGCCTGATCCAGATCGGTGCCTCCGAGATCCATGCAGTTCTGATGGTAACCCTCGGATCGCCGAGGATCGCAGGCCCCGGCCCCAGGTACACAGGTTGCTGTGCGCACCGGCACGAAACGGGGGTCTGCAGGATGCGGGCGACCAAGCTGTACTTCTTCGCGGCCACTGTCGGCGTGCTCGGCGCCGTGCTCGCCGGTTGCATGAACGACGGGAGCACCGACCGCCTCGTCGGGTGGCAGGCCGATGGCGGCTCGCCGCCCAGCAGCTCGGGCGGGGGGGCATGCCAGGGCGCCGGTGCGGCCTGCGCGACCTACGCCGAGTGCTGCGGAGGCTCCTGCTCCGGCGGGACGTGCGGGGGCGGCATGTGCGGCGCGGTGGGCGATGCGTGCAAGGTGGCCGGGGACTGCTGCAGCGCCATGTGCAGCGGAGGGAAATGCGGCACGGCGAGCTGCATGGCGGCAGGCAAGGCGTGCCAGGCGAGCGGCGACTGCTGCAGCGGCTCGTGCACCGACGGCACCTGCGACCAGCCCGTTTGCGGTGCGGACGGCTCTGCGTGCAAGAGCAGCAGCGCCTGCTGCAGCCACAACTGCAAGACCGGAGCGTGCCAGGCGGCGCAGTGCGCCGCCAACGGCGGCGGGTGCTCGAGCTTCGGCGACTGCTGCTCGCAGACCTGCACGGCGGGCAGGTGTGTCGCGCCGGGGGGCGGAGTCCCCGACGCTGGCGTCGGCGACGCCGGCGTCTCCAGCGACGCGGCCGACGACGGTCCGGGCGCGGTGGATGCCGGCAGCGTGATGGACGCGCCCGGCGGCGGCCCCGTCGACTCCGGCGCCTCGACCGACGCCGGTACGAACGCCGACGCCCTGGCAGGCGACGATGCCTCGACCGGGAGCGACGCTGGAACCGGGGTCGACGCCGGCGACGACGGGGGCGCGGCGGTCGACGGCGGCGGCCCGACCTGCACCCTCGACGGCGACCCCTGCGCCACCAACGGCGACTGCTGCAGCAGCTACTGCGACGGCTTCGTGGGTGTCTGCGCCGCCGCCTGCGCGTCGAGCGGAGCGAACTGCGTGGACAACAGCGAGTGCTGCAGCGGCGCCTGCGACGCCAACTCGCTCACCTGCTGGTGATCACTTCTTGGGCGTCTTCGCCGGTGGCTGCTTGGTCGCCTCGGCGGCGCCCTGAGCGTGGAACTCCACGTCCAGCCGGTGGAGCACCGTGGTCACGACCTTGCTCAGGTCGGTCGTCGTCGCGATCCCGTCCGAGTCCGCCTTCAGCTTGTCGCTGAAGCCCTCCACCATCCCGGCCCACGCCAGCGCGTCGCGCTCGCGCGGCGTCTTTGCCTTGTCGCTCACCGGGTGGCCGGCGGCCGCCGCCGTGTCGCTCAGGAACTTGAGCCACACGCCCGGCGTCAGCTTCTTGGTCCCGTCCTCGGGCACGTCAGGCACGCTCACGCCGAAGATCATCTGGAACGCGTCGGCTGCAGCGTACAGCTTCAGGTGCCTGGGCAGCCCGCGGGCCATCTCGACGCGATCGAGCGCGCTCAGCAGCCCCAACGCATTCGCCTCCTTGGACAGGTCGCCCGCGTCGAGCTGGAGGAGCGCCTCGAGCTTCGCGTGCCTGCGCAGCGGGAGCACCGCGTCGACCTCGTCGGTGCTCAGCTTCTCCGGCTCCCGCGTCAGGTCCCGCTTCACCCGGTCCGCCGCCCGCCGCGCTGCCATCGTCTCCTTCTGCGCCTCGGCCAGCGCCGTGGTCAGCTTCACCACGGCGTCGCGCCGCGGGCCGTCCACGCTGTCGGTCTTGGCCGTCTCGTCGACCTTGGCGATCACGTCTGCCATCGCGTTCTGCTCGAGCGCGCGTAGCTGCTCGTAGTGCGTCTTGTCGTCGGCTCCCCACACCCGCCGCTCGAGCTCGTGGCAGCGGTTCTCGATGCCGGCCTTCTTGGTGTCGTCCTGCTCGCCGAGGGCGTCGGCCCACTCGCCGCCGAACCAGCAGGACGCCGCGAGCACCACCAGCTTGTGCGCCTCCTCCTGCGTCTGCGGCCCCGTGGGCACGGCGGCGGGGGCGGTCGCGCTGGCCACCGGCGGCGTTGCGGTCGTGGGGGGAGGCGCGGCGGTCGGGGCCGGCGCCGACCCTCCACATGCGCAGAGCGCGAGTAGTGCGAGGGCGGGCAGGGACGACGAGCGGGCGACGTTCGACATGAGAGCGGGATCTCACGAAACCGCGAGCAGTGGCAAGGGAGGCGGCGCTTGAAAGGCCGGGCCCGCCGCACGTACTCTTACCGCCCCCGTGCGCCGCACCCTCCTCGCTCTCCTCGCATGCGCCGCTCCCGGCGGTCTCGCCGTCGCCGTCGCATGCAACGACGGGGGGCGCGTCAACCTGACCATCACCGACGCCACGGCGGAGGCGGCCGGGGACGACGCGGGGGACGACGGCTCGCCCGACGCCGCCGAGGAGCTCGCAATCGCCGATCAGTGCGGACCATCTCCCTGGGTGACGCTCGGCATCTTCGTGGTGGGCCTCACCCTCAGCGACCCCGACGGCTCGCCGCTGCCGGGCGCGTCGTTCACCTCGCCGCTCTGCCCCGGTCTCGTTCAGTACACCGACGACGCAGGCCTCATCCAGGGCCAGGTCTCGGCCAACGTGCCCTTCTACGGGCGACTCAAGGCCCAGAACTTCATCTCCGAGCTCGCGCCGGAGGAGCTGTTCGACGCCGACAGCACGGGCCACAAGATCGAGATGCTCCCCACCATCCTCGAGGGGATCCTCCTGCCGACCTTCGATGCCAGCGCCAGCACCGCGATCGTCATCGCGGCGCAGAAGCTCGTCGACGACGCAGGCCCATGCTCGGCCTTCGACGGAATCGCGTTCAGCGTGCCGGGTCATCCCGAGGCGACGGTCACGTATTTCACGAACGACACCATCCCCGCGCCGATCGCCAACGGGACGATGACCAGCGTGCGCGGCCTCGCCGCCGTCACCGGCTTGGCCGCCAACCAGATGGTGACCTTGGCGGGGACCAAGATCGGCTGCACCGTGGTCTTCCAGCACGACACGCTGACCGGGCGCGTCCCGCTGGAGACGGGCTACGTATCGCTCATGGCGGCCTACGTAGGGCCCTAGCCGCGCGCGGCGATGCTCTTCAACAGCCCGCTGTACGGGGTCTTCCTCGTCATCACCTGGGTCGTCTTCTGGCTTCTGCGCCGCGTGCGCCTGGCTCGGACGTTCTTCCTCGTCGCGGCCAGCTACGTCTTCTACTTCTACGGGACATGGGACGCGGCGCGCGACGAGCCCGTGCCGCTCCCCGCCGCGTGGTGGGCCCTCCTGTGTCTCGGCGTGATCCTCGTCGGCAGCACCATCGATTTCTTCGTCGGTCGGGCACTCGGTCGGGTGAAGGCGCGCGCCGCGCGCAACGCGTTGCTGCTGTCGTCGGTCGTCTACTACCTGGGAGTCCTGGCCGTCTTCAAGTACTGGAACTTCGCGGCCGACTCGTTGGCGTCGCTCTTCGCCGCCCTCGGCGTGCACCTTCAGGTCACGCACCTGCGGCTGGTGCTGCCCTTCGGGATCTCCTTCTTCACCTTCGAGACGATGAGCTACACCATCGACGTCTGGCGCGGGCAGATCGCGCCCGCCCGGCGCTACCTCGACTACCTGCTCTTCGTCTGCTTCTTCCCGCACCTGGTGGCCGGGCCCATCGTGCGCCCGCACCAGATGCTGCCGCAGATCGCGTGCGACCCGCAGGCCGACGCGGTCATGCAGGCCCGTGGCCTCTGGCGCATCGCGACGGGTCTCGGCAAGAAGATAATCATCGGCGACTTCCTGGCGCAGGCCATCGTCAACCGCGTCTTCGCCACGCCGGAGCGTTTCACCGCGCTGGAGGTGCTCCTCGCCGTTTACGCCTACGCCGTCCAGATCTACGTGGACTTCTCCGGCTACAGCGACGTGGCCATCGGGAGCGCCGCACTCTTCGGCTGCGAGCTGCCGGAGAACTTCGACGCCCCGTACGCCTCGCAGGACCTCCAGGAGTTCTGGCGCCGCTGGCACATCTCACTCAGCACGTGGCTGCGCGACTATCTCTACAAGCCACTCGGAGGCTCACGCCTCGGCCCGTGGAAGACGTACCGCAACCTGATGATCACCATGGTGCTCGGCGGGCTGTGGCACGGCGCCTCCTGGAATTTCGTGGTGTGGGGAGCACTTCACGGCGGGGCGCTCGCGGTCACGCGGATGTGGCAGCGCGCGCGCGGCGCCGCGACGCAGCGGGGCCTCCTGACCCAGGTCCTGGCCACTCTGGCCACGTTCCACTTCGTGTGCCTGGCGTGGATCTTCTTCCGCGCGCCGACCTTCGCGCACTCGGCGCTCACGCTGCGCCAGCTCGCGCACGGGTCATGGGCCCTGGATCACGTCAGCGGCAAGGTGATGGTCGTGATCGCGGCGGCGATGCTGCTCCACTTCGTGCCGCGAGACTGGGAGGCCCGCCTGCGCGAGACGTTCGTGCGCACCCCGGCGGTGGTGCAGGGGCTGGTGCTGGCAGCGGCGGCGGTGGCGCTGCACCTGGCCGCGACGGCGAAACCTGAGCCGTTCGTGTACGGGCAGTTCTAGGAAAAGGAGCGACCAAGCCACGCGACGACCGGGCCGACGTGTCACACTGAAGGACGCGATGCGCACACTGCGGGCTTCCCTGATGGCGCTCGGCGTGGCCGCCGCGGCGTGCGGCGCGACGCGGCCCGACGCCAGCGCCGTTCCCCGGTACGCCCCCGCTCCTCCGCGCTCGCTCACCCCGGCAGACATCGCGGCGCGCGCTCTGCCCTCGGTCGTCACCATGCGCACCGGCCAGTCGCTGGGCACGGGCTTCATCGTTCGTGCCGACGGGTGGATCGCCACCAACCTTCACGTCGTGGTGGGCGGGTCGCACGTGAAGGTCACGCTGCGCGACGGCCGCGAGCTCGAAGTGGTCGAGCTCCTGGCGGTGAGCCCCGAGCACGATCTGGCGCTGGTGCGCGTCGAGGCCAGAGGATTGCCCGTGCTGGCGCTCGGCGACAGCGACCGGATGCGGCCCGGCGATCCCATCGTGGCCATCGGCAACCCGCTGGGGCTCGAGGATACGGTGTCGAACGGTCTGGTGAGCGCGCGGCGGAAGGTCGGCGATGGGTTCGAGATCCTCCAGGTATCGGCGCCGATCGCGCCCGGCTCGTCGGGGGGACCGCTGTTCAACGACCGCGGCGAGGTGGTGGGGATCGCGACGGCCGTGATGCAAGAGGGGCAGAACCTCAACTTCGGAGTGCCGACGCGCTACCTCGCCCCGATGATCGCGCAGCCCGAGCCGATGCCCTTCTCCGAGTTCGTCACGCTGATCGCGCACCTGCGCGATGCGAACAACACCAACCTGCCCAAAGTGCGGCGCAGCGTGCCGCACCATCCGGTGGCGCTGCTCGACGGCTGCCCCCAGGAGGCGCAGAAGCTCGCGGTGAAGATGCTCGGCGCCGCCATCGAGGTCGGCGCGCCGCTCTACAACGACGGCAAGCCGGACGCCTGTTACCACGTGTACGACGGGGCGGCGGCGGACCTGCTGCGCAAGCTGCCGTCGGCGTGCAAGGGACCGGCGAAGGCGCTCGGCGACGCGCAGCGCCACGCCGCGTCGCTGGGGGACGCCACGGCGCAAGCGTGGGCGATGCGCGACGCCTTCGACGGGCTGCTCGACGTCATCGCGAGGCGGCAGGAGCAGTAGCCCGCGCGACCCCGCCCGTGTTACTCGCCGGCCATGCTCTCGCGCCGCGCGGCCCTCGTGTTCGGCATCGCGAACCTGCTCACCGCCGCGCTGGTCGCCTTCGGCGTCTTCGTCGCGCTGCCCGCCCGGTGGTGGCCGGTGGACGGCGCCGCCGTCGCGCTCGTCGCGCTCGAGCTGGGATCCGGCGCCGGCCTGCTCCTGCGGGCGCCCTGGGCCACGCGCGTCGCCCGCGCGGCGTGCGCCGTGGCGCTCGCGCTGGGCCTCTTCACCGTCTCGGTGCTCGCCGTCACCGCGAGCTGGCTCGGCGGCGTCTACGGGCCGGTCGGCATGGGGGGCGCCGTCATCCTCGTGCTCGTCGCGGCGCTGGTGCTCCCCTACGTGATCGTGCTGCCGCTGGTGCAGCTCATCTGGCTCCGGCCGCGCGCGGAGGCGAAGGGATGAGCCAGACGCGGCTCGCGCGGTGGCTGCTCGCCTGGGCGATCGCGACCGCAGTCGCCTGCGCCGTCGTCCACCACGCCTTCGTGCTCGACGTCGACGAGGCCCACCCGCGCGTGGTCGTCGCCAGCGTTTGGAGGGACGGCGCGCTCCTCGCGCGAGCCGTGCTCGCGCGCGCCGCCGACCGCGACCCGCGGCTCGACGCCGCGCTCTCCGCCAGCCCCGGCGCGGTGCGCGTCGACGAGAGCATCGTGGGCGAGGGGCCCGCCCTCGCCTTTGCCGAGCCGGTCCTGGCGCTGTCCTTCGTGCCCGGGCGCGACGGCATGAAGGTGACCCTCGGCGACCGCACCGAGTACCTGACGCCGGACGATCTGCTGGCGCGGCAGGGCTACGACAAGGGAATCAGCGTCCCCAGCGTGCAGCTCCAGGCGGGTGTCGACGTTCCGCTCGCGCTCGCGCTGCTGGCGGAGCGGTTCGGGACGTCGGCTCGCGACCTCGTCGAGCGCGCACGGTTCCGGCGCATCCGGGTGGTGCGGAGCGTCCCCGGGACCCCCTCGCCGCGCGTCGTCACCGCCGACGACCTGCGCGACGACGACGTGCGCGAGGCGATCGCGGGCATGGCGCGGTATCTCGCGCGCGGCGTCGACGAGCAGGGGCGCTTCCGCTACCTCGTCAACGCGCCGACCAACCAGACGCTGCCCGGCTACGACTGGCCGAGGCACGCTGGCGCCACCCTCTTCCTCGCCCAGGCCACCGCGCTCCTGGGGGACGCGGACCTGGGCTTCGCGACGCTCCGTTCGGCGAGCTGGCTGCGCGACCACGCGCTGGTCCGCTGCGGCACGCACAGCTGCATCGGCGACGATGCCCTGGTCGATGTCGGCTCGGCCGCACTGGCGACGCTCGCGTTCGTCGAGATCGCGCGCACCAGGCTCGACCCGGGCTACGCGCTGGCGGTGCCGGAGCTGACCGAGTTCCTCCGCTCGCAGCAGCGGCCGGACGGGGAGTTCATGCACGAGTACGACCGGGCGACGGGTCACCCGGTCGACGTGCAGCTCCTGTACTACTCGGGCGAGGCCGTGCTCGCCCTTTCGCGCGCGCATGCCTTGCTCGGCGATGCGCGCGACCTCGACGCCGCGACACGCGGGCTTGCGCACCTGGTGGGGCCGGCATGGAGCTTCTTCGGCAGCCGGTACTACTGGGGCGAAGAGCACTGGACGTGCCAGGCCATGGACGACCTGTGGGACCGCGCGCCCAGCCAGCCGGCCCTGGACTTCTGCCTGGGCTGGCAGGCCTACGGCCGGCGGCTCATGTACGGCCCGGGGGACTCGCCCTTCGACGCCGACGGGGCATATGGCTTCGGGCCGGTGGTGACGCCGCGGCTCACGCCGGTGGGCAGCCGCTCGGAAGCTGGAATCGCCACACTCGAGGCGGCGATGCGCGCCGGCAGGCCTGCCGCCGAGCTCGCGCTGCTCGATGCGCAGATGAGGCGATCGCTGGCCGTGCTCATCCGGCACCAGCTGCACCCGGGGCCGAGCTACCTGTTCGTCGACCCCCTCGCGGTGGACGGCGCGATGCCCGGGAGCGCGGTCGACTGGCAGCTCCGCATCGACTACGAGCAGCACTCCGGGTGCGCGCTCGTGCGGTGGCTCGCGCTGCGTCACCCGCACGGATGACGCTCGGATGAACAAAAAGTTGGTTTCGGCCGGACGCGAGGTTAGGTTAATAAGTGCCGGCGCAGCTTGCCTGCGCCAGTCGAGGGAGATGCCGGATTCCCAGGTGCGTCGAGCGGTGGTGACGGGCGGCAGGCGTGAAGGCCGCCGCAGCCACTCGGCCTACGGGCCCCACGCTCGGGGAGACCGGATCCTCGTTGGCACCGACCGCGTCGTACGTTTCGCGCCACCGCGCGGCCGACGACAGACAGCGGGCGGTGGATCGGATGCTGGGGCCTGGAGCGCCGGCATCGCGCTTGCTCTTGTCTACCCCCTGATGGGACGCGTGCGTCGCACGTGGGGTCAGGCCAAGAGCGGCAGCGAAGGGGCACACATGAGAAGGAAGCCGAGCATCAAGAGCCTCGAAACCGTCTCGCTCGAGGAGGCCAACGCCTACCTCGACCATGCGGGCGGCGACGAGCTCAATGCGGCGAACGCGCTGGCGTGGGACAGAAACAGGCTCGACGGGTCGCTCAACGCGCCGGACGAGGCCGAGGTCCACCACGCTCTCTTTCTCCTGTGCCGCGCGCGCGGCAAGCAGTCGCCGAGCTTCGACGAGATGCGCGTCGAGCTGCGCCGTCGCGTCGCAGCCTGAGGTCCCGCCGAGGGGCACCTTCAGTTCGGCGGCGCGAGGTACGGGAACGTCGTGCCCGCCGCCCGGGTCGGGCCGGCGACGCCCTGGCTCACCAGCCTGCCCCCGTCCGTCACGAGGAGGGTGAGCGTCTCGTCGACGACGTTCTCGTTCGGCGTCCGGCCGCCGCACGTCGTGTGCGCCGGGCCGCCCAGGTAGACCTCGCGCTCGACCTCGAAGTAGCTCGCCGCGAAGCCGCCGTCGGCCGTGCACGCGAGCGCCGTGTCGACCAGCAGCACGTCGGTCACGAACGCCGGGAGCAGCGGGTGTGTGCCACCGTCGGGGACCGGGTAATCGACCGGATCGGGCCCGCCGTCGCCGAGGACGAGCGTGTCCATCGCCTCCAGCCGCGCCTCCAGCGCGTCCTGCACGACGCGCGGCACGCTGGCCTCGAAGGTCGGCTGCGCGTTCGCTTCGTCCTGCAGCGCGCCCGGCACGAGCAGCACCGCGGTGAGCGGGTGTCCGGCGCGATCGACCTGCGCTCCGGGGCCGGCTTCGCCCGCGTCCGCTTCGGGGCTGCCCCCGTCCACGTCCTCCCCGCCGCCGTCGATCGGGCCAGGGACGAAGACGTCGACCTCCTGCTGCACCGGGCCGGCGTTGCCCGGGCGACACGCGAGCACGGCGCAGGCGAGGGCCCCGACGAGCAGCGCGCGCGCGGCCATCTAGGGCGCCCTCCTCAGGGTCTCGGCGGCGACCGCCAGCATCGGCGACGGCGCGGTCCCGCCGTCGACGGGCGCCGCGAACGCGGACGACGCGAGCTCCACGACGATGGCCAGCACGTTGGCTCCGGCGAACGCGTTCTGGCCCGTGAAGCTCGCGCGTCCGCTCGCCACCGTGGTCAGCGCGCCCTGCCGATCGAAGAAGGCCGGATCGGACCGCAGCCCCGCGAAGACGCGCATGGCGCTCTGCCCGTCGCCGCCGCCCGTGGTGTCGCCAACCAGGCTCGTCGCGGTCAGCCCCGCCGGCGCGACGCACGTCACGCGCTGCGGCGAGCCGGCGTCGAAGTCGCACGTCACGTCCAGCGCCGCGTCGTCGAGGGTGAGCGGCTGGGGGGCGCTCACGCGCCGCACCCGGAAGACGTAGTGCACCTGGCTGGAGAACGTGGCCGACGTCGACGCGAACGGCGTGACGCCCATGGCCAGGACCACGTGCGCGGGGCTCTCCGGGCTGGTGAAGGCGAAGACGTCGGTGAGGTCCGCCTGCGGATCGGCGACCACGCGCGGTCCGTCGAGGTGGTCGGAGGCGCGGCCCACCGACATGGCCGCGAGCCCCCCCATGGCCGCCAGCCCCCCGAGGGCCAGCCTCGCCCCCGTCCTCATGGCGTGTCGGCGCGCGGCGTGGACGGAGATGGCGACGTCGAGGTCGACGTCGAAGGCGTCGGCGGCGGCGACGTGACCGTCGGCAGCGGTCCGCCCCCGCGGGCGCCCGGCACCGTGCGATCCCGCCAGGCGAGGAAGCCCAGGACGCCGACCATCATCGCGATCCCCAGCACCAGCCCGGCCAGCAGCGCCGTGCGAGGCGACATGGCGTTGGGCGGCGGCAAGTCCGACGTGGTGGGCGCCCCCGCCCTGGGCCGGATGACGTACTGCACCTGGTCCTCGTCGAGGGTGGCCACGCGGATGCGCCCCAGGCCACACACGCCGGCGAGCGCCTGCGCCAGCTCCTCCGCGGTCTGGAAGCGCTTGGCGGGGTCGCGCGAGCAGGCGCGCATGAACCAGGCGTCGAAGCCGGGCGGCACCCCGGGGTTGACCTTGGAGGGCGCGGGGATCGGCGCCGCGCACACCTTGAGCACGATGTCGCCGAGGACGTCGCCCTCGAAGGGCAGTCGCCCGGTCATGGCGGCGAAGGTGCACGCGCCGAGCGACCACAGATCCGTCAGCGGCCCCGGGGCGCCGCCCATCGCGAGCTGCTCGGGGGCCATGAAGTTCGGCGTGCCGATGACGGTCCCCTCGCGCGTCGGCCCCCCCATGGGCCGCCCGAGGTCGCCCTCCTTGGGCGGCTCCTCGATGATCTTCGCGATCCCGAAGTCGACCAGCTTGACGACGTAGGGCTGCCCCTCGAATGGCTCGTCGCTCCGCGCCAGGAAGATGTTGTCGGGCTTGAGGTCGCGGTGGACGATGCCGGCCGCGTGCGCCTTGGTCAGCGCGCGCGCCGCCTGCGCGATGATCTTGCCCACCTCCGCGTCCTGGAGCGGGCCGCGCTCGATGATGGCGTCCGAGAGCGACTCGCCCTCCAGGAACTCCATGACGATGTACGGCAGCCCCTCCGGGCTCACGCCGTAGTCGTACACGTGCACGGCGTGCTTGGTCTTCAGCTTGGCCGCGGCGCGCGCCTCGATCTCGAAGCGGGCACGCGCCTCCGGCTGCTCGGCGAACTGCGACTTGATGAACTTGATGGCGACGCGGGTCCCGAGCGTGGTGTGCACGCCCTCCCACACCGTGCCCATGCCGCCGGTTCCGATGAGGCCCATGACGCGGTACTTGCCGGCGACGATCTGGCCTTCCAGGTTCGGCGGATCGGATTTGCGGGCGCTTTCGGTCATGAGGCGTCGTCCGAAGCGTACCGGATCGACCGCGGCTTGGGCCAACAGCCGATTGCCGCTGGCGCGCCGCCGGGTGACGATGCCTCCCGATGCTCCCGCGGTTCGAGCCCATCCGTAGCGCTTTCGTGGCCATGGCGTGCTTGTTGATCGGGGGCGCCGTCGTCGCCTGCGACAAGGAGCCGAGCAAGGGAGACTCGACGGAGGCGACGCGGGCGCCGAGCGCCACCGCCACGCCGGTCCCGCCCGAGCCGCCGCGGGCGCCGGACATCGTCATCGACGCGGGGAGCGTGTCGATCGGCAACGACCACGTGGCGACGGGCGAGCCGGGCCTCGCCGACAAGATCGCGGTCTTCGTCACCGGCCGGCCCATGATCGAGGGACACGTGGTCGACTTCGTCGCCATGCGCAACGCGAAGCCGAGCCACGTCGTCGCGCTGGTCGCGGCGCTACGCAAGGCGAAGGCCACGAGCGCCGTCGCCAAGAGCGAGGCCCGCGACGGGACGACACAGAAGCTGCCGGTGTCGTTCACGACCACGCTGGCGGACTGCACGACGGTGGCCTGGATCGCCAGGGACGCGGCCATCGACGTGTGGCCCGCGGGCGGCGCCACCGCCAAGCGGATCATCAAGGGCCTGGCCGGCCCGGACATGACGCTGGGCAGCGAGGCGGTCCGCAAGCAGGCGACGAGCTGCACGGCGCCGGAGCTCGTGATCGGCGCGGACGACGTCCTCACCTGGGGCCTCGTCTTCGACCTGGCGACGACGGCGGTGCAGGCGCCGGGTGCGCGCGTGAGCACTGCGGTGCTGGTGACGAACGCGGTGCCCGGGCGGAAGGTCACGCTCGAGTAGCGAAGAGGAGAAGGCCGCCAGGGCGCCAAGACGCCAGGGAGAGGGGCTGGAACTGTGAGGAGACGCGCGGACGGGGCGCGCAGAGGCGTGATCGCGCCGAGGAAACGCGGGGTCGCGTCACGATCAGGCGTGATGAAGCGAAGGGAACGCGTGAGCAGGGCATGAGCACGGGTGGTCAGGTGAAGGGGACGCCGGGGCAAGCGGTGATCCCGAGGGAGCAAGCGCAGCAAGCGCGTGAAGGAGCGGTGATCACGCGTGAGCAAGCGGAGGAAACGCGTGGGCGAGCGGTGACCACGCGTCAGCAGGCGAAGGAAAGGCGTGGACGAGCGCTGACAACGCCTGGACAAGCGAAGCGAACGCGTGGAC
>DATBQU010000190.1:0-9611 GCA_036560665.1 Polyangiaceae bacterium
CCGCCGCAGGCGTAGGGGTTCCAGAAGGGGAACTGGTGGTACGAACGGATGGTCTTGGCGACGAGGTAGCGATGGGACTCCATCTGGTCCCAGTCGTGCGATCCGACCGCGCCGAGGTCGCCCAGCGTCGGCGCCAGCACCCAGGCGATCATCGCCAGGATGACCATCCACGACAGCACGGCCGTCGCCGCCATCACCCAGCCGAGCTTGGACTGGGGCAGGATGCGTCTCAGCCGCTCCAGCACACCGCGCTCCGGTTTTCGTGCTCGAGCCGTCCTTGCATCGGAGCCGGGCGGAGGATGCGACAGCGCCCCAGCGATGGCAAGTCCGTGGTAGCGTGCGCGCCCTCATGAAGGGGCCTTCGCCCGCGGTGCCGATCGAGCGCATCGCCCGCGTCGTGGTGGTGCTCGCCAGCGTGTGGTTCGGGTTCACCGCGCTCTGGGGCGTCCTCAGCATCCCGGGCGGCGGTCACCTCGGCGCCGGCAGCGCGGGCAACGTGATGGCCGCCGAGCAGATGGTGCGCTGGCACATCGTCTACCCGGCGTGGGACTGGTACACCGGCCAGCCGCCGCCGAAGATCTCGTACATCTGCCATCACCCCTTCGGGCAGTACTGGGTGCCGGCGGTGCTGCTGTGGGTGTTCGGTCACCGCGACTTCATCGTGCACCTGCCGCCGGCGCTGATGAGCATCGCCATCCCGCCGCTGCTCTACGGGATCGCCAGGGAGAAGTGGGGCGCGGCGACGGGGGCGGTGGCGGCGGCGGCGTACGTCGTGCTCCCCATCTCCGTGGGGTTCTCGCAGTTTCTCAACCTGGAGACGTTCTGCATCTTCGGCGCGCTGCTCTTCTTCTGGGGGCACACCCGCCACATGGTCACCGGCAAGCGGCGGCACCTCGTGGCCAGCCTGATCGGCCTGGCCTTCGCGTGCTCCGGCGACTGGGCGGGGTACCTGCTGGTGGCGCCCACGCTCGCCTGGGCGCTGCTCCGTGCCTTCGTGCTGCCGGTGCGCCTCACGCCCCGCTTCAAGCTGGCGCCGTACGCGCGCTGGTGGGCGCTGTCGGTGGCCCTGGCGGTGGGGTCGCTGGTGCTGTGGCTGGCGCTCTTCTACAAGGCCGAGCAGCTCGCGGAGTGGATGTCGGCCGCGCAGGCCCGCCGCGGCGGCGAGGGGGTCAAGCTCGAGACCATCCTCGAGACGCGCAAGAACTGGATCGACTTCTCGTTCACGCCCCTCGCCATCAAGCTCGGCAAGCTCGCGGCCCCGGTGTGCCTGGTGCGCCTGCTGGTCACGCGACGCGACGAGGAGACCTACTCGCTGGGGCTGCTGTTCGGCGCGACCATCCAGTACGTGGCGTTCACGCAGGGGGCGGACGTCCACATCTTCTGGTCGCACTACTTCGCGCCGTACTTCGCCCTCGCCCTGGCGCAGGTGGTGCACGCCATCGGCGCGGGGGTCGGGCTCGCGGTGCGGCGGTTCGCGCCGCGGCGGGGCGCCACGGTGGCGGCGCTCGTCACGCTCGTTCTCGGGCTGCTCCCGGTGCTGGCGATGACGCACGACGGCGTCCTGTCGCTGTGGGTGTGGCGGCGCACGGGCGGCCGTTACGACGACAAGGGGTCGCTCATCCGCAGCCACCTCGACATGCTGGCGGTGCTCGAGCAGGTCGTGCTGCCGAGGACGATGCGCGGCACCCCCATCGACACGCACCCCTCCGCGAACTGGGGCTGGGAGCACCAGTGGAAGTACCAGGGGCTGGCCAACACCGCGGGCGTCCCCGGGGCCGGCAACCCCTCGGCGGCATCCCACCCGTTCTGGATCGCGCGCGGGAGCGCGGTGCCGAGTGACGAGCAGAAGAAGATCGCGGGGATCGGGCACCTGCGCATCTACGGCGACACCTGGCTGGTCGATCAGCGCGAGGCGCCCGGCCCGCTCGACGCGTACTCGTTGAACGAGCGCGAGCCCAACCCGCTGCAGTGGCTGCTCTTCGACCCCACCGAACCCCACCGCATCGTGGGCAGCGCGCCCGATCCCTGGTTGACGTGGGAGTGGCGGACGCACCTCGGGCAGGACGCGGCGCCGCCGGCGGGGCAGCCGTCGACGCTCGACGAGATCCGGATCGCGCACAACGCCGCCCTGGCGCGGGGAGACGAGGCGGCGGCCGAGCGCTGGCGCGAGCAGATCGACCGGCAGCTCGACCGCACGGTGGAGACGCGCTTCGAGCCCGGCGGGCTGCGGCTCATCGGGGTGCGTCTCACCGGAGGGGTGCAGCCGCGGATCGAGTCGTGGTTCGAGGTCGGCGCGCCGTTCGAGGCGGACGACACCTTCGCCGTCAAGTCGGTGATGGAGCAGCCCTCGGGCTGGACGCTGATCCCGCCCGACAAGACCGACCGCGAGATGGCATGGCCGACGTCGCTGCCGACCAGGCTCTGGAAGCCGAGGTTCCTCTACACGACGGTGACGGTCATGAACCATCGCATCGGTCGCGAGCGCTACTGGGGCCGATGGAGCGGGTCGTCGGCGCCGCACCGGGCGGACAACCGCCCGGAGACGACGCTGGCCGAGGTCCGCTGACGGCTCAGTCCTTCTTGCCGTAGATCTCGACCTCGCTGAGGGCGAGGTAGCTCCTGCGGTCGACCCGCAGGCGAACGAAGCGGGCGGGCTTTCCGCGGCCGTCGATGGTCCAGGGCGGGTCGGTGCCAAAGTGCTCCTCGCGGCGGCCGAGCACCTCGTACTTCACGCCGTCGTTCGAGAGCTCGACCACCAGGGGCAGACAGTCGTCGTACCAGCCGTCGACGCGGTTGTAGACCTTGATGGAGTCGATCCAGTAGCGGTCCTGGAGCTCGATGACGACGTTGGGGTCGTCCTCGGTGTTGGTGTGGATGCCGAAGCTCGTGCCCAGATCGCCGTCGACGAGCTCGTGCCCGTCGGGTGGGTTGTGCTTGCGGCTACTGGGGCGGACCGGCTTGTTGAGAGCGATGTTCTGCGGGAGCACCTTGGCGCGGACGACCGTGATGACGGCGTAGAGGATGACCAGGACGATGGCGGCGACGCGTCCCCAGCGGGTCCCGCGCACGCTGGCGATGCTGCGCGCCTCGACGCGGCGGCGGAGCATCGACGCGGCGCGATCGAGCGCCCAGCGCGAGCGCTCTACGTCCTCCGCCGGGAGGCGGTCGAAGTACAGGGGATCGCCGGCCGCGATGGCCTCGCGGACCCGCGCGTCGTCGCTGGGCTTGGCGCGGGGGCGGGCGGCTTCGGGCGGGAGCTCGGGCAGATCGGCGCGGCTCTGCTCGCCTGCGTCTGCGTCGCGCGACGCGGCGAGGGCGACGAGATAGTGGACGACGGCCTCGCGCAGCAGGATGGCGGCAGGGACGGCCTGGGCCAGGCGTCGCCCGGCCGAAAGGCGCCTGTTCGCGGCGTCGACCTGCTCGCGGATGCGGGCGTGCTGCGCCGGAACGTAGGCGCGGATGGTCCGCTCGGCGCGGCCGAGGGTGAAGAACTCGCGGATCGGGTCGGTGACGGTGGCGAGAAACGGCATCGTCGTCGGCGGCTCCCCTTTTACCACGGTACAATCGGGTTCGTTTGATGGACGACTCCGAGAGCCGAGCGCGCGAGCGCGTGGGTACCGTCCTCAACGACAAGTGGACGCTCGAGCGTCTCATCGGCATCGGCGGCATGGCCGCGGTGTACGCGGCGCGTCACCGCAACGGGGCGCGGGCGGCGGTCAAGGTGCTGCATCCGGATCTGTCGCGTCACCGCGAGGTGCGCGAGCGCTTCCAGCGCGAGGGGTACGCGGCCAACCGCGTCGAGCACCCCGGCTGCGTGAAGGTCACCGACGACGACGTCGTCGCGACCGGGCCGGACTCGGGGACCGCCTACCTGGTGATGGAGCTGCTCGAAGGGGAGTCGCTCCAGGATCGGATGGAGCGCGGGCCGCCGGTGAGCGAGCGGGAGTTCCTGCTCATCGCCGAGAGCGTGCTCGAGGTGCTCGAGGTGGCGCACGCGCAGAACGTCGTCCATCGCGACCTCAAGCCGGAGAACCTGTTCCTGGTGACCGCCGACGGGGAAGGGGAAAGGCCCAGGGTCAAGGTGCTCGACTTCGGGCTGGCGCGGCTGCTCGACGGGCAGACGATCACCTCCTACGGCCTCGCGCTTGGGACGCCGTCGTTCATGTCGCCGGAGCAGGCGGCGGGCCGGATCGACGAGATCGACGGGCGGACCGACCTGTTCTCCCTCGCCGCCAGCGGCTTCCGCCTGCGCACCGGGCGCCGGCTGCACGAGGGGGCCAACCCGGTCGAGCTGGTGACCAAGATGGCGAACTTCGCGGCCCCGCGCATCGCCACGCTGGCGCCCGAGGTGAGCGAGCCCTTCGGGCGGGTCATCGATCGCGCGCTCGAGTTCCGCCGGGAAGACCGCTACCCGAGCGCGGCGGCGATGCGCGAGGACGTGAAGCGCGCCATCGCGGAGCTCGACGGAAGCGCGCACACCGTGCTGGCGATGGTGCCGCCACCCTCCGGGCGACCGCCGCCGCCGTCGACACGCCCGCCCCCACCCTCGCCGCGGCCGCCGCCACCCTCGATGCGGCCGCCGCCCCCGCCCGTGCCCCGGCCTCCTGCCGAGCCGACCATGGAGGTGAGCGACAGCGACCTCGAGCGCTCTCTGCCGGTGCTCACGCCCGAGCCGCGGAGAAGACCGCGACGATCGATGCTGCCGTGGGTCGCCCTGCTGCTGTTCGCCGGGATCGGGGCGAAGCTGTGGATGGATTCACGGAAGGGGACGGGGGGGGCCGGGACCGCGACCGAGTCTGCGACCGCGACCGCGACCGCGACCGCGACCGCGACCGCGACCGAGTCCGCGCCCGCGGCCGCGACCGAGTCCGCGCCCGCGGCCGCGCCCACGCCCACGCCCACGCCCACGCCCACGCCCACGCCCACGCCCGCGGCCACGCCCGTCGCCCCCGCTCCGCCGCGCCGGCCGCTCCCCTCCCGGCTCGGTCCCGGCAACGTCCACAAGCTGCCCGGCAAGCACCACGCGAAGTCGAAGCGTCAGTGACCCGGGGGGCGGAGGAACCCGTCCAGCAGCACGTAGGCCGCGATGGCTGCCACCACCACCAGCAGCAGGATCACCACCCAGCGCCCCATGGCGCCGTCGCTCTGCGGGGGGGCCTGCACTGGCTGCGGCGGCGGTGGCGTCGAGGCCGGGCGCCTGGGTACCAGATCGATGGCGAGGCTCTGCTCGCGATCGGGGGGCGGGGGCGTCGACCCCGGCGCCACGCCGACGCCGAGCAGCGTTCGCTCCCGCTCCGGCGCCACCGCGACCACGGGCGCGGGCGGCGGAGGGGTGCTCCCCTTGCCGACGCCCGGCTCGGTCCGCTCGCGGGTCTCCACCAGGCGGTCGATGGCGGCGGTCACCTCGTCCTCCACGTCGATGAGCTTCACGCCCATCCCCGGGGGGCGATGGTCCCCCTCGCCCTTGGTGCGCGTCCACACCACGCGGCCGAGCGCCGACCACGGCTGAGGTTCGCCGATGACGTGCATCTCGAGCGAGATCCGCTTGCCGACCGCCAGCGGAGCGGCGGTGCGCACGAACAGCCCGCCGGTACCCAGATCGAGGGCGTCGGCTTCCACGCGGCCGCCGGTCGACTCTTCGTATGTGACCTTCACGCCCTTGATGTTGGCGCGTCGGGCGCTGCGTCGTTCCTCGGCCATCGGCGGCCAGGATAGATCATGTCCCCTCGCTCCACTCCAGCTCGATCTCCACGCTTCCCTCGCCACGGCGGCTCTTGTCGAGGCGGACGACGCCCTGGATGTGCAGCACGTCGAACACGCCGTAGACCGTGCTCTGGAACGAGTCGAGCCACGCGTCCGAAGCCGTGCACACGCCGGGGAGCGAGCGATACACGAGGTGGCCGCGCGACGGCCCGAGCGCCTCGGTGGAGAGGGTCCCGCAGTTGCGGAAGCTCGTCTCGTACCCCCGCGGCGCCCATCGAAGGAAGCTCCCGGGGGTCAGTCCGAGCAGGCGTGCGCCGGTGCGAACGAGGGCGTCGAAGGGCGGATGGGCGAGCGACGCCGCAAAGGCGCGGCGGTAGTAGTCGTGCGCGCGCGCCGGGCCGAACGCGTCGCGCAGGACGTCGGCCAGCTGGACGTGCAGCGCCACCGGGAGCCAGGCGACGCGTGATGCGCCCTCGATCGTGCTTCGCACCTCGGCCGGGAGCGACGCGAAGAAGCGCGCGCGCCCGGGGTCCTCCTCGCGGGTGACGTTCTCGAGCCACTGCTGCAGATGGCGGGCACGAACGACGGGCTCGGCTCCGGGTGACATGCGTCACCCGGAGTATCGCGCGGACTAGCGCTTCCGTCGGCGAGCAATCGCTGCCAGGCCCATCAGCAGCCCGACGCCGGCCATTCCGGTCGTCGCGCCGCCGGGGGACATGGCGCATCCCGACGTGGTCGTCGTCGAGCCGAAGGCGTTGTCGCCGGTGCCGGCATCGCTGCCGCCGCTGCCGCTTCCCCCGCTTCCGCTGCCGCTCCCGCCGCTTCCGCTGCCGCTTCCCCCGCTGCCGCTTCCGCTGCTGCCGCCGCTTCCGCTGCCGCCGCTGCTGCTTCCGCTGCCGCCGCCGCTGCTGCTGCCGCTGCTGCTTCCGCTGCCGCCGCTGCTTCCCCCGCTTCCGCTGCCGCTCCCGCCAGCACAGGTGCTGGTGGCGGTGTTGCAGGTCTGGCCCGAGGGGCAGTCGGTGTTGTTCACGCAGCCCACGCACTGACCCGACGTGGTGTTGCACGCCGGCGTCGCACCGGAGCAGTCGGCCTTCGAGGTGCACCCGCGACACACGCCGGTGGTCGAGTCGCAGATGGGCGTCGCGCCGGTGCAGTCCGTCGCCGTGCAGGGGCGGCACGGCCTGGTGCCGCTGCTGCACAGCGGGAGGTTCGGGTCCTCCGCGATGCAGGACTTGTTCTTCTGCGACCAGATCTTCTGGACCCGGTAGGCGCCGACGGCGGCGTAGTTGCCGGCCGAGGCGCAGATGTCTCCCACCTCGCCTGCGTTATTGTCGTACCACGCGATGGAGTTGATCCCGATCTCGGTGTCCGTGATGGCCTCCGCGACCTCGTGGGATCCGACCTCGCCCAGGTTGACCGCCTCCGTGGAGCCGTCACCGCATCCCGACGCACAATCCTGGCTGAAGTCCGGCATGACCCCGTAGGGGACGCCCGTGGCGACGCCGCTCATCGAGAACGTGCCGTGGTACGCGCAGAACCCGCCGCCCACGCACGATTGATGGTTGGCCGGGTCCGTGATCGACGTGCCCGGAGGGAAGTGCACCATGTAGAGTGTGTTGACCGCGCCCTCGGCGTCGATGACCGGTTTGGGGAGCACGCCGGAGGTGATCTGCGCCGACAGCTCGGTCTGGATGTCCGTGTCGACCAGCGACGTGGCGGTGTTGGCGGGCGTGATCGTGACGGTCTTGAGGAACGTGCCCCGGTTGACGTGCTGGTTGGTGCCGCCGGACTTGCCGGCGGTGTCGTACTCGCCCATCCAGTCCATGAACGGGCCGGAGACGATGGAGCCGTAGAAGCCGGGCATCGAGCTTGCGACTGTGGGCGACACCGCGCTGCCCCAGATGACGAGGACGATCTGCGTGTGCGAGATGACGTGCCCGCCCTGGTAGGTGACGTTGCCCGTCGCCATCGGCTGCACGCCGGGGCTCTTCACCGTCCCTGGCCCTCCGTAGCGCGTGTAAGCGTCGGCCGGCGTGGCCACCGCAGCCGCGATGGCGGCGATGCCGAAGGGGAGGGCCCAGAACCTCGCACGCGCGAGCATCGATCGATTCAGCATGGCTTCCTCTCGAAAGAACCCGTACGCACTCGTGCCCGGCTACCTCCCCTTTGTCGAGCGAGATCGCGACGTGTCGTGCGAGATCCCGGCACGGGATTGTAAGTTTGCGCCGCGATCAACTGACGCAGCGCTTCACGGGCCGATGCAGGTCGTCGCCGCCCCGCAGGTGTCGTTGCAGATGGCGCCGTCTTCGCACTGGAAGGTGCAGCCGCCGCCCGTGCACGAGTTGGCGCACGTCGACCCGGCGGCGCAGTTGAAGATGCAGTTGCCGCCCGCGCAGGATGCCTCGCACGTCGCGCCGGACTGGCAATGGAAGGTGCACCCGCCGCCGGCGCACGTCGGCGAGCACATGGTCCCCCCGAGGCAGGTGACGTCGCAGCCGCCGGTCGGACAGCTCGGCGTGCACTCGACCGAGCACGCGCAACCCGCGTCGGGCGAGAGCGGCACGTCGTTGCATGCCGGCAGGGGCGCCGCGTCGCCGGCGTCGAGGCTGGCGTCGGCGCCCCCGTCCGGCGGGACGCAGGCGGCCTGCACGCCCGGATCGTCGAGCGCCACGGTGCACTGCACGTCGTCGTTCGTGGCGACGGCGGTGAGGCAGGACTGCTTGGGCGCGGCCTGCGTGCAGTAGGCGCACTCGCCGCTCAGCTGCTGGCACGGGTTGACCGACGTGTCCGGCTGCGCAGGCGCGGTCGAGCATCCCACGCCGAGGACGGCGACCGCGAGGGCGGCCAGCCACGGCACGACGTCCGCGAACACGAAACCGTCGCGCTCGACCACCTCGCCGGCGCGCACGGCGATCGCCTCGCGCAGCGGAGGCCCGGCGTGAACGAACGTGTGAAACTCCCCGTTCTCGCCGCACGGATCGACGCCGGCCGGGAGCTCCGCGAGCAGCGCGGCGTCGAAGGCCCTCCCCGCGAAGGCGGCAGGCACCTTGCGCGGATCGACGCAGGTGAGCACGGCGCGCAGGCCGGACGCGATCATGTCGCGCGCGAGCTCGCCGGTGTCGCGGTGCCAGAGCGGGAACTCCGCCCGGAGGCCGATGGCGGAGAGCTTCTCCTCGCGGTAGGCGCGGATGTCGGCCAGGAACAGGTCGCCGAAGACCACGGTGTCCACGCCGTCGTCCGTCGCGAGGGCGAGCGCCTCGCCCATTCGCGCCTCGTAGATCGCGTCGGGGCAAGGGCTCGGGATGCGCACCTCGACCAGCGGCAGACCCACGGAGAGGGCCTGCGCCCGCAGGAGCTCCTTGCGCACCCCGTGCATGGAGACCCGTGCGTAGGCCTCCGTGACCGTCGTGAGCAGCGCCACCACGTCGAGGTCCGGCGTGGCGCGGGCGGCCTGAAGCGCGAAGGCGCTGTCCTTGCCCGAGCTCCACGACATCCAGGCGCGACGGCGACCGGTCATGGCTTCCCCTTTACACCTCTTGCCTCACCGGGGGACAGGATCGACATTTCGCCCCATGAAGGAACGCGTCGCCGTGGTCACAGGGGCCAACCGTGGGATCGGCGAGGAGATCGCGCGTCAGCTCGCCGGGCATGGCCTGCGCGTCGTCCGGACCAGCCGCGAGCCGCGCGAGGGGTTCGCTGCGCTCGACGTGACCAGCCCGCCGCAGATCGCGGAGCTGGCCCGCCTCGTCGAGAGGCAAGGTGGGCTCGACGTCCTGGTCAACAATGCCGGCACGTCGCTCGACGGCTTCGGTGCCGCGGTCGCTCGCCGGACCCTCGACGTGAACTTCACCGGGGCCATGCGCGTGACCGACGCTCTGCTGCCCTCGATGCGCGCGGGTGGCCGCGTG
>DATBQU010000191.1:0-3484 GCA_036560665.1 Polyangiaceae bacterium
TGCGCGATCACGCAGGCGCACATCGCGGCGCGCATGGGCGTGGCGCAGACGACGGTGGGCTACTGCCAGGAGGTGAGCCACCGCGAGAACCGCGCGCTGGTGAAGCTCCTGGGCCTCGAGCTTCGCAAGATCAAGAGCGTGCGCGAGGTGGGGCGCGTCGATTACCTGGCCCTGGTCGACGCCCACGAGGTGGATCCGGACCTGGCCGACGCGTCGGACCTGGAGGTGCTGACGGTGGTCGACCACCACCGGCCGGTGTCGCCGCCCAAGGCGCGGTTCGTCGACATGCGCCTCGACGTGGGCGCCACGGTGACCATCTTCGTCGAGTACCTGCAGGAGCTGACGCCGCTCGATCCGGACGTGGAGGAGGACCGCCGCATCGCGACGGCGCTGATGCACGGCCTGGCCACCGACACCGACGACTTCATGCTGGCGCGCGCGGCGGACTTCCGCGCGGCGAGCCAGATCATCGAGGTGTGCGACAGCGATCTCCTGCAGGATCTGTCGCGGCGGCTCATCGCGCCGACGGCCATGGACGTCATCGCCAGGGCCCTGCAGTCGCTGGTGGTGCGGCGCAACTTCGCCATGGCCGGCGTCGGCTTCGTGAGCGAGGCCGAGCGCGACACCATCGCCCAGGCGGCGGACTTCCTCGTGCGGCGCGAGGACATCGACACCTGCGTCATCTACGGCGTGGTGGGCGACAAGTACATCGAGGGCTCGCTGCGGACGCACTCGCCCAGCGTCGACCCGGCGGTGTGGCTGGAGCAGGCGTTCGGCTCCGACGACAAGGGCCGGCCCTTCGGGGGCGGGCGGCGGGACAAGGGGGGCTTCCGCATCCCCATCGGCTTCCTCGGGCGGGTGACCGATCGCCAGCAGCTCTGGCAGCTGGTCGAGCACGCGGTGCGCACGGCGCTGCTGCGGCAGTCGGGCGAGGAGCACACGCCGGGGGTCATCGTGCCTCCGCCTTCGCCCACGTGACTTGAGAGTCGCGTTCTTCGGCCTGCCGCTGGCGGCGGTCCTGCTCGCGCGCGACGGGCACGAGGTGGTCTGGGCCGGCCTGTGCCGCGCGGGCGCTCCGGGGACGCGGCGGCTGGGGCGGCTGGCCGGCCGTGCACGGGTGGAGGCGGTGCCGGACCTGTCGCAAGACGCGACCTTCGCGCGCGTGCGCGACGCCCGACCGCAGCTGCTGGTCAGCTGGTTCTGGACCACGAAGATCCCGGCGAGGATCCTGGCGCTGGCGCCGTCGGTGGGCGTGCATCCGTCGCTGTTGCCGCGCCACCGCGGGCCGGACCCGTACTACTGGGCGCTCGCGTCGGGCGACGCGACGACGGGCGTGACGGCGCACGCGCTCGACGTCGAGTACGACACGGGACCCATCCTGGGGCAGCGCGTGCTGCCCATCGACCCGCGGTGGGACGCGTGGCGGCTGGCGCGCGCGCTCGACCGGCCGAGCCTGGCGCTGCTGCGCGAGGTGGTGCGCGCCCACGCCGAGGGGCGTCCGCCCGTGCCTCGGGCGCAGGACGAGCGGGCCGCCACGGCGGCGCCGCAGCCGAGCGACGGGGAGCTGGCCGTCCGCTGGTCGTGGCCCGCGGCGCAGGTGGAGCGGCGGGTGCGGGCCGCGGCGCCCTGGCCGGGGGCGTGGACGGAGATCGGCGAGGCGGTGGTGACGCTGGTGCGGGTGCGGCCGACGGGCGACTTCCCGCGCGCGCTGGCGCCGGGCGAGGCGGCGGTGCGCGCCGACGGGACGGCGGTCGTGCGCGCGGGGGACGAGGCGGTCGAGCTGCTCGAGGGACGCGACGAGGACGACGCGCTGCTAACGGCAGGCGACCTCGCGCACGTCGTGGAGGAGGCGCGCGCGCGCGAGCCCTGACCGTCGCCGCGCGCGCCGGACGCGCTTTGCCATTGCGCCGAGCCCCCGCGTACGGTTCGATCCCCCCCGAGGAGAAGCGAAACCGTGTCCGACGTCGTCGCCCTTGCTCGTGCTGCCCGGGAGTCGCTCGCGCAGGGCCTCCAGGCCCTCCAGGGCGATCCCAACGTCCCGCCCCACCTGGTGGAGCTGGCGCAGCCCATCGCGCAGGCGATGGGGGCCCTGCACCAGATCGAGGCGTCGGGCGGCGCGAAGCTCGCCCCCAACGCGCAGAACGCGCTCGCCAGCGTGCAGGGCGCCCTCGCGCAGCTCCAGGCGCAGCCCCCCCAGTATCCGCCGGTGGTGGCGGCGCTCGAGGCGGTGGCGGGCGCGCTCGGCAGCGTGCACGCGCTGGTCCGGGCCGGGCAACCCCAGGCCGCGCCCCGCCCGGCCCCCGCCGCCCAGCCGCAGCCCGCGCCCCAGCCTGCCTACCAGGCGCCCCCGCCGCAGCCCGCCTACCCGCCGCAGCAGCCGGCCTTCCAGATCGTCGAGGCGTACGCCCCCGCGCCGGCACCCCAGCCGCCGGCGCAGGCGCCGCGGACGGGCCCCATGCCCGCGCAGCAGCAGCCGGCGGCCGCCTTCCCGCAGCAGCAGCCCGCGGGACCGCGCGGGTACCCGGCGCAGGTGGCGCCGCTCGGCACCGCGCAGGCGATCCCCGCCGAGCTCGGGGCGCACAGCCCGAGCAACTTCTACAAGGGCCTGTCCGGCAACGACATCGTCGACCACGGCGGTCTCTTCGTGTCGACGTACAAGCTGCCGAACATCGGGCAGCCGGTGCGCCTCCGGGTGTCTCTGCCGGGGGGCTACGAGTTCGAGGCGAACGCCGTGGTGCGGTGGCGCCGCGAGCCGAGCGACACCGGGACCGACGCGCCGCCCGGCTTCGGCGCGCAGTTCACGGAGATCACCACCGAGGCGCGCCAGCTCGTCTACCGGTACGTGCGCAACCGGGAGCCGATGTTTCACGACGACCTGTGACCGCGACGCTAGACTGACGCCGCTTGTTGCGTCGCTTCGGTCTCCTCATCGCGGTGGCTTGCTTCGCCTTGCTGGCCCCCCAGCCCAGCGCGTACGCCCGCAACGATCCCAGGCTGGTCTGGAAGACGATCGAGACCCCGCACTTCCGCATCACCTACTACTCGACCGAGGACGAGGTCGCGCAGCACGTGGCGACGCTGGCCGAGGCCATCTACGACCGCCTCTCGCCGGCGGTCGGGTGGGCGCCGGGCAGCCTCACCGAGATCCTGCTCACCGACCAGACCGACAGCGCCAACGGCTCGGCGAGCGCGCTGCCTTACAACGTCGTCAACCTGAACGTCACGGCGCCGGACGACATGTCGCCGCTCGGCGACGTCGACGACTGGTACCTCGAGCTTCTGACGCACGAGTACACGCACATCCTGCACACCGATCACATCGAGGGCATCCCCGCGCTCATCAACAGGATCCTGGGCAAGACGCTGGCGCCCAACCAGCTGCAGCCGCACTGGCTGCTGGAGGGGCTCGCCGTCTTCGAGGAGAGCACGTACACGAGCGGCGGACGGCTGCGGTCGTCGATGTGGAACATGTGGATGCGCGCCG
>DATBQU010000192.1:0-11966 GCA_036560665.1 Polyangiaceae bacterium
GGGGCATGCGCCACCGACATCTTGGAGTCGAGCGCCAGGGCCCTGGCGAACGCGTCCGCGCTGAGCTCCCAGTGGGCGAGCGCACCGCTCGCCTCGCCCAGCATCCGCCACGTCTCCGCCGTCTCCGTGTCGAGCTCCACCGCACGCTGGAGTGCCTTCTCTGCGGGCCCCCACGCAGTGGCCCGCAGATGGGCCAGGCCGAGGCGAGCCGCCAGGGCGCCGTCGTCGGGCTTCTTCTTCGTCGCGCGCGCGTAGCTGTCCGCCGCGTCGGCGAACTTGTCCTGCGCGAGCAGCGCGTCGCCGAGCCCCCCGTGGAGGGCCGCCTCCTCCGGGAAGAAGCGCGCTGCCTCCCGGTAGGCGCCCGCCGCCTTCTCGTGCTGCTTCGCCGACGAGTACAGGCGCGCGAGCTCCACGAACCCCTGTCCCCACTTCGCGTCGGCCGCGACCGCACTCTCGAACGCGGTCACCGCCTCGTCGTCGCGCGAGAGCTCCCGGCACGCCTCGCCGAGCGCCTTGTACGCCTCCGCCTCGGGCCGGATCCGCACGCTCTCCATCAGCGCCTGCCGCGCGTCGGCGTACTTCTGCGTCACGTTGTAGGCGACGCCCAGCTCCTTCAGCGCCTCCGCGTCGTCGGGCCGCAGCTCCACCGCCTTGGCGAACCACTCCAGTGCGTCGTGCTTGCGCCCCAGGCGCGCCATTGCCCGCCCGACCTTGCCGTAGAGCGCCGCCTCCTTGGGGAAGCAGCGGACGGCCTCCTTGTACGAGAGCGCCGCCTCCTCGTCCTTGCCCGCCTGCTCGTACAGCGCGCCGAGCTTCTCGTGGCCCTCCTTGTAGTCGGGATCGAGCTCCAGCGCCCTGGACGCGGAGGCGATCGCCTCGTCCCGCTCGCCGAGTGCCGCGCTGGCCTCGGCGAGGTTCTTGTGTGCGAGCGCGTCGTTCGGCGTGAGGCGCAGGCAGGCTTGCAGAGCCACCCTCGCCGGCTCCCAGCGCTTGCGCGTCACCTGCGCGATGCCGAGCGCCAGACGGGCCCCGGCGTCCTGCGGGACGAGCTTCACCGCGCGCTCGTAGACGTCGGCCGCCTTCTCCAGCAGCGCGCCGCGAGCCTTCTCGTCGGCCTCGGTTGCCGCCAGGCGCATGCACGCGCCGCCGAGCGCCCCGAGCATCCTCGCCTCGTCCGGGAGCGACTTCATCGCTGCCTCGAACGCCTTGACCGCCTGCGCGTCCTTCTTCAGCTCGACGTGCAGGAAGCCGAGGCGCGCCGAGCCCTCGGCCCACGTCGGCTCCAGCGTCACCGCTGTCTCGTAGGCCGTCGCCGCCTCTTCCGGCTTGCCCGACGCCGCGCAGGCCTCGCCGAGCGCCTTGAACGTGTTCGCGTGCTCCGCCCGATAGTGCGCCGCGTCTTTCAGATGCTTGCGCGCGTCCTCGTACCGGCCGAGCAGGTTCCCTGCGACGCCGAGCTGGTACAGCGGCTCGGGCTCCGCCGGCGCGAGCTCCACGGCCTTCGCGAAGGCGTCGCAGGACTCCTCCAGCCGCTTCAGGCGCCGCAGCACGTGCCCGAGGCGCGCGTGCACGCTCGGATCGTCGGCGAGCTGGCGCAGCGCGAGCTTGTACGCCTCCACGGCGCCCTCGTCGTTGCCCAGGGCCTCCTGCACCCCGCCGATGGCGACGTGTAGGTCGGCCCACTTCGGCTCGAGCTCCACCGCGCGCGTGTACGCCCCGAGCGCTTCCTTGTTCTCCCCGTGCTCGGCGCACGCGCGACCCAGCAGCTTGTGCGCCTCCGCCACCGGCTCCTTCAGCCTCACCGCGTCGCGCAGCGACCGCGCCGCCTCTTCCCACCGCTTCGCGCCCGAGAGCGCGCGCCCGTGCTCCACGAAGAGGTCCGCTCGCTCCGGCGCGAGCTTCGTCGCCTTCTCGAAGGCGCTCGCCGCCTCGTTCCAGCGCGAGATCCGCGACCAGCACGCCCCCGACTTCTCCAGGGCAGCGAGGTTGCTCGGCTCGAGGCGCGCGACGTGGTCGAAGGCCGTGCCCGCCGGCTCCCAGCGCTCCAGCCGCATCCCGATGTCGCCCAGCGCGACCTGGGAGTCGAGGTGGTCCGGCTTGAGCTCCGTCGCCTTCCCGTACGCGTCGAAGGCGTGCTCGAGGTCGCTCATCGCCTGGTAGGTGACGCCGAGCTGCAGGTGGGCGTCGAAGTAGTCCGGCTTGTTGCTGACGACGCGCGTGTACGCCTTGATGGCTTCGTCGGGCTTGCCGAGCCTCTGGTACGTCGAGCCGAGCTGGAAGCGCGTGTAGGCGTCGTTGGGGTCGACGAGGAGGCTCGTCTTCAGCAAGTCGAGCAGCTGGTCCAGTTTCTCGGTCATGACGGGACAACGACGATAACGCGCGCAGCGCCTACTGGCACTGGTGAGTCGTCGGGTTGCACTGGGCCCCCCGATCGCAGCAATCCGGGGGTGGGGGAGAACGACGCGGAGCGGCAACCCAGGGTGGGGACGAGGACGAGCGCAACCGCGAGCAGCCCTCGCTTCATGACGAGGCGATCCTATCCCGCGCTGCGCCGGAGCGCCTTTCAGTCGTTCCAGTCGCTCTTCTTCTTCCTGGGCGGCTCCGGCGGCGGCGGCGGCTCGTCGCCGGCCTTGTCCCCCGCCTCGCTTTCCCGCGGCTGCTCGGTCCTCGGGGCCGGCGGAGGGGCGGTAGCGTGGGGGGTGGTCCAGCTCTTCGCGCGCTCGGTGCCGAGGATCTCGTCGAAGACGGCGACGACCCCGAAGGAGACGATCTGCGTGTGCCCCGTGTACTGCCCCTCGTTCACCGCCGGGAGCAGGGCGCCGTTCGAGTCGGTGGACGTGCCGTGCTGCGCGCCGTCGATGGGGCGGACGTTGCCCTGCCCCGGGCCGACGGTGCGTCCCGGCTCGAACACCTCGGCGTAGCCGACGTTGAAGGTGAAGCCGTTCCACTTCAGGCCCACGCCCACCGTCCCGGCGATCTTGTCGAGCGTGTCGAAATCGAGCCGTGTGTACGACGGATCGTCGGACGTCGCCGACTTGTCGTAGAAGGCGCCCGCCCGCAGCGACAGCACGCCGAAGTCGAGCCGGGTGTTGTAGGCGCCGCCCGCGCGGACGCTGAACGTGTCGCCGTAGTGGTGCTGCACGGTGAGGTCGATGTCGTCGAAGGCCGGCCCGGCCGGCCCCAGGTGGTCGATGTGGATGTGCGGGCCGGTCCCCTGCGAGGCTCCCCACGTCTCGTAGGTCCCGTCGAGCTCGACGTCGCCCGTCTCGAAGCCGGCGTCGTCCACGAAGGCCAGGCGCGCCCCCGCCCGCCAGTACCACGGCAGCTCGGTGTGGAGGGTGGCGTTGCCCTGCGGCGGGATGGGCTGGTTGAGCGGCGCCTGGAGCACGGTCGCCTTGCCGCTGGCGTCGACCGAGATGGGCGTGCGGGCGCTCACGCCGACCGAGACCGTCCGCGACGGGTGCAGCATCACGCCGCCGGTCGCCGCCCAGCTCGTCCCCGTCGCGTTGACGCGCGAGAGCGAGTCGCACGGCTGGTACTCGTAGTTCTTGCAGGGGCCGGCGGCGCCGTCGCCCAGGTCGACGAACGACGTGCTGGCGAGCGCGAAGCTGCCATAGACGAGGTGCACGCCCAGGCCCACGTCGAGCCAGTCGAAGACCCTCGCCCCGGCCGCGAGCGTGGGCAGCGCGATGACCGAGCTCGGCTGGACCACGTCGTAGCGCGACGCCGCGGGCGCCCCGGCGACCCCGACGGGGTAGGTGCGGTTGGCGACGCCGCTGGGGCCAAAGACGCCGACGGCGACGGTCAGCCAGTCGAGCGACGCGAAGTCGGTGGTCGCCGCGACGAACGGCGCGAAGAAGGCGCCGCCCGTGTCGTGCACCCGGGGGTACGCCGCGCCGCCCCAGGGCGTCGCCGGATCGCTCGCCGTGTCGGGGAAGGCGCCGAAGCGCTGGAACTCGTAGCTGGAGAGCGTGACCTTGCCGTCGAGCAGCAGCCGCGTGCCGCGCTGCCCCGCCAGCCCGGCCGGGTTGTACTGGATAGCCGTCGGATCGTCGGCCTTGGCCACGAACGCGCCGCCCCGCCCGAGCGCCTCTGTCCCGTTGTCGGGCATCTCGAACCCCCCGGCGCGCGCGGTGCGCGGCGCGAGTAGCGCGAACGCGACGGCAAGGCTCCCGGAGATTAGCCGCAGAGGCGCAGAGACTGCAGAGACTGCAGAGGGGAAGTGGGTTGGCATCCCAGCTCTCCTCTGCTTCCTCTTCTTCCTCTGCGTCTCTGCGGTTTTCTCCTCTCAGGGGCACCCTGGCGCGCCCGTGGCCGCGCCGGTCAGCGGGTTGGTGCACGGCGCGCAGGTGTGGACGCTGTCGCAGTCGCCCTGGCCGAGGAGGATCCCTTGGATGCCGAAGCTCAGGCAGTTGCTCAGGCACACGCCGGTGTACGCGCCCAGCAGGAAGGCGTTGCCGCTGCACGCCTGCGGCGTGAAGGGCGTCTTCAGCATCTCGCTCGGCACGCACAGGTCCGTCCCGGCGCAGACGTCCGCCTTCAGGTTCTTCTGTTCGGTCGACGGGATGATGACCGGCGGGATGCACCGGCCGTCGTCGACGCTGTTCTCGTTGCAGCAGCTCTTGAAGAGGACGATGGGCTTGGTCGGCCCCGGATCGCACGACAGGCGGCACGAGCCGGTGTCGGTGCCGTCGAGCGGGCTGAAGCAGGGGACGCACTTCTCGAACACGGCGCAGGTCGACTGCGTCAGCTGGCTCGCCTGCGCCGCCACCTGCGGGATGGCCAGGTTCAGGCAGCGGCCCTCGGCGCCCTCGAGCGACGAGCAGGTCGGCGGGATGAAGTTGCCGCCCGCCTCGATGAACGAGTCCGGCACGCAGTAGCCGCCGGTGCAGGTCGCGAGCTTCGACGCCATCGCCGGGGGCACCAGCGCCGACTGCAGGCAGTGCGCGCCGCCCGCCGTCCCGCACGCCGGCAGCGTGCTGGGATCGAGCACCGGCGGCCCCACGTGCGGGCATGCCGCGGGGGGCGCCGCGCCGTCGCCGGTGGGCGGGTTGTTGTCGCCGCCGCCGCCGCCGTCGTCGGTGCACTTGGGCGGCGGCTTGAAGGCGCACGCGCCGGAGGGCTGGTTGGTGAGAGGGTTGACGCAGGGGGCGCAGAGCTCGGTCTGCGCGCAGGTGCCCTGCGTGAGGATCGACTTGTACTGCGAGACCTGCGGGACGCAGAGGCTGAGGCACACGCCGTCGGTCCCGTTGTAGGCCTTGCACGCGGGCGGCAGGTAGTCCTGGTTGAGGATGAACGGATCGGGCACGCAGTAGCCGCCGCTGCACGCGGCGAGTGCCTGCTTGTCGGCCGACGGGACGTACTGGGAGGGCACGCAGTGCGCGGCGCCCGCCGTGCAGCAGCTCGGCAGGGTCGAGGGGTTCATGTTCGGGGGCGGCACGTTGACGCACGCCACCGGCCCCGAGTCGCCCGCGCTGGCGGCGGCGTCGCCGCCCGCCCCCAGGGTGCCGTTGCCCGCGTTGTCGAGCGGCGAGCCCGTCAGGTCCGAGTTGGCGGAGCAGCCGGCCACGACGAGGAAGACCGCGGCGGCGACGGTGACGAGGGCGGGGAGAGCGCGATGCATGTCGCCTCCTTGCACTTCAAGGAGCGGACCAGGTGTCGGAGGGCTGCCTCCCACGTGGGTGGTAGCGACGGGCAGCGCCCCCCTCGACCCGTCCATCCCCCGGGTGCGATGGCTATTTCCGTCACATTCGATCGCAAAGGAAGCGTCGGCGGAAGGGGGTTTGGCTCACCCTCCACCGGAGGCCACCGGAAGGCCGGTGATCCACCCTGGCGCTCGCGTGCTCCATGCACAACTGATTTCTTGTGGTCGCCGCTCGTGCGAGCGCGTCCGCTGACGCCGTCCGCTTCGGCCCTCAGCGGTCGCCGTAGATGCGCTGCACCGAGGCGGCGTAGTCGAGATCGCCGGGCGTCTGCAGGTCGGCGATCTGCAGATCGATGGGCGGCTCGCGCAGGGCGGGCGTGGGCGGTTGCTTGCGGAGGAAGCCCCTCAGGATGAGGCGCGAGACGGCGGGGAGGGTCTCGAAGTGCACGCCCAGTGCCCGCCCCGGATCGCCGGGACGCCGTCCCTCGACCACCCGCGTCACCTTCGCGCAGGTGTCGAACCAGATGGGGAGCTCGGTCGCCTGGAAGCTGACCACCAGATCGAGCCCCTCCTCCACGCGCTCGTCGGAGAGCACCAGCATCCCCTGCGGCGACAGATCGAGCGCCCGGTCCCCGAGCAGCCTCCAGTCATCCATCCGGCGCACCCGGCACCCGAGGCGGATCGCGCGGCGCATCTCGTGGCGGCGGTTGGGCGGCAGCCGACCGAAGGCTGCGCGCGAGAGCGACGGGGTCAGCAGGCGAAGACTGCGCACCAGCGGGGCGCCGACGGCGGAGCGGCCGGTCGAGGGGGGCGGGGGGACGGGCGCGAGCATCGGGGGAATCTCCTCGCGCCAATCGTAACGAGGGTGTGTGCATGTGGGCCAAATTGGTCGCGGTCGCTCGCGAAGGGCCGTTCGTGTGCCCCCGCGATGCCGCGCCCGGCCGCGTGGAAAGACGCTGCTGCGCGGTAGTTTTCCCGTGAGAGTCCGTGGCACTGGCGCTGCACTGGCGACCCTTCATGCGCTCTGCCCTTCCCTTCGCCGGCGTCGCCTGCGCCCTCGCCGTCGCTTGCCTCGCCGCCGCGTGCGGCGGTGGCAACTCGTCCGGACCGACCTGCTCCACGAGCTCCGGCCTCGAGACGCCCGACCTCTGCGCCGCCGGGCAGGTGGTGCAGGGCATCGACGTCTCGGTCTACCAGGGGGCCGTCGACTGGACGAAGGTGAAGGCCGCCGGGATCGACTTCGCCTTCGCGCGCGTATCCGACGGCACGGGGACCAAGGACACCGAGTTCGCCAGCAACTGGCCGGCGATGAAGAAGGCCGGCGTCGTCCGCGGCGCCTACCAGTTCTGGGAGCCGGGCGAGGACCCGACCGCGCAGGCGACGCTCTTCGCGCAGATGCTGACGCAGGCGGGCGGCCTGCAGCCGGGCGATCTGCCGCCGGTCATGGACCTCGAGGTCACCGGCGGCCAGTCGGACGCGACCATCCAGGCCAACATGAAGACGTGGATCGCGGCGATGCAGAAGGCCACGGGCATGACGCCCGCCATCTACACGTCGACCTCGTTCGCTGCGCACGCCGGCTCGGGCTTCACCAAGGACCCGCTGTGGGTCGCCAACTGGGGCGTGTCGTGCCCGGGGATGCCCGCGGCGTGGAGCAACTGGGCGTTCTGGCAGAAGGCCGACAACGGGAGCGTCTCCGGCATCTCCGGCGCGGTCGACCTCGACGAGTTCAACGGCTCGCTGGCGCAGCTGCAGGCCTTCGGCGGGACCCCGGCCGGCGACGCGGGCTCCGGATCGAGCTCGGGCTCCAGCTCGGGCTCCAGCTCGGGATCGGGCTCCGGCTCGAGCTCGGGGTCGAGCTCCGGCAGCTCCAGCGGCTCGGGCTCGAGCTCCGGCGCGGGCCGCGACGCGGGCGGCTCGATGGGCGGGACCGGTCCGGACGCCGGGAGCAACGGCGGCTCGGCCGGGAGTACCAAGCCGTGCGGTGGGTGAAGGCCGGAGAGCTGAGCTACGCTGAGGAGCGGTGCGGTTGACGGAGGGCAGGCTCGGGCTCGTGGCGGCGGCGCTCCTGCTCGCGGGGTGCGGCTCGTCGGAGTCGTCCAGCGCGCCGGGGGACGACGCGGGCGGGACGACCGACGGCAGCGCCGCGGGCGAGGGCTCGACCGGTTACGACGCGACGCTGGACGGGCCCGCCCCGGGCGACGCTTCGGGCGATGCGCCCGGCGAGGCCACCGCCGCCGGCCCCTGCCCGCAGGGGATGGCGCTCGTCACCACGTACTGCATCGACAAGTGGGAGGCCTACGTCGTCGAGCTCGACGCCCAGGGCAACGAGAAGCCGCACTCGCCGTTCGACGTGGTCGACGGGCTCACCGTGCGCGCCAAGACCGCGCCCGGCGTCATCCCGCAGGGGTACATCTCGCAGGTGCAGGCCACGCAGGCGTGCGCCAGCGCGGGCAAGCGCCTCTGCTCGGCCACCGAGTTCCGCACCGCCTGCGACGGCGCCGACGCGGGCAACGACTACCCGTACGGCGGCACCACGCACATCCCCGGCTACTGCAACGAGGGCAAGGGCAGCATGGTGCCCATCTACTACGGCAACAACCCGGCGAACTGGACCTACGCCGACTTCAACGATCCGCGCCTCAACGAGCTCGACGGCGGCCTCGCCCCCACCGCCAAGTACACCCACTGCGAGTCGCCCTTCGGCGTCTTCGACTGCGTCGGCAACCTGCACGAGTGGGGCTCCGACCCGGCCGACGTCAACGGCCACGGCCGCTTCCGCGGCGGCTTCTACGGCGACGCCGAGATCAACGGGCACGGGTGCCTGTACGTCACCAGCGCCCACGAGCTCGCGTACCACGACTACTCCACCGGCTTCCGCTGCTGCGCGGACGTGGCCGGCGGCGGCTGACCGCCCGGGCGCCTACGACAGCGCGGCCATGTGCACCGTCGCCGCGTAGTCGATGCGCGGCTCGCGCATCGGCAGCGGCGGGGGCACGCCCCGCAGCGCGCGCCGCAGGAAGGCCTGCGCGTCGGGCTCGAGCGTGTCGAACGACACGCCGAAGCAGCGGCCCGGATCGCCCGGGCGGCGGCCGTGCACCACGCGGGCGACCGTCGCCTCCGCGTCGAACCACCACGAGCTGCGCGGCAGGCGGAAGGAGACGACGACGGGCTCGCCGGTCAGCACGCGCTCCTGGGCCATCACCAGCATGCCCATGGGCGACAGATCGATGCTGCGGCTCCCGATGAGCTTGAAGTCGCGCTCGCGCACGACCTGGCAATCGACGCGGATGGAGCGCCGGAGAATGCGGCGCTGCTGGGCTGGGACGAGCGTGGGGAGCAGCATGGGGGGCGACCTCGGGGTGAGCGCGTTCGCGCTGTCGAAATCGTAACGAGGCCGATGTGTGCGGGGGCAACTTCTGGGACAATCCCGCCCCGCCATGGCCGCCATGAACGACGTCGACAAGATCGTCAGCCTGCTCGAGCACGAGGCCGTCGAGAAGCGCATCGCCGCCGCCATCGTGCTCGGCGAGCTGCGCGCGAAGGGCGCCCACGTCGCCGACGCGCTGGCGAGGACGCTCGACAGCGGGATCCCCCTGCTCCAGCGTCACGCCCTCGAGGCGCTGGCGCGCGTGGGCGCCAGGAAGGCCGCGCCGAAGATCGCGGCGCTGCTCGCCGCGCGCGAGGACGACGTGCGGCGCGCCGCGGTGGAGGCGATGGTGAGCATGGGCGACGACGTGCTGCCCACCCTTCGCGCGCGCATGGGCGAGGCCACCGCCGAGGAGCGCCGCTCGATCGACGCCATCCTCGCCGCGGTGGGCGGCAAGGACGCCTTCCACACGCTGCTCGAGGGCCTGGCCGCGAGCGACGCCGAGGCGGCCAGGGCCGCGGCCATCGCCGTGCGCAACCGCGTGAAGGACGCCGACGCCCGCCAGCGCCGCAGCTACCTGGCCGAGGCCGAGCGCTTCCTCCAGAAGCTCGCCGGCAAGGGGGGCGGCGGCAGCCCCGGCGCCATCGCCGCCACCGTGAAGATCCTCGGCTACCTCGAGGACGAGAAGGCCATCCCTACCCTGCTCGATCTGACCAGGGCCAAGGGGAACGCGCCCCCCGTGCGCCAGGAGGCGCTCATCGCGCTGCGCTTCCTCCTCGGCAAGAAGGGCGTCGACGCGAAGAAGGTCATCGCCGCGCTGGTCGAGGCGGCCGAGGACGCCGACCGCACGCTGGCGCAGACGGCGCTGCACACGCTGGCCGGCCTGGCCATGCCGGACGAGGCGCTGCGGCGGCTGGAGAAGCTGGTCGCGCACCCGGACGTCGAGCGCGCGCGCTTCGTCATGGAGATGCTGGGGCGGCAGCCGGGCGCGGAGTCGGCGCGCGTCCTCGTGAAGGTGCTGGCGACGACGAAGGACAAGCGCCGCGCCGAGATCGCCGGCACGTGCCTGGTCGAGCACGCCGACGGCCAGCCCACCGGCTCGCCCGGCTCGGTGCCGGTGCGCGACGACGCGGTGGCCCCCCTGGCCAAGGCGCTGCACGAGACCGACGACGCCGACCGCGCCTGGCTGCTGCGCAACGTGCTGCGCCCGAGCGCGAAGAAGGTGGCCCCCGCCGCGCGCAAGGCGATGCTCGAGACGGCGACCAAGCGCCTCGCCGCGGGCGACCGCAACTGGGAGCCCCTGCTCGCCATCGTGCGCGACGCCGACGCGCAGGGCGCCGCCGAGGCGCTGCGCGCGCTCGGGCAGCGGCTGCGCCGGAGCAACCCCGACAAGGCGCTCACCGTGCTGCGCGTCCTCTGCCGCAACGAGGGGTGCGACGACGACGACCGCTACGCGCTGGCCGCGGCGGAGCTCACGCGCGGGGCGCACGACACGCGGGCCGCGTCGCGCGCGGCGGACGAATCGCTACGCCTCCTCGGCGCGCTGATGGACCGCGGGGTCGACGTGGGCGCGCAGCTGCGAAAAGACAAGTCGCTGGAGCTCGATCACCTCTACTACGTCGGCTTCCACTTCAGCGAAGAGGGCCACCCCCTGGGCGAAGAGCTGCTGAAGCTCGTCGCCGACAAGGGCGGGCGCGCGAAGATCGGGAAAATGGCGAAGAGTAAGCTCGCGTTGGGGCAGCAGGCCTGAACGAAGAGGAGAAGGCCGCCAGGGCGCCAAGACGCCAAAAGGAGAAGAGGGGCTGGGGCGGGCGGGGCTACTGGAGCGTGACGTCGGGGGTCAGCGGGGTGGCGCCGAAGGTCGGGCTACCGAAGTAGATGCTGTAGGCTCCGGTGAGCGTCATGAGCTCGTCTTCGAAGCCGTCGCCGTTCATGTCGCCGACGCCGAAGCCGGCGGGCGAGTTGCTGGACGGGCTGGTGATGCTGCCTCCGCAGATGCCGCCGCCACACAGGACGGAGTCGCTCGCATTGACTGATAGCGTGAGGATCTGGGCGACGTTGAGGTCGCCGATCACGTCGCCGTTGACGTCGCCTGCTGGCGCGAGCGCGCAGCAGAAGTCCGTCGTGGTACCTCCGCCCCCACCGGACGCGCTGGTGACCCCGTTCGGCCCGCCGAGATAGATCGTGTATCCGGAGGTGTAGCCGCGGAACCGATGAAAGGAGGAGGCGACGTCCGCGTAGCCGTCGCCATTGTAGTCGAGACCCGCGAGCGCATCGCCGACGTAGCCGACGCTGAGCGTCGTCATGTTCGCGGTGGTGAAGCCACTGGCGCTGCCGTACCAGATCTCCAGCGGACTCGTCTGCGAGTTGCTGTCCGAGCCGACCCCCCGGGCCATGTCGCCGAAGCCGTCGCCGTTCGTGTCGCCGACTGCGGCGAGGATCCCCTGATGGAATTGCAGGTAGTTGACGAACGAGACGGTCGAGAGCGGCGTAGTGGAGAGTCCCGTCGCGCCACCCGTGAAGACGTACATGCGGCCGCCACCACAGGCTTGCGCGGTCGTGTCGTACGGTGCGCAGGATGCGGTGACCACCAGGTCGGAGATGCCGTCTCCGTTCACGTCCGTGGCATCGATCCATCCACCGAAGGCGCCGTTCGGATCCGTCCCGGCGAGGGTCACCGACGGCGTCGAAGCGAAACCCGTCGCTCCGCCGTAGTAGACGTAGACGTTTCCGGCCGGCGGCAGCGGGTTGGGGTTGATCCTGCTGGTGGTCCGGGGTGCGTCGCTGCATGCAAGGTCGGCGAACCCGTCGGCGTTGACGTCGCCGATGGGGGTGACCTGCATGGAGCCGGCGAGCGACAGGATCGTCTTGGAGAAGGTGCCGCCGGCCGACCCGCTGTAGAGGGCTCCTCCGAACAGCAGGTCGGCGTATCCGTCGCCGTTGAAGTCGGCG
>DATBQU010000193.1:0-4502 GCA_036560665.1 Polyangiaceae bacterium
GCGGTGCGGACGAAGAGGCCCGCGCCGATGATGGCTCCGATGCCCAGCGCGACGAGCGACCCGCCGCCGAGCGACCGCTTCAGTCCCTTCTCGGCGTCGTGGGCCTCGGCGAGGAGGCCTTCGAGAGGCTTGCGATTCCACAGGCTGGACATGACGGTGAACGCGCTTCTACCACACGGACGAACGGGGGGCGCGGGCCCCCGTCCCGCACCCCCCCCGGTGAAGCGGAGTCGGCTGGCGTAACTATCCCTGTTCGGATATTGTCTACCCATGCCCCTCCCTGACGAGCTCGTCGAGGCGGTGACCCAGGCGTTCGATCGAGAGATGCGCGAGCTCGACATGGGCGTCCGCGCGCAGATGCTCGCACGCACGCGAGGGACCCTCGACTCCTGGCTCCATGGCACCATCAGCACCAGCGATGCCGTTGCGGCGCTCACGCTCGAGGTCGGCACCGCGGGCGGGTAGTCTCTCGAGGAATGGTCATGCTGCTCGGGTCCGCGTGCGGGGGCACCGGCGCGCTTGGTGGAACGTGCTTGCCATGATCGCCGGCAAGACACGTGCTCTCATGGCGCCGCGATGAGCGACGGCCTGGACGTGACGATCCCCGCCGGCGACGGCGCACCCGACACGCCCGCGTTCGCGATGCTGCCCGAGGGCGCCCGACGTGGCGTCGTCGTCATCCACGAGATCTACGGGCCCCGGCCGGAGATCGACCGCGTCGTCGGGCGGTTCGCGAGGGCCGGATACGCGGCCGTCGCGCCCGATCTCTTCGCGCGCGGCAAGTTCGCCTGCCTGCGCGAGATGTTCCGCGCCATGAAAACGGGCGACGGCGTATCGGTGCGGCAGGGGCGCAACGCACGCGCGTGGCTCTCCGGCAAGACCGGGATCGACCCCGCCCACGTGGGCCTGATCGGCTTCTGCTTCGGTGGCGGCTACGCGCTGATGGCGGGCGCGGGCTGGGGCGCGGTCTCGGCCAACTATGGGCACCCGCCGAAGGCGACGGCCATGCGTGGCATCGGTCCTGTGATCGCTTGCTACGGCAAGCGCGACAGCACGCTCAGGAAGGGGCCCGAAGAGCTGCGCGCGCTCCTGGCGGAGGTGGGACAGGACGACGCGGAGATCCACGTGTTCGACGCGGGGCACTCATTCTTGACCGACGGCAAGGTGTCGCTGCTCGGCAAGCTCCTCCCCCTCGGGCTCGGCGACTACCCGGATGCGCGCGAGGACGGATGGCGCCGCATCCTGTCTTTCTTCGACCAGCGCCTCCGTTGAAGGGAGCGGCGCCTCGCGCGTCGCTCGAGGGTCGCGCAGTCGCGCCGCCACGAGCGGCACAGCGAGGACCGCACCGGGGATCGCGGCCAGCGCGAGCCCGATCGCCCCCAGCTCGCCGCCGACGAGGAACGCCGAGGCGAGCGTGATCACGGATGAGAGCATCCCGAGCAGGACACCCCACGAGCGCATACGCGCCACGCCGAGGGCAGACACGAGGAGCGCGGACGAGAGCGCCGCGAGGGCGAGGCTGGTGCGCGCTCCCTGCCAGTGAAGAAGCTCGGCGGCGGCGAGCGCGGCCACGACGCCTGCGGTCACCGAGGCCACTGCGCCTGCGAGGAACCACGTGCGGTACGCCACCGGGGCGAACTCGCTCCGCGCGGACTCCGTGTGCAGCGCTGGTCGCGCGAGCAGGAGCGCGGTGCCCGAGGTGGCGGCGAACAGCGCCGTCCACCCGTCGGGCGTGCGGCCGTAGAAGAGCGCGCCCATCACGCCGACGAGGGTCGGCGCAAGGACGACCCAGGCCACGCCTCGCGAGAAGACCTGCCCGAGCAGCGAGCGGCGGCCCAGTCCGATCGACGCGGCCCCGACGAGCGCGCTGAAGCCCAGCAATCCCCAGGGCGCCTCGAAGGGCATGTCGCGCACCGCCATCCCGCCGAGGAGGACGGCGGACGCGGCGAGTGACGCCGAGGCACCCGTACGACGTAGCCACGACGGGGCGGACGGCTTCGCGGACGAGGAGGCCATCTTCCCGGAAGGGACGCTGCGCGCTGGAGCTTTGTTCCCCGCGAGGGCCCTTTCCTTGCGCGCGCCGGGAAAACCCGTAAACCCCTGCCTGGCAGTGCACTCTCCCACCGTCCGCGAGCAGATCCGGCAGCGCCTGGCCGACGAGGTCGGACGTATCGCGAAGCAGGCGCCGTTCACCGTGGCGCTCTGCTATCCGTCGCCCTACCGCGTGGGGATGAGCAGCCTCGGCTACCAGCGCGTCTACCGTGCGCTGATGGAGGCGCCGGGCCTCGCCTGCGAGCGCGCGTTCCTCGACGACGCGTGCGAAGACGACGCGGCGCTGGCGCCCGAGCGCCCCGTCACCTACGAGTCGATGCGCCCCATCGAAGAGCTTCCGCTGCTCGCCTTCAGCGTGGCCTACGAGCTCGAGATGGCAGGTCTGGTGCGAATGCTCGAGGCAGCTGGGATCCCGGCGCGAAGGCGCGATCGCGACGCGCGCCACCCGCTGGTCGTGGCCGGCGGGCCGCTGACCTTCTCCAATCCGCTGCCGCTGGCGGCGATGGTCGACGCCATCGTGGTGGGCGAAGCCGACGCGCGGGTGGTCGCGGTAGTGCGCGCCGCGGAGGGGGCGAGCACGCGCGCCTCGCAGCTCGATGCGCTGGCGAAGATCCCGCACGTCTTCGTGCCGACGCACCACTCGACGTTGCCCCAGGTGGGTGCCGAGGACGACGCCGTGCTGCCGGCGCACTCCGCCATCCGCACGCCGCACACCGAGCTCTCGAACATGTTCCTCATCGAGACCGAGCGCGGATGCTCGCGCGGATGCACGTACTGTGTGATGCGCCGCTCGACCAACGGCGGGATGCGCATCGTCCCGGCCGACGTGGTGCTAGAGGCGATCCCGCGCGACGTGCGCCGTGTGGGCCTGGTGGGCGCGGCGGTGAGCGACCACCCCAGGATCATCGAGATCGTGAACGCGCTGGCTGACCGTGGATGCGAGGTGGGCCTGTCGTCGCTCCGCCCCGACAAGCTGGCGCGTGGGGACGACTTCGTGGCCGCGCTGGCGCGCGTCGGCTACCGCACGCTGACCACGGCGATGGACGGCACGAGCGAGCGCGTGCGCGAGACCCTCGACCGCCGGGCACGGCCTGAGCACTTGCTCGCGTGCGCCGAGCTGGCGAAGAAGCACGGCATGGATCGGTTGAAGCTCTATCTGATGATCGGCACACCCGGCGAGACGGACGCGGACGTCGACGAATGCGTGGCGTTCGCCACGGAAATCTCGCGCATCGTGCCGCTGGCGCTCGGCATCGCACCCTTCTGCGCCAAGCGGAACACACCGCTCGACGGGGCACCCTTCGCGGGCATCGGCGTGGTCGACAAGCGCCTGGACAGGTTGCGGCGCGGCCTCAAGGGTCGGGTGGACGTGCGGGCGACCAGTGCGAGATGGGCGTGGGTCGAATACGTCCTCGCCCAAGGAGGCGAGGCCGAGGGGCACGCGGTGCTCGACGCCGTGGCCGCCGGAGGCTCATTTCGCGCCTACGAGAGGGCCTTCGCCGGGATCGAGCGCGCGGTCCCGCGGCGCACCCTGCCGGTGACCGCGGCCTGAGCTGACCGCAGGCACACCCGATGCACCGCTGGGGCCATCAGGGCCCTTTTCGCGGGAGGATCGCGATGAATCGACTGGCTTGGTGTTCATTCCTTGCGGTGTCGGCAACTTTGTTTCAGTGCGGCGGGTCCGGAGACACGTCGCTTCTTGGCCCCGGGGACGACGGGGGCAGCGAGGGCGGCTCGAGCAGCGGAGGCGGGAGCGGAAGTGGAAGTGGGAGCAGCAGCGGCAGCAGCAGCAGCGGCGGCAGCAGCAGCGGCGGCAGCAGCAGCGGCGGTAGCAGCGGCGGTAGCAGCAGCGGCGGTAGCAGCGGCGGCAGCGGCGGCAGCAGCGGCGGTAGCAGCGGAAGCAGCAGCGGCAGTGGAAGCGGGGGCGACGGCGGGGCCGGCGACGGCGGCGACGGGGGCAGCACGCCGAAGACGCATTTCCGGGTGGCAGAGCTGATGCCCGATCCCGCGGCGTACGACTTCTGCTGGTCTCAGGCGGCGGGCACCTGGAATGGCCCGGTCATGAAGGGGTTCGGGATCGCCGCCGGCGTACAGTACCAGCAGGTGTCGGAGTACATCCCGATCGACGTGGCGGCGACGACTGTGCGCCTCGTCTCTCCGAACGCGGCCGACTGCAACACGTCGCTGGGCGATGCCCAGCTCGCACCCCCTGGGCCCGACGCCATCTACCTGGTGGCGCTTTTCGTTCAGGGCAACCTCGGGTCTCAAGTGAAGGTGTTCCCGGACGAACGGCACATCAGCTCCTCGTCGCACACCAAGCTCCGCGCCATCCACGCCGCATTCGCGGGGGTCGGCACCGGCGGCAACATCACCGAGAACGTCGACTTCTATCTGAGCGGCGGCGTCACGTCGGCGTCGCTCTTCGACAACGTGCCATTCGGCGGGACTGC
>DATBQU010000194.1:0-3590 GCA_036560665.1 Polyangiaceae bacterium
GACATCAACACCACGTACGACGACGGCAACTTCCCGGCGCTGGCCTACGGCTACGAGGCCCGGATCAAGTACATGGCCGATGCGTACGGGGTCTTCGGCGGCAACACGCAGAACCAGTAGTAACGCACACCACGCGCAAAGCGTGACCCGCGCGACGCGCGGCTCGCCCCGACCCGGGCGGCCGCGCGTTTCGCGTTTTGTGGGACGCGGGCTACTTCATCCGGGCGAGGCGCTGCGCGAGCGCGTCGCGGAGCTTCGGGTAGCCGCTGGTCATGGGGACGGTCCCGGCGAAGGCCAGCGCGTCGCGCAGGGCCTGGCGGGCGGAGGCGCGGTCCTTCTTCGCCTCGTAGACGTCGGCCTCGAGGGCCCACAGGCGCAGCTTGCGCGGGCCGTAGGCGCGGTCGAGGGCGCGCTTCACGGACGCCAGGGAGTCGTCGTAGCGCTTCAGGTCCAGGTAGGCCTTGGCGAGCCGGGCCGGCGGGTTGTAGTCGTCGGGAAAGTCGCGCTCGCTCTGCTGGAGCATGGGGACCGCGCGCTGGGGCTCGCCGACGGCGGTGTAGGCGAGCAGACGGTGGGCGTCGAACACGGCGCGGGCCGACGCCGTCGTCGCCCGGCCGGCCTGGTCCTCGAGGAACGCCGCCCAGGCGCGCGCCACGCGCTTCACGTCGTCGCCGCGACCGAGGTCGCGCAGGGCGCCGACCACGTAGTCGTAGAGGTCGGAGCGATCGTCGGCCAGGATGGGCTGCGCGAGGTCGGACGCCACGCGCTCGCCCAGCGCCGCCAGCTCGGGAAGGCGCGCGCGTTCCGGCGACTTCGCCGGCAGATCTCCGGCGCACCCGATGGCCGCGCGCAGCACGTCGGCCAGCGCGGTGCCGGGCGGCATCTTCGGCCCCTCGTCGCTCGCCGTGGTCACGCAGGCCGCCAGCAGCTTGGCGTCCTGCAGCCGCATCACCAGCGCGTCGACGGCCTGAGGGCGCCTGGCCCAGCCGGCGGGCGCCGCCGCGAGCGCGGCGCGATAGTCGGCGATGGCGTCGTCGATCTTGTGGTCCGCGCTGGCCCGGTGGCCGCGCAGCAGCGCCGCCGCTGCCTCGCCGCCGGCGTCCCCGCGCTTCGCGGCGACCTCCGCGTCGTCGAGCAGCCCGGCCAGCTCGACCGCGGTGAGCGACCCGGGCCACGCCAGCACCGGCTCTTCCGTGGTCGCATCGAGCACGTACAGCGTGGGAAGGACGCGGACCCCGAGCTTCGTCGCCAGCGCGGCGTTCTCGTCGCGCTCGGTGTCGATGGACAGCCAGACGAAGCGCGACGACAGCCGCCGCAGCGAGGGATCGGGGAAGACGTAGCTCTGCATGCTGAGGCAGGTGTGACACCACGTCGCCCAGGTATCGATGAAGACGGGCACCTTGCGGGCGCGGGCCTCGGCCAGGGCGCGCGGGTAGTCGTTCTCGATGAAGACGATGGGCGCGTCGGCGGGCGCCGCCAGGGGCGCGGCGCTGGCCGCGGGTGGCTCGACCGAGGGCTTCGGCGCCGGCGCCGCCGGAAGCGGGGCGCGCGGCACGGGTGGGACAGGGGTCGCCGGGGCGCACGCGAGGACCGAGAGCAGCGACGCGAGCCCGAGCGTTCTCACCGCGGGCGCAGCATAGCAGGCGGCCCCCTTTACACGCCCGAGCCCGTGATTAATTCATGGGCGTGCCCGATGCAGGGCGCCGGCAGCCGAGGCTCGGCTGCGGGCGTCGCACGGGCTGCAGGGAAGACAACCGCGTGCAGCGCGACCGCGTCGCGCTCGCCGCTTGGCCGGAGGAGCACTCATGCTGACGGGCTGGAGAGATTTCGAGCACACCTTGCGAACGATGGACCGGCTGCAGCGCCGCTTCGACAGCGCCTTGGTCGGGCGTGTGGAGCCCGCCGTGGTGGTCCGCGAGCGACGCGCCCCGCGCCTGGCCTGGCCGGTCGCCAACGTCTTCGAGACCAAGGACGCCTTCGTGGTGAAGGCCGACGTCCCCGGCCTCGCCGAGGGCGACGTGTCGGTCTCGGTCGAGGAGGACGCCCTCCTCATCCGTGGCGAGCGCAAGACCGAGGCGCCCGCCGGCTACCAGGTGCACCTGCGCGAGCGCGCCCCCGTCGCGTTCACGCGCAAGCTCCCGCTTCCCACCCGCGTCGACGCCGACGCGGTGACCGCGACGCTGAAGGACGGCGTGCTCACCGTCACGCTGCCCAAGGCAAGAGAGACGCTGCCGCGCCAGATCGCCGTCAAGGCGGGCTGAAAAGAGGAGACCCCCGGCCATGAACGAGACCACCTCCGTCCCCAAGAAGAACGGCACCACCCACGCCAAGGCGTACCAGCGCCGCACGGCCGCCCCGCCGGTCGACCTGTTCGAGAACGCCGACGAGCTGCTCATCGTCGCCGACGTGCCGGGCGTGCCCAACGACGGCATCGACCTGCGCGTGGAGAACGACACGCTGACCCTCACCGCGCGTCGCCCCGACCCCACCGGCCCGGAGTGGCCCGCGCTGGTGCGCGAGTACGACGAGGTCGACTTCACCGCCAGCTTCCGCATCCCCGCGGGCATCGACGCGACGGGGATCACCGCCGAGACGAAGAGCGGCACGCTGGTGGTCCGGCTGCCCAAGGCCGCGGCCGCCAAGGCGCGCAAGATCGTGGTGCGCTCGGGCTAAGCTAGGCCTCGTGCGCACCGGTCCGGACTTCCGCGAGGAGCACACCCTCACCGACGGCACGCGCGTCGTCCTGCGCCACGTCCGGCCGGCCGACGCGCCCGAGCTCCGGCGCGCCTTCGAGCGGCTCTCCCCCGAGTCGCGCTACCGGCGCTTCTTCGGGGGCCTGTCGCGGCTCTCGGACGAGACGCTCCGCTACCTCACCGACGTCGACGGCCGTGACCACGTCGCCGTCGTCGGCACCACGGAGTCGCCCGACCTCAAGTCCGAGATCGGCCTGGGGATCGCGCGCTTCGTCCGCATGGCCGACGAGCCGACCGTCGCCGAGGCGGCGGTCACGGTGGTCGACGACGCGCAGCGCAAGGGTCTGGGACGCATCCTGGCGATGACCCTGGCCGAGGCGGCGCGCGAGCGGGGCGTGCACACCTTCCGCGCCGACGTGCTGGCCGACAACGAGCCGATGCGCGAGATCATGCACGAGGCCGGCGCGGCGTCCCGCGCCCAGGACACCGGCGTCGTCACCTACGACGTCTCCCTCGACGCCATCTTCCCGCCGCAAGGCGGTGCCCTCGATCGCGTCCTGCGCGCCGCGGCCGGCTCGATGGCGGTGCTGCTCCGACGGCTGGGGCCGCCCGGTTCGGCCTAGGGGCGATACGAGTCGCGCTCCTCGGCGTTCGCCGCCACGTCGTCGTGCGCGAACCACAGCGGGTGATTCACGTTGCGGCGCCAGAGCTCCGCCTCGTCCGCGAAGTGGGGGCTGGCGCTGTCCCACACCTCGCCGCCGGGCAGCACGTTGCGCGGCACCACGCCCGCCGGATCGAGGTCGATGACGAAGCGCTGCGTCGGCCCCTGCGCGTACGTGAACGTCGCGTCGGCGAGCTTCACCGGCATGGAGCCAGCCTGGCCGACGTCGATGTTGT
>DATBQU010000195.1:0-8653 GCA_036560665.1 Polyangiaceae bacterium
CATGTCCGGCGAACAGCGCGAGGAGTTCCGGCGCACGCTGGAGATGAACCTGGCGGTCGCGATCGGGCCGACGGCTCCCGGCGCCGAGCGACCCGGCCCGGGCGGCCGCTTTCGCGTCAACGTCTTCCGCCAGCGCGGCGAGGTGGGGATGGTGGTGCGCCTGGTCCGTACCGAGATCAAGTCGCTGGACGAGCTGTCGCTCCCGGGCTCGCTGGGGGACATCGCGATGAGCAAGCGCGGCCTCGTCGTCCTGGTGGGCTCCACCGGAAGCGGCAAGTCGACGACCCTGGCGGCGATGATCGACCATCGGAACGCGACCGAGACCGGCCACATCATCACGGTCGAGGATCCCATCGAGTTCATGCACGCGCACAAGAGGTGCGTCGTCACCCAGCGCGAGGTCGGCATCGACACGCGGAGCTACGGCGAGGCGCTCAAGAACACCCTGCGCCAGGCCCCGGACGTGATCCTCATCGGAGAGATCCGCGACGTGGAGACGATGGAGGCGGCCATATCGTTCGCCGAGACCGGGCACCTCTGTCTGACCACGCTGCACGCGAACAACGCCAATCAGGCCATCGAGCGCATCCTGAACTTCTTCCCGACGGCGCGACACCACGAGATCCTGATGCAGCTGTCGCTCAACCTGCGCGCGGTCGTATCGCAGCGGCTGGTGGCGGCCGTCGGCGGCGGACGCGCAGCGGCGCTCGAGATCCTGCTCGACACGCCCCGCATCAAGGACCTCGTGAAGCGCGGCGAGATCGACGTCGTCAAGGACGCGATGGAGCAAGGCGGGGTCGAGGGCTGTCAGACCTTCGACGGCGCCCTCCTGTCGCTCGTGGCGGCTGGCCGCGTGAGCCCCGACGAAGCGCTCCGTCACGCCGACAGCCCCAACAACCTTCGCCTCAAGATCGAGCAGATACCCGGACATCCGGGGGCCGCGGTGGGTCGACCGCTGCGGCTGGCGGCCGCGGCCTAGGACGCGAGCACGAGCGATCTCGCCAGCCTCGCGCCCAGCATCGCCTTCGTCCCCCATCCGAGCGCTTGCCCTGCGTACCACCGCGCGCCCGCCTCCCGGGCGAGCGCATCGCGCGACAGGAACTGGCGCCAGCGATCGCCGTCCGACCCGTAGACACGCCTGGCCAGCCAGGCGCTCTGGAGCAGGTGTCGCCCGACGCGAGCGCCGATGACGTCGGCCGCGTAGGCCTCGAGGTGCCCGTCCCCCGTGCGAAGCGCCCGCGCCATGTGTCTGGCCGCGATGGCCCCCATGAGGATCGCCTGCGCGATCCCTTCGCCCGTGGTGGCGTCGATCCCGGCGGCCTCGCCGACGAGCGCGAGACGGTCGAGCGCCAGCCGCGCCCCCCGCACCAGCGGGCGGGTGCTGAAAGGCTTGAGCTTCACGCTCGCCACGTCCAGGCCACGGGCGGACAGGGCGCGCTCGAGGTGCTGCTTGAGGTCGGCGCGGGGCGCGAAGTTCGCGTGGTAGATGCCGCGGCTGACGGCCGGCCGGCCGTCGACGACGGTGGGGAAGTCCCAGTAGTAGCCCTCGACTCCTCCGTCGGCGACGCGAAGGTCGAAGTCGCAGAAGCCGTTCCGCGGGCCAGCATCCCCGGGACCGAGCGGGGTCTCCGCGACGTAGAGGTGGCCCTTGCGGGCGCTCTCGCGCAGGCCGACGAGCCTGCGCACCGCGCTGCCCGCGCCGTCGCAGGCCGCCACCAGGCGGGCGGTCAGCGAGCGCCGGCCGGTGGTGAGCCGCCATCCCCCCGTCAGGCGCTCGAGCGCGACGAGGGGCTCTCCGTCGAAGGACGGGATGCCGTCCACCTGGGCGCGTCGCCAGAGGCTCGCGTCGAACTCGCACCGGCGCACGACGACGCCGAGCGGCGCCTCGTGCGCGCCGACGTGGCCGGCGGTGAGGACGCGCAGCCCGCGCATGGTCGCGTGCGGCACGTCCAGCGGCACGCCGATCGCGGTCAGCGCGTCGAGCCCCCAGGTGCTCACCGCCCCCGCGCACGGCTTGTCGCGCGGGTGCCGGGCCTTCTCCACCATCGCCACGCGTGAGGGCGCGATGCGCTCGGCGCGTACGAGATGCAGGGCGGTGCTCGTCCCTGCCGGCCCTCCCCCCACCACCACCACGTCGTAGTCCCACTTCACGGGGTGACCCTCACGCCTCCGACCTCGGCGCAGAGCGAATCGAGCAGCGCGTCGAGCTCCGACGCACGTCCGATGGGGGCGGCGACGGTGAGGTCACCGCCGCTCTCGGCAAAGACCGCGGCCAGGCCTTCGCTGGCCTCGATGACGCCCTTGAAGAAGACGACGTCCCGCGAGCGCACGACCACGCGCCGTACGACCATCCCCTCTCCCACGCGCGGTGGCACGCTCTTCCTGGTCATGGTGGCTCAGCCGAGCGGGTCCTCGATCTCGGCGTCGGCGCTCTTGCTCGCGCGCCGCTGGCGTACGCGCTCCTGCACGTACTCCACCAGCTTGTCGACGTACGACTCCAGGGGTGGGCACGAGTCGACCCCGAGCAAGCCCAGCAGCTCGTCGGCGTTGCGCGCGTCGAACGTGACCGGCGTGGTCAGCGTCTCCAGGAAGGCGCGGGGGCTCTTGGCGATCCGATCCAGCCCCGGAGCGCGCAGGAGCGCCTTGGCCAGGTTGGCCGGGATCGAGCCCCGGGGTCCCCGTCGGCCGCCTGCCCGGGCCACGAGCTCGAAGACTCGACGTGCCGTCAGAGGCTGGGGCTCGACCAGGTGGAACGTGCGCCCGCGCGCGCGGGGATCGCGGCCCAGGGCTACCGAGGCCCGCGCCACCCAGTCGATGGGCACCAGGTTGAGCGGCTCGTCCCCGCGCCCGGGCAGCGGCAGCGCCAGGTCGGGCGGCGACGTCACCACCAGCAGGATGAGCAGATACGGCCCGTCGAAGCGGTCGACCTCGCCCGTGCGCGAGTCGCCCACGATGGTCGACGGTCTCATCACGGCGACGGGGATCCGTCCCATGGCGCTCCGCACCAGCTTCTCGCCGCGCGCCTTGGTCTCCTCGACCACGCTGCGGAAGGACTGCCCCGCCTTGAGCTCCTCCTCCAGCACGACCCCGCGCCGATCCCCCGAGACCTGCGCGGTGGAGTGGAAGACGAGGCACTCGAGCTTCTCGCAGGCCTCGGCCAGGGCGATCGCCTCTCCCGCCCCGCCTACGTTCACGTGCTCGGCCGTCTTGCGGTCGACGCCGAGGTACGTGACCTGAGCGCAGTGGTGGATGCGCGTCACCTCGCGCGCGAGCGCCTTGAGCTCCGGGCCGGAGAGACCGAGGTCGATGGCCGCGGCGTCTCCCTCCACCACGCGCACGCGCTTGCGCTGCTCTGCCGGGAGCTGGTCGAGGGTGCTGCGCGCGTCGGCGACGAACTTCGAACGCACGACGGCTTCGACGCGCGCGCGCGGGTCGGAGCGCACGATCTCGGCGCACACCGCGCGCGCGAGGAGCGACGGGTATCCCGTCAACAGAACGACGTCGTCGCCGGCCATCCCGTCTACTGCCCGCAGTAGTACTTCCCGACGCCTGCCATCCAGCTTCCCACGTTGCCCTGGTATTGGTTCGGGTTGCAGAACGCGCCCGGCCCGGCGAACGCCTGGGCGATGCACTGGGCGCCCTGGTAGTAGCCCGAGCACTGGCCGGTGCGCACCTGATTCTGGCATTGCGCCGTCGCGCCCGCTCCGGGGCACTGCGCGCAGCTCGAGTCCGTGCAGTCGACGATGCAGGCGGTGTCGTGGTTGCACGTGGCGTCGACGAAGGGGGCGACGCACTCGAAGAGGCCCGTCAGCTCCTGGAAGTTGTAGTCGAACGTCCCCAGGCAGGTGGCGCACTTGGCGTTCTGAGACTGCTCGAACTTGAAGAACGACTGGCAACCCGCGGAGTGCGCGCCGGCCGCGCAGGCCGAGGCCGCGTTCTGCAGGTCCGAAGGCGTGCACACGAGCTCCTGGGTCGGCACCGGGGTCTGCAGGTTGGCCGGGCAGGCCGGGTACGGAGACGGGCACTGCGTCTGCTGGCTGATGCAAGTCCGCGGCGTGACGTTGACGTCGCACCTCGACGGCGGGTTGATGGCCAGGCAGTCCTCGCAGGACGCTCCGCCCTGGCCGCACTGCGAATCGACGAAGCCCGGCTGGCAGGCGCTGCCGAGGTCGCAGCAGCCGGGGCAGTTCTGGGCGTTGCACACCGGCGGGACGTTGACGCACGTCTGCCCCTGACAGCTCTCGTTGGCGCTGGCGCAGTCGACGCAGACGTTGCCGCCCAGGCCGCAGCTCGAGTTGGCGTTGCCGGGCAGACAGGTGTTGCCGCTGCAGCAGCCGGGGCAGGTCTTGGGCGAGCACACCGGCGGCGGAGGAAGGCACTGGCCCCCGGCGCAGGCCTCACCGGAGGCGGCGCAGTCGGCGCATGGCTGACCCGCGATCCCGCAGGCCGTGCTCGAGGTCCCGGGTACACACGCGTTGCCGTTGCAGCACCCCTTGCACGTCGTCGGGTCGCACGTGGGCTGCCCCTGACACGTCCCACCGATGCCGCCGCCGGAGACGCACGTCTGGGAGCCGGCCGCGCAGTTGGCGCACTGCTGCCCCGCGACGCCGCACGCCGTCTGATCCGTCCCGGCCAGGCACTGGTCGCCGAAGCAGCAGCCCTTGCAGCTCTGCGGTCCGCACGCCTGCTGCACGCACTGCTGGCCCGCGCACGCGAGACCGGCGCTCTGGCAGTGCTGACACGTCTTCCCTCCGCCGCCGCACTCGTCGGGATCGCTCCCTGCGAAGCAGGTGGTCCCCTCGCAGCAACCGCTGCAGTCCGTTGCGCTGCACGACCCCACCTTGTTGCCGCACGCATGCCGCGTGGGATCGCAGAACTGGAATCCCTCGGCCTGGCAGCTCTGGCACTTCTCGCCGAGCGCCCCGCACTGGGTGATGGACGCGCCGGTCTGGCAGGTGCCCGTGGGGTCGCAGCACCCGGATGGGCAGGTGGTGGCGTTGCAGGCTCCTGCTTCGGGTGGGCGCGCGTCGCTGCCATCCACGCTGCCGTCGGCGCCGTCGACGAGGTAGTCGTTCAGGTTCGAGCGACCACAACCCGAGGCACCGACGAGGGCGAGGATGGCGAGTCCGAAGGCGATCGACAGCGTCCGAAAGACGAGCGTGCGAGCGCGAGCGGACACGGCGACCTCCCCGGAGGAAGGTAGCACGCGTCAGAGACCGGCCTCGAGGCGGATGAGCTCGCGCAGCAGTGCATCGGCGAGCTCGAGCCTCGCCCACACGTCCCCTTCCCGCCGACCCCAGGCCAGCAGCGCGGGAGCGTCCTGCGCCGGCCGGCCCGGATCGAGGCGCAGGGGCTGGGCGAGCAGGGCGAACGTGACGGTGGCCCCGAGCGCGGAGAGCAGGCGGGCGCTGCGGGCATCGTCCCCGAGACGGCGCGCGGGCGAGGCTCCGCCGGAGAGCAGCCGCGGCGCTCCCTGGCCCATGGCCACCAGGAGGTCGCCGTCGTGCACGGCCCAGCCGACGCCGAGGGGCACGTCGACGCCCCCCGGCGACCTGCCGGCCTTGGCCGGTTGCGCCGGCCGGAAGGTGGCGAGCGTCGCCGTCCCGAGCCCGGGCACCTGGGCCGGCGCGATGGCCGGGGGACCGAGGCGAAGCGTGCCCGCCAGCAAGTCCGCGAGGGGCGGCCGGCGCGTGAGCTCGACCAGCTCGCGCACGGCCTGCGCCGCGGCGTCCCCGCTGGTCGCGGGCGTGCGAAGCCACAGGCCGCGGGCCGGCGCCACGACGTCCCACGCGACGCCCACGCTCAGCCAGTCCCCGCGGGCGCGCGACCAGTCGTCGACCGCGGCGTGCACCGCCCGCGAGTCCTCCTCGTGCAGCCGCGCGCCGAGGGTGCGATCGACGGCGGCCTCGATCTCCCTGGCGTCGTCGGCGCGGGCCTCCGCGTCGTCGCGGACCATCATCGCCAGCAGGCCGTCCGCGGGGGCGCCCGCCATGGGCTTCGCGTCTCCGGGGCGCATCGACGCCACCAGCCCCGCCCCGGCCTCCCCCTGCCCGGGTGTGACGAACAGGTCCGCCCGCAGGTCGTCGTCCTGGGCGTCGATCTCCAGGCGCGCCGACTGCGCGTCGGCGACGAGCTCCAGCCTGCGCTTCACCACCACGTCGAGCGCGTCGAGGATGGCACGCGGATCGCCGAAGTCGGGCGGACGGCCCCCGTGCTGCGCCCTCTGCTCGTCGTCCCGCGCCGCCAGCCACCCGCGTGCGCTGCCCCATCCCGCGCCAAGCCACGACGCGAGCGGGCCGGCGAGGGCGGAGTGCGGCGCCACCGCGATGATCGACGACGCAGAGGGGGGTGCGGTCCTGACCGGCATGGTGCGGACCAGGTAGGGCCCCAGGCGGGTGAGGTCCTGATCGCTGCGCGCGAGGATGAGCCAGCCGCGCGCGAGCGCCACGGCGGTGCTCAGCGGGCGCTCCCTGCCGGCGAGGATGCGCATCCCGCCCTCCTCGCGAGACGTGTACCGGCTCGGCTGGGCGTCGCCCCCGTCGACCAGCATCGCCGTCGCCGTCGCGGGATCGGTCAACGGCAGGGCCACGGCCCACGCGACCACGCCGTCCCCTGCGTCGGCGAGCGCGAAGGTCGAGGTCGCCTTGCCGTCGACGAGAGGCGCCAGGTGGGGCTCGAGACCGGCGAACGCGCACGCGAGCTCACCCGCCGACGGAGGCAGGAGCGCGACGGCGCCGCTGACACCCTGCTGCACGCGGGACCACGTGGCGTCGGGAGCCCGGATCCAGCCCTCGGCGAGCAAGCCGTCCGGCGCCGGAACCGGGGCCTCGACGGCGGCGCCGGCTTCCACCCCGTCCGCCCGCTGGTCGCCGCACGAGCTGCACGCCGGCAAGGCCGGCAAGCAGAGCGTCGTCGCGAGCGCGAGGATCGGGATCGACAGGCGCACGTCAGTTCGCGCAGTGCGGACCGTTCTTCGTGTTCTCGCAGCGGTTGAAGCTGCTCGCCTTGCAGAAGTGCGAGCGCGGCTTGCCGGCGACGCAGTACTTGATGTTGGCTCCGTCGCAGTGGGCCTTCTCGGCGGGGTCGCAGCCGCCGATCGCCGGCGGCGGGGCGACGCATGCGCCGATGGGCGTCCCTCCGGGCGTCGGGTCGCACACCAGCCCGGCGGCCGCGCAGTCGACGCGGACCTCGTGGCCGTTGAAGCAACCGACGGCGGTCTTGCCGTCGCAATGCTTGGCGGTGCCGGTGCATGCCGGCCCACCCGTCGCGCATCCCGAGGTCCCATCGGGCGCCGTCAGGCAGCGGAGGCCGAAGGCGGCGCAGTCGAGGCTGGCCAGCTTTCCCTTCTCGCAGTGGAGCAGGTGGGTGCCCGACGCGGAGCATCGCGGCTTGTCCCCCTCTTTCATGTCGCCGCCACAGGGCCCGAGGGTGCACGTCGCCGCGCCGTCGCGGACGATGCACTCCTCCTTGCCGCGCCCGCAGTCGCGGACGGCGACGATCTGCCCGTGCCAGCAGGTGAGCGCGCGGCCGTCGACGTCGCAGAACCCGACGAAGCCCTGCTGCCCCCGCCCCGAACAGGCGTCCGGGTTCGCGCCGCGGAGGGCGCAAGCCTTGAGCATGGCGCACGAGTTGGCCTGCAGACCGCACTCACGCATGGTGAGCGAGAAGTTGATGCCGCCGACCGAGGTCATCTCCTCCGTGAACCTCTTCACGCAGGACTGGAAGTCGGTCGGGATGAGGTTGGGCGGGATGGGCAGCTTGTCGCACCCCGTCAGGATGGCGCACATGTGCTCGACGTCGTCCAGGTCCGGGGGGATGTACTCGCCTCGCTGGGCATGCATCACGAGCGTCGAGAGCGCGCCGGCGTCGGGCGTTCCGGGCCCGGCGCCCTCGGCCGGCTCCTCCGACGAGCCGGCGCACGCGAGCGCCAGCACGAGCCCTATCCCGGCTCCACCGGCCACGCCGAGCACCTTCCGACCCCGCCCCATCATCTCGATCGTCGTTCCTTCCTCGTCCCGACGCGCCTCGCCCATGGAAATGACGAGCGCGGCTACGCCTTTATTCTGCTCCCTCCCTAGTCCGTCGGGCAATCGGACTGCAAGCAGGGCAGCTGTTCCTTGGGCCTTTCACGCCCCCACAGGCGGCGCTAAGGTGCCGGCGGTCGCCATGAGCATGATCAACGACGTCCAGAAAGAGCTGGCAGGCTCCATCACCAAGGCGCACGAGGGACTCAAGCGCGAGCTGACGAAGCTCCGCGCGGGCCGCGCGAGCGCCAGCCTGCTCGACGGGATCAAGGCGGACTACTACGGGACACCGACCCCGCTCGCGCAGATGGCGCACATCAACGTACCGGAGCCGCGCCTCATCACCGTGAAGCCGTGGGACCGGTCCCAGGTGAAGTCGGTCGACAAGGCGCTGCGGGAGAGCGACCTCGGCCTCAACCCTCAGGTCGACGGGGACCTCGTCCGCATCCCGTTGCCCCCGCTCACCGAAGAGCGCCGCAAGGAGTTCGTCAAGATCGCGAAGAAGTACGGCGAGGAGTGCAAGGTGTCGATCCGCAAGTCACGGCACGAGGCGCTCGACATGCTGGGGCAGCTCGAGGCCGAGGGCGAATCGAGCGCGGACGAGGTCGACCGCGGCAAGAAGAAGGTCG
>DATBQU010000196.1:0-7376 GCA_036560665.1 Polyangiaceae bacterium
AGCTCGACCTCGACGCCCAGCGTGAGCCTCGGAGATCGGGTGAACTCGATGGGCGTGGCCATGGTGCCCTCCGTGCCGGTCTTGGAAGGTCCAGGCTAAGTGCTCCGGCAGTCTGACACGCGACACGCTGGGGCGCGCGAGATCGGTGGGGGCGGGTCCTACCGGCAGACGCCGCGCGCGGCGAGCGCCTGCTGGGCGGCGGCACGAGCGTACGGAGGGGCGCTCGAGGCCAGCAGCGGCGCGACGCGGTCGCGCAGGTCCGCGGGGTGCATGGCCGCGAGGCCCACCAGCGCGCCGAGGGCAATCTGCTGCTGGTCCTCGGTGATGCCGGCGACGGCCAGGACCCGGGCGACCTGCGTCAGGCGGTCCGCCGATGACGCATCGCACACCGCGCCGAGGGCGCGCGCTGCCGCTGCTCGGACGTCCGTGTCCTCGTCCTTGTCGTCGAGGCGTTCGCGGATGGCTTCGTGCATCGGCGTTGCGCGACGGCGGGCGAGCGCCACGACGGATGCACCGCGGACACGCGGGGACGTGTCGCGCAGGGCATCGCCGAGCGCCCCGTCGACGTCCGCGGACGGCGGGCCCTTGGCGAGGACGCCCACGGCCTGCACTCGAACGAAGCTCCACCCGTCGCCGGCCAGCGCCGCACGCGCCGCCTCAACGCCTCCCGGTCCGGGTGAGGCGGCCAGCGATTGCAGCGCGGCCTCGCGGACGCGAGGCTCGGGGTCGCGCGCCGCGCCCTCCAGCGAAGCCTGCGCCACCGGAACGCCGGCCGCGACCTCGGCCGCTCGCGCGCGGACGGGCCACTCGGTGTCCCGGGCGATGGCGTCGGCCAGCAGCGATGCCGCCGTCCCCTTCCCGGCGTGCGCCAGCTCTCCGAGCGGACCGAGCACGAGGTACCGGGTTCGCATCGGTGGCGCGCCGTGCAAGAGCTCCGTCGCCGTCGCCTCCGCCTCGGGGCCCGCCTCGGCCACGCGCGCCTGTGCCGCGCGCATGACCTCCAGCCGCCCCATGGCGCTGCGCTTCGCGTCGGCCAGCAGCGCGGCGAGTCGCCCGGGCGGCGCCGCCTTGAGCGCCTCTGCGAACGACGCACGGAGCACTTCGCGGGTAGCCGGCTCCCCCTCCCCGGTGGCCGCCATGGCGTCGGCGATCGGTTCGAGCGCATCCTGCGGAGCGAGCACGGCCAGCGTCGGTGCGACGCAGGCGCGGGACGGCGCATCCTCGCGCAGCGACCTGGCCAGCACAGGCGCCGCCCCCTTGCAGCGCTCGAGCTTCTCGCGGGCCTTGCGCGGCGCCTCCCCGCCCTTGTCGCACAGCCCTCGCGCCAGCAACGGTGCGGCCTCGTCGCAGCGTTCGTGCGCCGCGGCCACGTCGACCGCCAGCGCGCGCCCGCGCGCGTCGAGCGTGTCGTACACCCGGGCGACGGCCGCCAGCGCCGCCTCGCCCGCTCGCTCGAGCACCTGCGCCGCGGCGATCCCGCGCTCGCCGGAGAGTCTCTTCGCCACGTCCTCCAGCGTCGCCCCCGGGGCGTCGAACTCGCTGTACGCGGTGAGCTCGGCCACGCTCACCTCGGGGTGCTCCAGCGCCCTGCCGTAGGCGTCCCCCAGCACGAGCGCGACGCACGAGGACTGGAGGGGCTGCGGGAATGCGACCTCGTACGCCTCCCCGGGCTTGAGCCACCCGTCGCCCGGGAGCGTCACCTCGTAGGTCTTGGCGCTCGTGACCAGGTAGAACGTCTTGGGGGCGGCTCCGTCCTTGTCCGGCGACGGCGGGGCCACGACGATCTGCATCCTGGTGATCGGCGCGTCCTTGGGCGCCGCCATCACCACGAACTCGCCCTGCCCCGCGCCGGGTCGCTGCTCCTTCCAGACACTGCGCACGTCGCCGTCGGTCAGCTCGACGCCACGCGACCCGGGGACGCTGGAGCCGCGCGCCACGAGTAGCCTCGCCAGCGCAGGCTCCGCGCCCTGCCCACGGTCCGTGGCGACGACGCGCTGCGCGCCGGCCCGCTCCTGCGCGCTGAGCCGCTGCACCGTGGCCGGCCGCAGGTCGAGGGTCGCAGGGTAGAGGGCCTCCGGGTCGAACAGCGTCGTCGACTGACCGCAGATGCGAAGCTCCTCGCGCACGTCCCCCACCAGGACGAAGCTCGTCGCGCCATCAGGCACGATCTGCACCGCCTTGCCGGTACGCTCCCCGGGGTCGCCGGAGACGAAGCCGGTGAGCCCGGCGAAGACCGGCTGAGCCTCCCCGGCCGCGAGGATCGCCTCCCACGCGCCCTCGCCGTCCCGGATGGGCACGCGAACGTGGACGACATGCCTGCCCTTCCCGATGGCGACGGCCTCCACCACGACGTCCCCAGCAGGCGGCAGCTGCGCTGTGGCGAGCGGGATGGGCAGGCGCGCCCCGTTCCAGACGACGGCCGGGCCAGCCAGGTCGAGCCCGACGTCGAGCGCGGACAGCCCACCCCCTGCAGGGGCGGTCGCATGCGTGTCGGCGAGGGCAGAGGACGAGACGAGGAGCGCAGAGGCGACCGCGAGCAGTCCCGCGAGGCGCGTCGGATGCATGGGCCACCTATGCCCCATCGGACGCTCGATCGCGAGCCCGGCTTGGACCTCTTTCTTGCCCCTTTGCCCGGAGCCATGACACACCCCTACGCGATGCGTCGCACGGTGCTCCTCGCGCTCGCGGGTGCTTCGGTCCTCGCGTTGGCGGTCCTGGTGGTGCATCGCATGGGGCAGACGCCGGCGCCGAGCTCCGGCGACGAGTCGACCCCGCCGCTGTCGCGCGCCGAGCTCGCCCCCCACGACGACGCGCCGGCAGAGCCGCCGACACCCGCCATCGCGGGCCTGGATGTGCTGCGGATGAGCGCCTCCGACGGCGCGCTCACCGCGCCGGCAGGAGCGGGGACAGCCCAGCTCACGCTCGACGCCGAGCTCCAGCACACAGCTCTGGGCCTGATGAACGCACATCGCCTGCCCGAGGCGGCGGTGCTCGTGATGGACGTGGCCACCGGCAAGCTGCTCGTCTACGCGAGCCATGTCGAGAAGGGGCCGCCTCGGGACCTCTGCGCCGAGGCCACGGCGCCCTCGGCCAGCGTCTTCAAGGTGGTCACCGCCGCCACGCTCATCGAGGAAGCGCACCTCGGCCCCGACACCAAGCAGTGCTATTCGGGCGGCGAGCAGCGCATCAACTCGATCGACCTCGTCGACGACCCGCAGCGTGATCGGTGGTGCACCACGCTCGCCGGCGCGATGGGGCGGAGCATCAACACGGTGTTCGCCCGCCTGGCCAAGGAGCGCCTCGTGCCGCGCCAGCTCGAAGCCATGGCGCGCCGCTTCGGATACGGGGAACCTTTCGCGTTCGACGTGCCCGTGCAGCCGAGCGCGCTGCACGTTCCGAGCGAACCGCTGGAGTTCGCGCGGACCGCGGCGGGATTCTGGAACACCACGCTGTCGCCGCTGCAGGCCCTGGAGATGAGCGCCGTCGTTGCACGCGACGGTGAGGCGGTACGCCCGGGCATCGCGGAGAAGGTCGTCTCGGGCACGGGGAGCGTGATCTGGACGGCGCCCGACGCGCCCGCGTCCCGCAGGGTCGTCGGCCACGACACGGCGACACAGCTGACGACGATGATGGAACACACGGTGAGCGAGGGTACCTGCTGGCGGGCGTTCCACGACGGGCGCGGCGCCGCGTTCCTGCCTGGCATCTCCGTCGCGGGCAAGACCGGGACGCTGACGGACGGCGAGACCCAGCGCTACTACACCTGGTTCACGGGCTTCGCGCCGAGCCGCCCGCAGCCCGGGCTGCGCCAGGTCGCCGTCGCCGTCCTCGTCGTCAACGGACCGAGCTGGCAAGTGAAGGCCAACGTGATCGCGCGCGACATCCTGCGCGCGTACTTTGCGGCGCACGACGCCCAGGGCGTGACGCGGCCGAGCGTCTCGGCCATCGCGCGGCATCACAGGCGTTGAGCGAGCCGTCGCGACCCTACAGGTAGCCCCGCTCGGCCGCCTTGAGGACGGCGCGCATGCGGTCGCGCACGCCCATCTTGGTGAGGATGTTCGACACGTGGTTCTTCACCGTTCCCTCGGCGACGAAGAGCGCCTTGCCGATCTCGCGGTTGGAGTACCCCGCCGCCAGCAGCCGCAGGACCTCCCGCTCGCGCGGCGTGATCGCCGCTGCATCGACGTCGCCCGGCTGCTCGGGCTTCCGGGCCGCGAGCTCGCGCTCGGCCCGCTCCGTCAGGCCCGGACGGATCATCGTCCCGCCCGAGGCGAGCACGCGCACTGCGCCCACCAGGCGGTCCAGCGTCACGTCCTTGAGAAGGAACCCGCGCGCCCCGGCACGCACCGCGCCTATCGCCGCCTCGTCGTCGTCGAAGGTGGTCAGGATCAGGGTGGGCGGGAGGCTCGCGCGCGCCTCGAGCTCGGCCACCACCGACAACCCGTCGCCCTTGGGCATTCGCATGTCGAGCAGGAGCACGTCGGGGTGCTTCTCCAGCACCACCCGCACGGTCTCCTCGCCGTCGCCGGCCTCTCCGACCAGCTCGATGTCCTCCACCAGACCGAGCAGCGTCCGGATCCCCTCACGCACCAGCGTGTGGTCGTCGGCCAGGACGACGCGGATCACGGGACCGGTGCGCATGGTCCACGAGTGTAGACCGCGGGCAGGGGGCGCGGCATAGGTCGGAAGTCACGATCCCGGTTCGAGGCCGGAAACCGTGACTTCCGGCCCATGGCCTCGGAGCAGGTGCGCAGGGCACAGTCGTGCCGCGAGGTGACCCATGGACGGCTCGATCTGTATCTCCACCACCATCCTCACGCTTTGCGTCGGCTGCTCCGGCACTCGCGCCACGGAGCCCCAGAGCACCTCGCCGGTGCAGGCCGTCGAGCCGGCGGACGCGATCTCACCGGCGACCTCGGCGAAGCTCCGCGCCGCCCTCGCCGGGCCGGCGCGCTCGGAGAAGGAGCGCGGCCGCGACGCGGCACGGCACCCCTTCGAGACGCTGGCCTTCTTCGGCCTCCGCGACGACGCCCACGTCGTCGAGCTCTGGCCGGGGGGCGGCTACTACACGGCGATCCTCGCGCCGGTGCTGGCCGAGCGCGGCGCGCTGAGGGTCACGCGCTTCGATCCGGGCGGTGACCCGAAGAGCGAGGATACGCAGGAAGCGCGGCTCATCCTCGATCGCCTGGCCAAGACGCCCGACGTCTTTGCCAGGGTCGAGACGCAGCCGATCGCGACGCCAGCCGTGTCCCTCGGCCCCGACGCCAGCGCGGACCTCGTCCTGACCTTTCGCAACGTCCACAACTGGATCGAGGCGGGCTACGCCGAGAACGTCTTCGCCGCGGCGTTCCGCGTGCTCGTGCCGGGCGGCGTTCTCGGCGTCGAGGAGCACCGGGGGCGCCCGGGCATGACCGTGAAGGAGATCCGTGACACGGGGTACGTCCCGGAGGACGTCGTGATCGGTCTGGCCCAGCACGCGGGCTTTCGCCTGACGGAGCGCTCCGAGGTGAACGCCAACCCCAGGGACAGCAAGGACTACCCCGACGGCGTGTGGTCGCTGCCTCCCACGCTGGCGGGGCACGACAAGGACCGCGACAGGTACATCGCCATCGGCGAGAGCGACCGGATGACGCTGCGCTTCCTCAGGCCGTGAGACGGACGTCGCGCAGGAGCAAGAACGCGTGACCGCGCTCGGTCGGAGTGCGGTAGACGCCATCGCCCTGGGTGCGGTCGCATACCAGGGCGCAGAGCACCCAGGCCGTCCCCTCGTCGAGGGCGAAGACGGGCATGGACAGCTCCCACATGCTGCGGTCGAGGATGTGGTCGACGAGCGCGGCGGAAGCCCGGCGGACGCTCTCGGGGAGCTGGTGGTTCTGGCCGCCCCACGCCCACGTTCGCGCGGCGAGCGCGTAGGTGCCTACCAGCGTCGCCCGGGCGGTCACGCGCGGCTGCCCTCCCGATGAAAAGACGATGGTCTCGCCAGCGAGATCCACGTCGTAGCGGTCGTGACCGCCGAGGCCGAACCCCTCCTCCAGAGCCCGGTTCTTGGCCTGGATACGAGCGGCGAGCTCGTCCCACTCCTGCTCGAGCGCAGCGCTGGGCATGTGGACGAGGCCAGGCAGCCACGCGAAACCTCCCTCGACGAGCCGGAGAAAGGTTCCGCCCCGGACGTCGTCGAGCTCCACCTCCTCGAGCCCGCAGAGGGCTTCGGTAGCCTTCGCCAGCACCGGCAGAAGCGGTCGCGCGGTCTCGTCGGCGAACGCGGCATCGACCCCCGCCTCGTCGCCCACGATGTCCTCCACGTCGATCCCCGCCACCACGGGCTCGCCGTCGGGGGCGCGCACGACCTCGACCAGCACGCGGCCCCACTCGTCCGCCGCCAGCTGCTCGCGCAGGAGCCCCCCGACCTCGTCGAGGATCTCGCGGCGCATCCGCGCCTTCTCCGCGTCATCCATGAGCGAGTCAGACGAAGAAGTCGGGGATGAGCTCGGACCCGGGCACCGTCTGGTACTTGTCGAGGTTGGTCACGCCCGCCGAGCGCAGGACCTCGTCGTCGACGAAGAAATTCCCGGTACACTCGCGGCTCGAGCGCGTGAGGATGACGTGCGCGGCATCGGCCATGATCTCCGGCGTCCGGCTGCCGCGGACGGTGGCGTCGCCGCCGAGGAGGTTCTGCACCGCCGCGGTGGCGATGACGGTCCGCGGCCACAGCGCGTTGACCGCCAGCCCCTGGGCGCGAAACTCTCCGGCCATCCCCAGCACGCACAGGCTCATGCCGAACTTGGCCATGGTGTAGGCCACGTGTGGCGCGAACCACTTCTCCTCCATGTTGAGCGGGGGGGACAGGTTCAGGATGTGGGGGTTCGCGGCCTCGAGCAGGTGCGGGATGCACGCCTGCGAGCAGGCGTAGGTGCCGCGCGTGTTGATCTGGTGCATGAGGTCGTAGCGCTTCATCGGGGTCTGCAGGGTCCCGGTGAGGCTGATGGCGCTTGCGTTGTTCACCAGGATGTCGATGCCACCGAACTTCGCGACGGCCTGCGCAACGGCGGCCTGGATCTGGTCTTCGGAGCGGACGTCGACCACGCACGCCAGAGCGCGCCCTCCCGCCTTCTCGATCTCCTCCGCCGCGGTGTGGATGGTCCCGGGGAGCTTGGGGTGGGGCTCGGTCGTCTTGGCGGCGATGACGACGTTGGCGCCATCGCGGGCGGCCCGCAATCCGATGGCCTTGCCGATGCCGCGGCTCGCGCCGGTGATGAAGAGGGTCTTGCCCCGGAGCGTGTCCGGCGTGATCTGCGTGCTCGACGTCATGCGGCGCGCGATTGTTGCACGCGGGGCCGGGCGAGGGGAGCTGTCAGACGGTGCCGCGCATCTCGGTG
>DATBQU010000197.1:0-20333 GCA_036560665.1 Polyangiaceae bacterium
GCTGCACAAGGTGCTCATCGAGCAGGTGCCGCGCGTGGGGCGGCTGGAGCAGGTGGTCGGCGTCGAGCGCCAGGTCGAGGCGCTGGTGGCGTTATTCCTCGAGGCGCGACGTCACGAGCTGCGGCGTACCGACCTCGAAGCGGTGGCATTCGTCCTGTGCCGCGTGGTGGAGGCGGTCACGCACGCGGCGGTGCTGGCGGAGCTCGAGCCGAGCAAGACCCGTGCAGTGGCCGACGAGCTGACGGACATGGTGCTGCGGTACTTGCCGTCGTGAGCGGTGTATCCTGGAGGACCTTGAGCGGCGACAACCCGACCAAGAAAGGCCCCTCCACGGCGCCTCCGCCGTTCGATCCGGAGGCGTACGCGCGTGACTCGGAGACGGCGCTGCTCGGAGCGCCCGACATGCGACGGACGACGCAGCGGGTCGCGGCGCCACCGCTCGACAAGCGCGTGCGCCTGGCGGTGCCGTTCGAAGACCTGGCGTGGTTCGAGCTGAGCGCCGACGCCCTGGCGCTCGCCCAGCGGATCGACGGGACGAGGACGTGGCTGGAGCTGATGGAGCTGGCGGGAGGATCGGAGGGCACGTTGCGCGCGGCGGCCGAGCTCCACGACGCGAAGGCGCTGGCGTACGAGGAATAGTCGTCCGCGCTATCCGCCGATGGCCCGCATGGAGACGGCGGCGGCCGTCTCCTCGGTGCAGCCCTTCCACGTGCTGGTGTCCGGCTTCAGCGCCCACGCTTCGGCGATCGCCTTCACCAGGCCGTCGACGTCGCCCGCCTCGGCGAGGTCCATCGCCGCCACGCCGTCGTTCGTGGCGAGGCACGGGCGCAGCGTGCCGTCCGACGCGACGCGCAGGCGATCGCACGTCCCGCAGTAGGTGTCGGTCGTCCCCGTGATGAACCCGGCGCGAAGCCGCGGGTCCCGTCGCGCGGCGACGTACTTGGCGGGGCCGCGCCCGGCGTCGCGCGTGCCGGCGTCGTCCGCCAGCAAGTGGGACAGGCGCGCGCGCATCTCCTCGTGGCCCACCAGCTTCTCGGGCGGAAGGTTCGCTCCTTCGCCGACACGCATCACCTCGATGAAGCGCGGCACGATGCCGCGCGCCCACGCCCACTCCACGATGGCCGACAGCTCGTCGTCGTTGTCGTCGCGCAGCACCACCGTGTTCGTCTTGAGCTCCTCGAAGCCGGCCGCGCGCGCCGCCTCGATGCCCGCAAGCACACGATCCAGCCGACCGCCGCGCGTCACGCGCCAGAAGCGCTCGGGCACGAGCGAGTCGACCGAGACCGTGAGGCGCCGCAGCCCAGCCGCGCGCAGCGGGTGGGCGAGCTTCTCCAGCAAGGTCGCGTTGGTGGTCAGGGCCAGGTCTTCCACTCCGAGCGAGGCCACGAAGGCCACCAGCTCGGTCACGCGCGGGTGCAAGAGCGGCTCGCCGCCGGTGATCCGCACGCGCGTCACTCCGGCCTGCACCAGCGCGCGCACCATGGCCTTCCATGCGTCGTCCTCGAGGCGCTTCTCGAGGTAGCCGTCGTTGCGCGACGGACGGCAGTACACGCATGCCAGGTCGCACCGGTCGGTGAGCGAGACGCGCACCGTCTTCGGCTCGATGCGACGCGCGCCCCCCACCAGCGGGAGCGATCGGCGCGGCTGCGGGGCGGCGTTCATGACACGGCGTCTACCGTAGCAAATACGCGGCTGGCGCGGCCCGGTTTCGGCCCCAGGACCCTAGCGCGGCCCGGGGCATATGCGAGACTGCCCGCGCCGATGACCACCCCGGGCATCTACGATTTCGAGGAGATCGACGACACCTTGCCGTTCATGCCGCTGGCGGCGCGGCGGGCGCTGGATGGGCTCGGTCGGAAGCTCTCGCTCGAGGGATGGCTCTCGCTTCCGGTCGAGGAGCGCCGCAAGGTGGCGCAAGCCGGCGCGGGCGAGCGCATCGACGACGCGGTGGCGGCCGTGATCGAGGGCGCCAGCCCGGCTCCGACGCCCATCGCCCCGGAGCGCGACCCCGACGCAGCCGCTCCTCCCGACGCGCTCGTCGCGGCGCTGGGCGCCGACCGGCCCCTCGATCCCGCGCGGTGGCGCGCCCTGCTTCCGCTCGACCGCTACGTCCTGGCCAAGGTCGTGGCCAAGCCGGACAAGCTGGCGCGCGCCTACGATGCCATCCTGGGCTCGGGGCGCGCGGCGGGCGTCGTCTTCACGCACCTGTCTCGTGCGGGCGAAGCCCGCATGGTCGACGTGAGCGACAAACGCGAGACCGCGCGGCGCGCCGTCGCCAGCGCGTGTGTGCGTACGACGCGCGAGGTCGTCAACGCCGTCGCCTCCGGCGGCGTCGTCAAGGGCGACGTGCTCGCGGCGGCGAGGATCGCCGGGATCCTGGCGGCGAAGCGCACGCCGGAGCTCGTGCCGCTCTGCCACCCGGTGCGCACCACGCACGCGACGGTCGAGTTCGAGCTCCAGGCCGCGCGCGGCGAGCTCCACGTGCGGGCGACCGTCGAGGCCGTCGACCGGACCGGGGTGGAGATGGAGGCCATGGTGGCCGCCACCGTCGCATCGCTGACCGTCTACGACATGATCAAGAGCGCGGACCGCTGGGCGACGATCGACGCCGTGCGCCTGGAGGCGAAGAGCGGCGGCAAGAGCGGCGACGCGACGCGCCCGGCGGAGCGCGCGCGATGAACCCGCTCGTCGCGTTGCGCGAGGCGCCTCTCTCGGTCGACGAGGCGGTGGCGCACGTCAAGCATGCCGGGGCGGGGGCGGTGTGCGTGTTCCTGGGGATGGTGCGCGATCGCAACGAGGGTCGCGCGGTGGTCGAGCTCGAGTACCAGGCGTACGCGTCGATGGCCGTGGCGGAGATGACCCGGATCGTGGAGGAGCTCGCCTCGGAGATCGCGGGCGTGCGGCTGGCGGTGGTGCACCGAACGGGGGTCCTCGAGGTCGGCGACGTGGCCGTGGTGTGCGCGGCGAGCGCGCCGCATCGCGGGGAGGCGTACCGGGCCTGCCGCGCCCTGATCGATCGCGTGAAGGGGCGCGTGCCGATCTGGAAGCGCGAGCACGGGCCGGAGGGGGCGTACTGGGTGGGCTGGGAGGACGCGCGGTGCGGGGACAGGCACGCGAACGAGCACGAGCACGCGCACGCGCATGATCACGATCGCGAGGACGGGACATGAAGCGGGCGTACGGGCTGGGCGGGGCGCTGGTGCTGGCGGCGTGCGCTCGCGAGGCTCCGGCGCCGGTCGCTGCGCAGGGGGGCACGACGCCGAAGGAGGTGTTCAGCGATCCCGAGGAGTACAAGGATCACGGGATCTCGGTGGCCGCGGGGGAGTCGTACTTTGGGCGGCTCGGCGGCGGCGACCCGTACGCCACGGGGATCGCGTACCCCGTGTTCCTGGCGATGGTCGAGGCGTACCCGGCGGAGCTCGGGGGCGATCTGGCGCATTTCACGGACAGGTTCGGGTTCACGCCGGACGCAGTGGGGGCCCTGCCGCTCGGCTTTCACCTGACGACGGATCCCAACACCTTCGTCTCCTTCCTCGTCATGAACTGCCAGCTCTGCCACGCCGAGCGCCTGAGGTTGCCGGACGGCGATCGCGTGGTGCCGGGCCTGGGCAGCACGCGTGTGCGGATCCACGCGTACGACGGGGCGCTCACGCACGTCGCGCGCGACCCGTCGTTCACCACGGAGAACGTCCTGGCCCGCGCGGCGAAGGTCGCCCACGAGCGCGGGCTGACCTGGCCGGAGGCGGCGCGCCTTCCCATCGTGCGCGCCACGGTCGAGGCGCTGCGCAAGCGCGCGGAGGGGCGCGCGGCGGAGGCCGAGCGCTTCGCAACCGGCCTGCCCGGCCGCGTCGCGACCATCGAGAGCTTCGCCATGGCGATGAACGACCACGGGGCGCACGTCCCCATCGGGACCACCCCGGGTTGGGCCAAGATCCCCGACGTCCGTGGCTTTCCCTACCGTGACACGCTGAGCTGGGACGGTGTCGGCACCGGAAGCCCGGTCGCGCTGGCGGCCGAGGCCGACTTCGCGTTCGGCGCCCGCCCGCTGTGGTTCGAGACGCACCGCCACATCGCGACCAGCCTCTACATGTTCCTCAAGCATTTCGATCGCAAGCTGCCGTACCCGGGGACGGTGGACGCGACGCTCGCCGAGCGCGGGCACGCGGCGTTCGACGCCACCTGCGCCCGGTGCCACGGCTTCTATGCGCCGGAGGGGCCGCAGCCGCGTGTCCGCTACCGGGAGCGCGTCGTCCCGGTGGCGATGGTCGGCACGGATCCGGCGCGCGTCGACGCGGTCACCCCCGAGTTCGTCTCGGCCGCCAACGGCATCGCGCTCGCGCGCGGGATGACGACGGTCGAGCCGACCGGAGGGTACGTCCCGCCGGTCCTGCTCGACGTGTGGGCGCGCGGGACCTTCGGCCACATCGGGCAGTGGCCGAGCATCGAGGTGATGGCGATGAAGCCCGACGAGCGGCCGAAGCGGTTCACGGTCGATCTCGACGCGCCGTACGACGTCGGACGCATGGGGTTGCGATGGTCGCCGCCGCAGGCGGCCACGCCTGCCGCGCACGCCTACGTCTACGACGGCAGCAAGGCCGGTTACGGCGTGGAGGGTCACCGTTTCCTGTGCGATCTCCCCGAGAGCGATCGGCGCGCGGTGCTCGAGTACCTGAAGACCCTGTGACGGCCTGCGGGCGCGCCCGCGTCAGCCGGCGCTGACGTCGTCGGGCGAGTCCCAGTCGCGTAGCTCGAGCGCCTCGGCGGCGGACAGCCCCAGCTCGACGGCAGGAGCGTCGTCGAGCAACCGCTGCAACGAGCGGTAGGGCGAAGCCACCCGCGCCACCGCCAGCGGGAGGACGCGCACGGGATCGTAGCGCGCGCAGAGCGGCTCCCACTTGCCCTGGCGGCGCGGGGCGACGATCGGCGCGTCCGACGGGGCCGCCAGCAGGCGCTCGATCAGGCCGGCCGAGACGAACGGCATGTCACACGCGAGCGCGAGCGCCGGGTGGGCACCGGCGCGCCGGAGGAGCGCGACCAGGCCGCCGAGCGGGCCGATGCCGTCCGGCTGGTCCTTCACCATCTCGAGCCCGAGTGCCGCGTAGGGGCCCGCGCTGCCGACGAGCACGAGGGGCACCCCGAGCGCTCGCAACATGGTGCGCCAGCGCTCGACGAGCGTCGCGCCGTCGGGTCCGACCAGCAGCCCCTTGGGTCGACCGCCCATGCGCCGCGCCGGTCCCCCCACGAAGACGCCGGCGACGGCGGTCACGCGTCGCTCCACCGCAGGAAGTCGACGAAGGTGCCGGCCTCGATGGCCGCGTCGCCCGGCGGCACGAAGGCCACGCCGTCGGAGTGCGCCAGGCTGGTCGCCGCGCCCGAAGACTGGTTGTCGTGCACACGCGCTCCCAGGGTCCCGCCGTCGAGCTGGAGCATGGCGCGGACCAGCTCGAGCCGGTCGGGCGAGCGCTTGCGCGTCGCGCCCAGGCGTGCCCGCAGCGGCATGGCGACGGGGCGCGCGTCGTGCTGCATGGCGCGCAGCAGGGGCGCGCCGAAGACGGCGAAGGTGACGATGGCGCTGGCGGGGTTGCCGGGCAGACCCAGGACGTGGACCGCGCCTGGGCCGCGGCCGACCGCGAGCGGCTTGCCCGGCTTGATGGCGACTCTCCAGAAGTCGAGCATCACCCCGGCCCGCTCGAGCGCGGGTCGCACCACGTCGTGATCGCCGACGCTCACGCCCCCCACGGTGAGCAGCACGTCGGTGCCGTCGAGCGCCTGCTCGATGGCGCGCTGCGTGGCCCGCGCATCGTCGCGCGCGAGGGGGGCCACGCGCACGACCGCCCCCGCTTGCCGCGCCAGCGCCGCCAGCGGCGCGCTGTTCGACTCGGGGATGGAGGACGGGCGCGCGTCGTCGCCCGGTCCCCTCAGCTCGTCGCCCGTGCACAGGATGGTCACCCTCGGCCGCCGCGCGACCACGAGCTCCGCGCGGTCGAGCATCGCCGCCAGCGCCAGGCCGCCCGCCGAGATCCGCGTCCCCGTGGCGATGGCGACCGCGTCGAGCGCGAGGTCCTCGCCCGCTCGCCGCACGTTCTGCCCGGGCTTCGGGCGCCCCGCGAAGCGGATGGCGGGCCCGACGCGCGTCACGTTCTCCTGCATCACCACGGCGTCCGCGCGCTCCGGCATCGGCGCTCCGGTGAAGATCCGGCAGGCGGTGTGGCGGGTGAGCCAGGGCGCGTCGCGGCCGGCGCTGCTCTCCCCGACCACGGCGAGCTCGAAGGGGCCGGCGCCCTCCAGATCGCCCGTCGCCACCGCGTAGCCGTCCATGGCGCTGTTGTCGAAGCGCGGCAGCGGCGTGCGCGCCACGAGGTCCTCGGCCAGCACGCGCCCCGCCCCCTCGGCGAGCGGGATCCGCTCGGACGAGACCAGGCGGACGTCGGACAGGACGCGCGATCGCGCCTCGCCGAAGCTGAGCATCTCCCCCGTGTCAGTGCCCATGCTTGCCTCCCCGGGCGAGCGCCACGGCATGCGCGAGGATCGGGGCGAGCACGCGATCGACGGCGAGCACCACGGCCTTCGGGCTCCCCGGCAAGGCGGCCAGGATGCGCCCCCGGTGCACGCCCGCGATCGCACGCGAGAGCACGGCGCGGGCCCCGACCTCGTCCCACGACAGGCGTCGGAAGGCCTCGCCGAAGCCGTCGAGCGTCTTGTCCAGGAGGGTCTCCACGGCCTCGTAGGTGCGGTCGCGCGGCGCGATGCCCGTTCCACCCGTGGTCACGATGGCGTCGGCCAGGTCCTCGTCGCACACGCGCGCGATCGCCGCGCGCAGCTGGTCAGGCTCGTCGCGCACGATGACCCGGGCCGTCACCGCGAAGCCCGCCGCCTCGAGCCGCTCGCACAGCCGCGCTCCGCCCTCGTCGTCCGCCGGGGTGCGGGTGTCGCTGACGGTGATGGCCGCGACGCGGAGCTTGCCCTCGGCCATGGCTCATCCCCCGGCGACCGGCGGGATCAGGGCGACCACGTCCCCGTCGGCCAGGCCGTCGTCGTTCGCGGCGAAGGCCTCGTTGCGCGCGATCCGCACGAACCCACGCCGCTCCGCGTACGCCGGGTGGCGCCGGGCGAGGTGGTCGGCCAGCGCGCCCACCGTGCGGACGTCGGCCGGGAGCTCGAGCGTCTCCTGGTCGAGGCCCACCGCGTCGCGCAAGCCGGCGAAATAGAGGATGCGGAGCGTCACGAGCGTCACAGCGTCACTGGGGGGGACGGCAAGCATAGCATCGTCTCCGCGCCCTCAGCCCTTGCAGGGGTGTACCGTTCCGTTGCAGATTCCACCACTTCCGTGCCCGCATTCATCGGACAGTCCCCGCCTCGCAAGGAGGCGTTCGCCAAGGTCACCGGCCGCGCGCGCTACGTCGACGACGTCGTGCTCCCCGGGATGATCCACGGCGTCACCGTGCGCAGCGCCTGCCCGCACGCCCGCATCCGCGGCGTCCACTTCGGCGAAGGCGTCGCGTGGGACGAGATCACGGTGGTGACCGCCCGGGACATCCCGCACAACGTGGTGGCGCTCATCAACGACGACCAGCCGGCGCTGGCAGACGGCGTCATCCACCACGCCGAGGAGCCGGTGGTGCTCCTGGCGCATCCGAGCCGCGCGCTGCTCGAGCGGGCGCGCCTCGCGGTGCGCATCGACGTCGAGCCGCTCCCGGCGGTGCTCACCCTCGAGGACTCGCTGGCGCGGACGGCGGTGGCCTGGGGCGAGGACAACGTCTTCAAGGAGTACTGGATCCGCAAGGGCGACGTCGACGCGGCGTTCGCGCGCCCAGACGTGCTCGTCGTCGAGGGCGAGTACGCGACCGGCGCCCAGGAGCAGCTCTACATCGAGCCCAACGGGATGATCGCGGTGGCCACGCCCGACGAGGGCGTCACCGTCTGGGGCTCCATGCAGTGCCCGTACTACATCCAGAAGGCGCTGATGAAGCTCTTCGACGTTCCGCCGGAGCAGGCGCGCGTCGTGCAGCTCGAGACGGGCGGCGGCTTCGGCGGCAAGGAAGAGTACCCGTCCATCCTGGCCATTCACGCGGCGCTCCTGGCGCGCAAGAGCGGCAAGCCGGTGAAGATCGTCTACGACCGCGCCGAGGACATGGCGGCGACGACCAAGCGCCACCCCTCCCGGACCAGGCACCGCACGGCGGTGACCGCGGACGGACGCATCGTCGCCCTCGACATCGACTTCGCCATCGACGGTGGTGCCTACTCGACGCTGTCGCAGGTGGTCCTGTCGCGCGGGTGCATCCACGCCTCGGGCCCCTACGACGTCGAGAACGTCCGCGTCCGCGCGCGCGCCATGGCGACGAACACACCGCCGCACGGGGCCTTCCGCGGCTTCGGCGCGCCGCAGTCGATCTTCGCGCTGGAGCGGCACCTCGACCTGATCGCGCGGCGGCTGGGCCTCGCCTCCGACGAGATCCGTCGCCGCAACTTCGTCCAGCGCGGGCACACGCTCTCGACGGGGCAGGTGGTGCGCGACGACATCGACATGGGCGCCATGCTTGAGCGGGCCCTGTCGACCTGCGAGTGGCACGCACGACGGGCGCGCTTCGCCGAGGAGAACGCGCGAGGCGGTCCGGTGCGCCGCGGCATGGGCCTGGCCACCTTCCTGCACGGCACCGGCTTCACCGGCGCGGGTGAGAAGCACCTGGCGTCGGTGGTCGGCGCCGAGGGCCTGCCCGACGGTCGCGTGCGCGTGCTGGCGGCGAGCACCGAGATCGGGCAGGGGACCAGCACCATCTTCGCGCAGATCGCAGCCGACGCACTCGGCGTCGCCTACGACGACGTCGAGGTGGCCACGCCCGACACGCGCGACGTGCCCAACAGCGGCCCCACCGTCGCGTCGCGGACCTGCACCATCGTGGGCAAGCTGGTGGAGCAGTCGGCGGTGTCCCTCAAGGCGCAGCTCATCGGCGCAGGCCTGCTGCCGCCGGGGTACGACGGCGCGCAGTTCCGCGCGGCGTGCGCCCGCTTCGTCCGCGAGCGCGGCGCCCTGCGCGCGACGGCGGAGTACGTCCAGCCGCGGGACATCGCGTGGGACGAGGAGCGCTTCGTGGGCGACGCCTACGGCGCCTACTCCTGGGCGGTGTACGTGGCGCAGGTCGCGGTCGATCTGCGGACCTACGAGGCGCGTGTCGAGGACTTCTGGGCGCTCCAGGAGGTGGGCAAGGTGATCCATCCGCTGCTCGCCGCCGGACAGATCGAGGGTGGCGTCGCGCAGGGGATCGGCTGGGCCCTCTTCGAGAACGTGGTCTGGAAGGACGGGCGCATGCAGAACGACCGCATGACCGACTACATCGTGCCTACCAGCGCGGACATCCCGCCCATCCACGTCGTCTTCGAGGAGCGTCCCTACGCCGGCGGACCCGCGGGCGCCAAGGGGATCGGCGAGCTGCCGATGGACGGTCCCGCGCCTGCCATCGCCAACGCCATCCTCGACGCGACGGGGGTGAGCCTCACCCGGGTGCCCGCGACGCCCGAGGCGATCTTCGACGCCATGGAGGCGCTCCGTGGCTGAGCCCATCGCCTTCCGCGTCAACGGCCGCGCGTGCGTGCCCGGCGTGCACCCCATGCGCCGCCTGCTCGACGTCCTGCGCGAGGAGCTCGCGCTGACCGGGACCAAGGAGGGCTGCGGGGAGGGCGAGTGCGGCGCGTGCGCGGTGCTGATCGACGGCGCGCTCGTCGACTCGTGCCTGGTCCCCATCGCGCAGGTCGAGGGGCGCGAGGTGACGACCATCGAAGGGCTGGCCGACGGGGAGACGCTCGGCGCCATCCAGCGCGCCTTCGTCGAGCACGGCGGCGCCCAGTGCGGGATCTGCACGCCGGGGATGATCCTGGCGGCCAAGGCACTGCTCGATCGGGTCCCCCACCCGGGCGAGCCCGAGATCCGCGAGGCGCTCGCCGGGAACATCTGCCGGTGCACCGGGTACATCCGCATCTTCGAGAGCGTGGTGAAGGCGATGGAGCCGCGAGGCGAGCGAGGCGCGCCGTGAGGAGCGATCTCGCCGACTTCGAGCTGGTCCGGGCCACGAGCGTGCGCGAGGCGTGCGAGCGGATCGAGGCGGGCTACCGTCCGCTCGCCGGAGGGACCGACGTGATGGTCATGCTGTCGGCGGGCAAGCTCGCGCACCGCCGCTGGGTCGACCTGTGGGGCCTCGACGACCTGCGCGGCATCGAGGAGACGCCCGGCGCGCTCGCGATGGGCGCGCTCACCACGTACACCGACCTGCGGCGGCACCCGATCGTGGTGCGCGAGTTCCCGATGCTGGTGCAAGCCGCCAGCGAGACGGGGGGCATCGCCATCCAGAACCGAGGCACGCTGGGGGGCAACATCGGCAACGCGTCGCCCGCGGCCGACTCGCCCCCCGCGCTGCTGGCCTACGGGGCAGAGCTCGGGCTCGTGTCCCGCGACGGCTCCCGCACCGTGCCCTACGACGCGTTCCACACGGCCTACAAGCGCACGCTGGCCGCGCCGGGCGAGCTCGTCGCCCGCGTGATCGTGCCGCGCGCGGCGGCGGGAGCGGAGCGCGTGCACTTCTACCGCAAGGTGGGGCCACGGCAGGCGCAGGCGATCTCCAAGGTGTGCTTCGCGGCGTGCGCGGAGAAGCGCGGCGGGCGCGTGCACGACGTCAAGATCGCCCTCGGCGGAGTGGCCCCCACGGTGGTCCGCGCCGTCGAGGCCGAGCGCGCCATCGTGGCCGGCGAGCCGAGCGCGCGCGTGTGCGAGGCGCTGATGCGCGTGGTGGTGCCCATCGACGACGTCCGCTCCACGGCCCGCTACCGGCGCCGGGTCGCGGAGAATCTGCTACGGGACTTCCTCGGCCATGTGGGACTGGCTTCGTAAGCTCGCAGAGCTCGGCGACGGCGGCACGCCTGCGGCGCTGGTCACCATCATCCGCTGCACGGGGTCCACGCCCTCCGCGCCCGGCGCCAAGATGATCGTCCTCGGCGACGGGACGTTCTTCGGCACCATCGGCGGCGGCCACCTCGAGCAGCTCGTCATCGACGACGCGCGCGCCTGCGTCGCCTCCGGCGAGAGCAAGACCTTCCGCTACCCGCTCGGGGCCACCGCCGGACAGTGCTGCGGCGGCGTGGTGGAGACGTTCGTCGATTCGCTCCACGTCGGCCCCCGTCTCTACCTGTTCGGCGCCGGGCACGTGGGGCAGGCCCTGTGCCGGATCCTGTCGGGGACGCCGTTCGTGGTTCACGCGGTCGACGAGCGCGAAGAGTGGTCGGGCGCGCTCCCCGACGACGTGCGCCGTCACAGGGAGCCCTGGGACGCGTTCGTGCGCGACGCCGCCTGGAGCGGCGACCAGACCTACGTGGCGATCATGACCCACCGCCACGACGTCGACGAGGCCATCGTCGCCGACGTCGTCCGGCGCCCGGCGCGGTACCTGGGGCTCATCGGGAGCGAGACCAAGTGGCGTCGCTTCCGCGAACGCCTCGAGGCCCGCGGCGTTCCCCGGGAGGCGCTCGACCGGGTCAAGTGTCCCATCGGCCTCGACGTCGGCGGCAAGTCGCCGCAAGAGGTCGCGGTGAGCGTCGCGGCGGAGCTGCTCAGCGTGCACCATGGTCGCGGCGCGGGACGCTGACGTCGTCGTCCTCGCCGCCGGGCGCTCCTCGCGGCTGGGTCAGCCCAAGGGCCTCGTCGCCGTCCGCGGGCGGCCGTGGCTCGAGCACCAGCTGGAAGCGCTCGCAGGCACCGGCGTGGGGGTGAGACGGGTCGTCCTGGTGCTCGGCTTCGACCGCGAGGCGTACCTCGCGGCGCTCCCGGGCGTGGCCTCGATGGCCGTCCCCGTCGTCAACGGCGCCCCCGAGCGCGGCCCCTTCTCGTCGCTCCAGTGCGGCCTGGCCGAGGTCGTCCGCGACGGGGACCGGCCCGCCTTCGTCCTGCCGGTCGACGTCCCCGTGGCCGCTCCGGACGTCTGGGAAGCGCTGGCGGGGGCCCTGGGCCCCGGAATCGACGCAGTCGTCCCCGTTCACGGCAAGGGCGGCCACCCGGTCCTCCTGTCGTCCACCCTCGTTCGCCACCTGCTCACCTTGCCCCCCGAGGGGCCCGAGAGCAGGCTCGACCTGCAGCTCCGGCTGGTGAGCGTGGCGCGCGTCCCCGTCGCCGACGCGCGTGTTGGATTGAATTTGAATGTGGCGGAGGATTGGGGGAAATTGGAAGGCGGCGGATAGCTTATGGCTCGCGTTCTCATCATCGACGACGATCGGGAGGCTCGCGAGGTGCTCGAGGAGCAGCTCCGTCGCGCGGGGCACGGAGCGCAGACCTCCGCCACCGCCACCGACGGCGTGCGCCTGGCCCGCGAGCGGAGGCCCGACGTGGTGCTGCTCGACGCGGAGCTGCCCGACATGACCCCCGCCGGCGTGTGCCGGGCGCTCGAGGGCGAGATGGCCACGCGCGGCGTGCCCGTCATCGTCATGCTGGCCATCGATCAGGAAGAGGTGGTGGGCGCCACCGGCGTGGCCGACTCCATCGCCAAGCCCTTCAGCGTGCGCGAGCTGCTCCTGCACGTCGAGTCGGCCCTCAAGCGCGCCCGGCCCGAGGTCGACCCCACGCGCCCCATCGAGTTCGGCATCCTGCGTGTCGACCGCGACGCGCAGCGCGTGTGGGTCGCCGGCAACGAGGTCACCCTCACCCCGCTCGAGTACAAGCTGCTCGTGACCCTGCACGACCGGCGCGACCAGGTGCAGTCGCGCGACACCTTGCTGAGCGACGTCTGGGGCATCTCGGCGGACGTCACGACGCGCACGGTCGACACCCACGTGAAGCGCCTCCGCAGCAAGCTCGGGGAGGCCGCCGACTACGTGCAGACCGTGCGCGGCGTCGGCTACCGGTTCGCCGCATCGCCCGAAGATCACGGCTGAAGGGCCCTGCGCGACGGCTCGAGTTCCGCGCACGAAATGCCGTCGAGACGTGGACAATCGGGCGCCCGAGGGTAGATGCCGGGCCCCTGCCGCGTATCCAAGGACGCCGACAATGAATAACCGACGATTCTCCTCCGTCTCGCGCCACCTCGTCCTCGCCTCCACGCTCGTCGTGGGGAGCGGCTCCCTGGCCGGCTGCCACTTCTGGAACCGCCTGTGGGGCAAGGACACCATCGACCTGTCCAAGGCCGACGTGAAGTCGATGAGCGTCGACATCCGCAAGGAGCGAAAGACCATCTGTCCGCGCGAGCAGGTGCAGATGGCCGTCTTCGCCGAGGCCGTCCTCGAGGGCGACAAGGAGAAGAAGAGCTTCGAGACCTGGGCCGGAAAGGACGGCGTGAACAAGAACGACAAGCTCGACTTCGTCGACTTCGCGTTCCACTCCGACCTGGGCGCGTTCGACGAGTCGGGCTGGTTCGCGCCCAACGCGAACATCCTGGCCACCGCCGCCAAGGAGTTCGAGATCAAGACCGTCTACAAGAAGCGGCCCGACAAGTTCTCGTTCACGACCAAGTACAAGCCCGACTACCAGTGCATCAAGGGCGGCGGGAAGGGCGGCCAGGCCGGCAACCCCGGCTCCGGCGGTGAGAGCGGTCCCCAGGGGCACGACGGCCAGATGGGGTCCGACTCGCAGGGAGGCGGCGACGGGAGCGACGGCGGTCAGGGCGGCTCCGGCGGCGACGGCGCCAACGGCGGCCCCGGTCCCCACCTCCAGGTGTTCGCCACGATGGCCAAGACCCAGTTCTACGACAAGCTCGTCGCCATCAAGATCTCGGGCGACATGGAGGACTTCCTCCTCGCGCCGGTCGACCAGCCGGTGGTGCTCCGCGCCATGGGCGGCGCGGGCGGCCCGGGAGGCTCCGGCGGCGCGGGCGGTCATGGCGGCTCCGGCGGCGGCGGGAACCCCGGCGGCAACGGCGGCTCGGGCGGCCACGGTGGCAGCGGCGGCAAGGGAGGCAACGGCGGGCAGGGGGGCAGCATCGAGCTGGTGGTCGACGCGCAGTTCCCCGATCTCGCCAACACGCTGAAGCTCGACGTGTCGGGCGGGCCCGGCGGGGAGCCCGGCTCACCCGGCAGCGCCGGGTCGGGCGGCAGCGCCGGCAACGGCATGACGCCGAGCGGCAGCACCACGCCCGCCCAGAGCGGTCAGCGCGGCGCCGACGGCAGCTCGGGGACCGGTGGATCGGGCGGGCAGAAGGGTCCCGACGGGCACGCGTCGGCGCACGCCGGCAAGGTCGCCGACCAGTTCGCCGGCCTCGACGGGGTCACGCTCCTCGGCGACGGCAGCTCGGGCGTGGCCGACAGCCAGCCTGCGCCCGACGCCGCGCCGGCCAAGCCCGGCAAGGCGGGCAAGGGCAAGCCCGCCAAGGGCGCAGCGGGCGCCGGCGCTCCCAAGAAGAAGACGGCCGGAGGCGGCTCGTGAGAAGGCGCACGTTCGTCCTCTCGCTGGGGACCGCGCCGCTCTGGCTCCCCGCGCTTCCCGCGCTTTCCGCCTGCGCGCACCACGAGGAGACGCCGCTCGCGCACCTGTACGGCAAGGACTGGGTGCACGGCGCCTACGAGATGTACGCGGGCAAGTACGCCTCGATCCAGACGTCGAGCGAGACCACGAGCAAGAGCGCCTACGCCGTCCTCGCGCAGAAGGGCGTGGTGGCGCTGGACGCCCTGCAGACGCGCGAGGTCCCGTTCTTCATGCGCGTCGACGACGGCGAGCAGGGCTTCGCCATCACGCGCGACCTGCCCGACCGTCTGACCTTCACCGCGGAAATGAGCGACGCCGACCGGGAGGCGGCGCAGGCGCGGTGGGAGAAGGCGCGCGAGCACATCCATGTCGACTACGAGGAGATCCGGCGTCTCAACTGGGCGATGACCACGCTGCTGGGGCAGCTGCAGCACATCCGCAGCGCCATCGAGGACGGGAAGCTCGAGCAGTACCGCCTGACGCGCCAGCTGGCCGCGCTGGCGGAGGGGGACAAGCCGCCTTTCGAGCTGCCCTTCCAGGTGAGCGTGGCCGACTACCGCGACGTGCTCTTCCTCCTCATGGAGCGGCTGGAGGACGACTCCAAGCGCCTCGCGCGCGTCGAGTCGGACATCGTGACCGTCGGCCTCACCGCGCGGGCGACCGACGCGGGCTCGGGCAGCCTGGCCGCGAACCTGAACAAGGTGCTGCTGGCCGTGGTGACGGACGCCGACGCGACCTCCCCGCGCGCCGCCGTCTTCCCGCAGGAGGGCGACGACCGGGCGCAGTACCTGGCGCGTGGCAAGGAGCTCTACGAGTCGATCAAGGCCACCCCCGAGTACATCAAGTGGGAGAAGCACGAGAGCACCAAGGCCTTCGACCAGATCGGCGGCATCCTGACGCTGCTCGACTCGATGACCGGGCTGCACACGTCGGCCATCTACAAGCAGGTGCTCGACATCTGGCGCGGCGACGCCGACTACCTGTCGTACCTGAAGACGGTGGTGAAGATGCTGCCGGGCGGGAGCGAGGTGGTGAAGGTCGCCGATCAGGCCATCGAGCTCACCGACAAGGCGCGCAAGATCGCCAGCCAGGTGGCCAAGGGCGTCGGGGTGGCCAAGAGCGCGCTCGACACCGGCAAGAAGCTGGCGGGCGGCAAGATGCCGGCGCCGGACGCGGGAGGGCTGATGCAGTTCGCCCGGGACGGCGGTCTGCTCAACACGGGGAGCGAGTTCGCCCGGAGCAAGCTCGACAAGCAGCTGTCGTTCTTCACGGACTCGAAGGAGCTCGATCAGGTCAAGGGCCTGATGGGGGAGTCGAGCCTGATGAAGGGCGTGCTGCCGACGGTGCCGGGGCTGGGGGGCGAGGGGGGGTAGGCGGGAGCAACGGGTGTGCGGGCGGGCGGCGCTGGTCGGCGGCGCTCAGGCGCGGCCGGCTCGCGTGATGAGGGTGCGCATGCGCGCCTTCGCGTCGCCGTCGACGGGCATCGTCTCGAGGCGCTCGAGGAGCAACGCCTCGCCCACCAGGCCTGCGCCGATGGCATCCTTCCCGAAGCGGAGGTCCTTCTCCCGGGCCGCGGCATACTTCGCGAGGACCAGATCGTGCGGTTCGAGGCACCACCCTTTCGCGAATCGCGTGCCGGCGTTGCAGACCAGGACCAGTCGGTCCTTCCATCCCGCGGGAAGCGTCGCCGTACCCTCCTCGACCCCCTGGGCGTAGTAGCCGAACGTCTCGTGAAAGGGCGAGCCCTCGCCGATCGAGCCGTCGATGAGGTCCCACCGCTCGGGCCGGTTCCTGGGGAAGACGTCCGCCTCGGCGGAGACGAGGAGCGATGCTGGCGCGGTCGGATGGGCGCCGAGGATGGACTGGCTGCCGATGACGACGATCTCGTCGTCGTCGGCGATGTCGGCCGCAGCACGGATGATGTGCTCGAGCTGGGTCCGAGTCATGACCCGGCCGCGTGCGAAGTGGCCCGGACCTCGCGCCAGATGGCCCACCGCTCTCGTGGCGGCAGGAAGCCCGCGAACGGCGTGACCTGACGCAGCGCGCGCGCCGGCTCCGACGGATCGGTGATGGTGGCCACGACCTCGACGAGCGAGAGCGACAGGATGCGGCGCCACTCGCGCGCGTATTCGGGGTGCGGCTCGCCACGTGCGAGCCACGCCTCGACCCGCGCCCGGGCACGGTCCACGAGCGACGGATCGGCCAGCAGGCGCGCACCCACCGCGCGGTGGTAGGCGAGGCTCCTCTCCTCCGCGACGCGGTGCAGGTTCATCCGTGCCGATCATAGCCCATGACGCCGGGGGTTGGCCCCCGCGCCGCGGAGACGGTCGGCCCTGGCCAATGGTGATGCGAGCGCGAGCCTTCTTCGGCTCACGCCCCGTCCCGCACGCCCTCGAGCTGCGCGTTGACCTCGGCGCCGACGACCAGCGTGAGGCTCGTCAGGTACAGCCACACCAGCATCACCGCGACCGCGGCGAGGCTGCCGTAGTAGAGCGCGTAGCTCGACATGGACGTGACGTACTCGCCGAACGCGTAGGACACGAGGAGCCACAGCACCACCGCCGTCACCGTCCCCGGCCAGAAGCGGCGCCGCACGCCGGGAGGGTGCACGACGGCGAATCGGTAGAAGCCGGCCAGCAGGATCATCCCCAGCACCAGCATGAGCGCGGCGGCGATGACCTGCTCGAGGGGCGTGTGCAGCGCGCTGTTCACCCGCCGCTTGAGGGTGCCGCGCACGCGGGCGGCCGGCTGGGCCTTCGACACGGCGTGGTCGGCCGGCGCGCGCGCGGGGGCCGCTGACGCAGAGGAGGACGGCGGGGAGGCGATCGACGGCGATCCCACCAGCGGCGTCCCGCTGGCGGCGATGCCGACGGGCGGCGGCGCATCGTGCGCGTGGATCGCCGCGTCCACCCGCACCAGGAGCCACGCCAGCAGGCAGGCCGTGGCCAGCCCCAGCAGCACCCAGCCCAGCGCGTACAGGCGCTGCTTCCACCACGGTCGCCGCTCGACCTTCACCGCCGTCTCGAAGACGTCCATCAGGTTGTGCAGCCCCGACGACGCGGTCCAGAAGTAGCCGACGACGCCCACCGGAGCGAGCGACGCGTTGGCGCCCGCCAGGCGCTCGAGCTCCTTGCGCACGATGTCCTCCGCCGTCCCGGGCACCACGTCGAGCAGCGGCCCGAGCAGCGCGTCGACGCCGCGCGAGCGCGCCACCTGGCCCACCAGGAAACCGAGGAGCACGAGCAGCGGCACGAAGCTCAGGAAGAACCAGAACGCGATCGACGCCGCCGCCTCGAAGGCGTTGTGCGCGTTCAGCCCCGCCACGAAGCGGCGGGTGACCATCCTTGCTCGCTCGATGTGCGACGGAGTCGTCAACGCCGCCGGATTCTCGCATACTCCCCGCGTGCGCAGCGCAAGCGTGGTCGCGCCCGTGGTGGCGTTCGTGATGGCGGCCATGCCGGCGCTGGTGGCGGCGTCGTGCGGCGCGCGCCACGAGACCGTCCTGCCCGACGACGCGGGCGGCACCCTCTCCGACGTCTCGTCCATCCCCCGCCTCGACGCGCCGCTCTTCCCGGAGGCGAGCTGCGCGGTGGAGATCGACTCGCCGCCGCTCATGACCGCGCAGCACGTCCCCATCGGGAGCGACATCACCTGGGACTCGAACCCGCCCTCGAGCGGCCCGCACTACCCCATCTGGGCGGCCTACCAGGCCTACGCCACGCCCGTCCCGCGCGGGTACTACGTGCACGATCTCGAGCACGGCGCGGTGGTGCTGCTCTACAACTGCCCGGGCGACGGCGGCTGCCCCGACGTCGTCGCCGCGCTGCAGGCCGCGTCCGACGCCATCGCCGACGATCCGCTGTGCGCGGCGACGGGGCAGGGGGTGCGCGTGCGCACGGTCATCACGCCCGACCCGCTGCTCGACGTGCCGGTGGCCGCGGCGGCGTGGGGGTGGGTCTACAAGGCGCAGTGCGCCGACCTGCCCACGCTCCAGCACTTCGCCATCGACCACTACGGCCAGGGGCCGGAGGTGCTCTGCGCCCAGGGGACGACGCAGTTCTAGGTCGACATCGCCGCGCCCGCGACTTACGAAAAGCCTTGGCGCCGGGGAGGCGTCCGCCCGTGGTCGCGCAGCCGCTCCTGTTCACCGTCGCATTCCGCAAGAAGATGGCCGAGTTGCCGCAGCGCGAGCGGCAGGAGTGGCTGACGTCGCTGGCCCAGCGGCTCCGGGCCGACCCGTCTTCGCCCCTGGTCGCGCAGGAGTTGCGCGAGGTGGCGCGCGGGTGTCGTTTGCCGCTGGTCGAGTCCATCCAGAAACACCTGGGGCCGTTCGAGCCGGCGATGCTTCGCGCCCTGCTCGAGGTGCCGCGCGAACGCTTCGTCCGGGACGAGGACGTGGAGCGCAGCGCGGAGGACACGCCGCTGCCGCTCGACGACGAGGGGCTGGCGACCATCAGCGCGCCGCACGCGTACCTGCTCTCGTTCCGGCTCCTCGAGCTCGGTCCGGGCGACGTCCTGGTCGAGCTGGGGACGGGGTCCGGGTACGGGGCCGCCCTGGCGGCGTTCCTGGTGGGGTCGAAGGGACGAGTGCTCTCCTTCGAGATCGACCCGGCGCTCGCGCGCTGGGCGGAGCGCTCGCTGGCCGATCAACCGAACGTGATGGTGGTCGAGGGCGATGCGGTGAAGAGCGCGGCGTACTGGCAGGGGGCGCAGAAGGTCGTCGTCACCTTCGCTGTCGACGCGCTCCCCCAGGCGTGGATCGCGGCGCTGCCGGAGGGCGGGCGGCTCGTCGCCCCAGTGGGGCCGCGCGAGCGCGATCAGCGGCTGGTGCTGGTGCGCAAGGAGAAGGGCCACGTCTTCGAGACCGAGCACGGCGCCGTCCGTTACGTGAAGAATCGCTCGCCGAGGTAGTCACTCCGCGGCCTCGACCGCGCGCCTCAGGTCTTCCTCGGTCTGTCCCTCGCCGCCCACCCAGCGGATGACGCCGCTGCCGTCGGCGACGAACGTCATCGGCATCGAGCTGACGCGGAAGCGCCCGGACAGGACGTTGCTCCCGTCGTGGATGACGGGGAAGGTGAGGCCGAAGCGACGCGCGACGTCGGTGGCGATCTCGGCGCTCTCGTCCTCGTCGATGCCGAGGAAGGCCACGTCCGGATGGTCCTCGTGGACGCGCTCGGCGGCCGGCAGGGTGTCCTTGCAGGGCCTGCAGTAGTCGGCGAAGAACTTCACGAGCACCGGCTTGCCCGCCAGCTGCCGCCCGTCGAAGGGCACCCCGCCCAGGGTCTGCCGGTGGCGGATCTCGGGGAGAGGGGTGCCGAGCAGAGGGTGGCCCGCGGAGGGCGGGAAGCTCGGGTGACCGCAGGCCCCCGCGGCCACGGCCACGAGGGTGCAGAGGGTGAGGCGGGCGAAGTCCGCGGGACGGGCCATGTCGGCAGGCCCCAGTATCCCCCGGAGCCTCCTACGTTGCACGCGCGGCTCACTCCCGTCTATGTTGGCCGCCGCAGTCAACCTGGGAGGACATCGACATGAAGCGAACGATCGCCGTGGGCTTGATGCTGGCGCTGACCGCGCTGCTCGGTTGCAACAAGGGCGACAGCGCCGGCAGCAGTGGCGGCGCGTCGGGTGGCGGTGGTGACATCGGCATCAAGGAGTGCGACGACTACATCGCCAAGTGGAACGCTTGCTACAAGGACCCCGCCATGAAGGCTGCCGCAAAGCCGGCGTTCGACACCATCCAGCAGCAGTGGCGGGAGCAGGCCAAGGACCCGAACCAGAAGGCCGGGCTCAAGATGGCGTGCAAGAGCATGGTCGACAACTTCCCCTCGTCGTCCTGCAAGTAGGCCCCGCGCCTCACTTCGATCCGAACGTGCTCGTGCAGTAGGAGAGCTCGTTCGGGTCG
>DATBQU010000198.1:0-2997 GCA_036560665.1 Polyangiaceae bacterium
CCACGAGATGAAGAAGTGAATGGGCGCCGTGATCCTCGGCCGGTACCCGGACGCGACGATCAGCAGCGCCACGGCGCACAGCCACTTCACGGCGCCGAGCGAAGGAGTGGGCACCGCGCAGAAGAGGCCGGCTCCGCGCAGGCCCTCGCACTGCGCGATCCCCGCCGCGCCGGCCTTCACCGGGAACAGCGTCGCCGTTCCGCTGAAGAGGAGCGTCAGCGCCGTGGCCGCCGCGAGGAGCGACCGGGCCATCCCGTAGACGTTGGTCCACGGCGTGCTCCGTCGCGCCCACTGCTCGCCGGCTGCCCCGAGGCGTTCGAGGTGGGTCAGCATCGGATCCGGACCCGCGTCACGCGCGAGGGCATGACGACCTCTCTGCCGGAGCGAGCCCAGGCCCAGGGGACGGGGGGCTGGGACACGAAGGCGACCTCGCCGCAGAGCGACGGCGCCGGGGCCTTGTTCACCACCGTGCCCGCGAGCGGAGCGCCGTCGAGGCAGCCCAGCGGCGCCCCGGTGCAGTCCACCCACGCGTGGCTCTTCATCTGCGAGAGGATCCCGACCACCTCCGGGATCTGCGTGCGCCCCCTGCGGTCGAGGCCGAAGAGGTTCGACGCGCGCGAGTTCGGCATGATCGAAGCCGACGCCCAGCCGCCCGGCGCGGCTTCGTACGGAGTGATGACGGACTCCTGGGGGTTGCGCGTGAAGAACCGCCATCCCTGCGGGAACAGCCGGCCCGCGACCTCGACCTGCGTGCTCGGCGCCTCGATCGAGTCGATGGCGTTCGCCGAGAGCCGGGTCCGGACCGCGAGCACCCCCGCGTAGGCCCACGCCGCGCCGAGCGCGAGCAGCAGCGCGCCGAGGCGGCGATGGGTGCGGGAGGGGGGGCTGGGGCTCATCTTCGCGCTCTCGCGGTCAGTGGCAGGTCGACGAATCGGGCAGGGTGCACACCCCGGAGGCGCAGATCGCCGGGCGCATGCAGGGCGGTCCCGCGGTGACGTTGCAGGCGGCGCCCTCCTTGGCCGGCGGGATGCACGTCCCCTTGGTGACGGTGGCGGACAGACCCATGCAGAGGCCGCCGCCCTTGCAGACCGTGCGACCGCCGGTGAGCACGCCGCACGGCTGGCCCGCGTCGGCGAACAGGTAGGCCTCGCACTTCTTGGAGGACGCGCGGCAGTAGAGCCCCTGGGTGCGATCGCAGGTGTCGCTCGTGGTGGTGCAGCTCGCGCCCAGGGTGCTGCCCGCGGTGCAGATGCCGCCGGCGCAGTAGTTGGGGAAGGAGCACGGGTTGCCCGCGCCGCAGGCGCCGCCGACCGGGACCCACGCCGCGCACACCCCGCTGACGCAGACCAGCCCCGACGCGCAGTCGGCCGTGGTGCAGCTCGCTCCGGCCGTGGTGGCCTCCGCGGTGCAGTTGCCGCACGAGCTGCCGCTCGCCTTGAGGCAGCTGCTTCCGGCCGCGCACTGCACCGTCCCGGCGCACACGCCGAGCGCGCCGACGGATCCGCCCGCGGCGGGCAGGCACGCGCTCGGCAGCACCCCGTCGAAGTAGTCGGTGCAGGAGCCGGCGACGATCGCGTCGGTGCACGCCGTCTCGATGGAGGCCGTCCACCCCGTGCCGGGGGCGGCGAGCTCGTCGTGGCAGCTGAGCGCACCGCGCGCAGCGCAGGTCTGGACGTCGCCGTACAGTTGCTCCACGAGGTCCGGCCAGCAGGTGCTCTCCTTGGTGCACAGGGCCAGGGCGGCCGCGGCGCATGCGGCCGCCCCCGCGTCGTCCACCGTCCCTCCGTCTGCCCGGCTGCCCGCGTCGCCCACCGGGGAGTCGCCGGCCTGCGAGTCGGCGAGCGGGGCGTCGGCCGCCCCGTCCGCCTCACCACCCTCTGCGCCGCCGCCCGTCGAGCCGGCGTCCGCGGCGTTCGACGAGCAGCCGGCGAGCGCCCAGACGCTGCAGGCCAGGACGAGGTCGCTGGTCTTCATGGCGCGCTCACAGGACCTGCAGCCTCTGGGCGATGAGGTCGTCGATCACCTGCACGCGAAGGGTCGGGTCCGTGTCCAGGCCCGACGGGCCGCCCTTCTTGCTGAGGACGAGCTCGCGCAGCGGGCGCGTGATGGCGATGGCCGTGAACTGCGAATCCTTGGGATTGATGTCCCAGTCGTGGACGTCCGTGCCCATGGCCTGGTTCGAGCCGCAGGCCGACGGGTCGCCGCTCCCGCAGCTCGCACTTCCGCAGGATTGACCACAGCTCTGTCCGCACGACTGGCCGCAGCTCTGGCCGCAGCTCTGCCCGCAGCTGCTGCCGCAGGAGCCGCACGACCCGCACCCGTCGAGCACCTTCACGTGACCCTGCAGCGCGAAGTGGGCGAGGGCCGTCGTGCCCCGCGTCGAGCCGTCGTGCAGCGCCGCGTCGATGCGCACCGGATTCCCGCTCTGCATCTCGAGCGCGAACCGCGAGAAGAACGTGGGGTCGGCCCGGCGCAGGTGACCGAGGATGGCGCGCTGGACACGCGGGCGAGGCGGCTCGGTCCGGTTCAGCTCCGGGAAGAGCCTGGCGACCGGACCGCTCGAGAAGAACAGGCCGCGGTAGATGTCTTCCCCGCGGTACGTGACCGACTGCGACTCGACGCCCGTCTGCGAGCTGCCGCCGCCGCCACCGTGCCCGCCGCAGCCCGCGAGGAGCGCGGTTCCGATTGCCAGCACGAACGGCCCAACGAAGTGTGCGCGACCGAGGTTCATGGGGAGCTCCTTCGACCGCTCCCCAGTGCTCGCCTCGTGCCGGCGCGCACGCCGTCCGCCCGCGACTTCCCTCTGCAAAGATCTCCGTCACTTGCGTGAAGTGATGCGGCAACGATCCAGCCCGCCGCGAGTGACCGCGGCCGTCACCGGTGACCGCGGGCGTCGCGCAGCTGCACCAGGCGCTCGGCGGGATCCGTGCGCGGCTTCACGACCCCCGGCCGAGGGTCCCGTGGATCCGCTTCAGGACGGGGGCCATGTTTCGGACA
>DATBQU010000199.1:0-13143 GCA_036560665.1 Polyangiaceae bacterium
CTTTCGCATCGGGCAGCTGTCCGACCTGCTGGCGGCGCGAAAGCGCGTGGCGTTCGAGGAGATGTTCGCGGAGGCGTCGTCGAAGTTCGACCTCGTCATCACGTTCCTGGCTTTGCTGGAGATGACCAAGCTGCGCATGACCCGCCTGTTCCAGTCCGAGCCGCTCGGGCCGCTGTACGTAGAGCTCGCGGACAGCGACGCCCCGGTGGAGGAAGACCGACCGTGAGCCGCAAGAAGAAGAGCGAGGCGCCGCCCCCCGAGAGCGCGCGCCAGCCTGTCGGCAGCGAGAACCCGTCGGACACCATCGGCCCGCCGCCCGACATGCCCTTCGAGGACCCTCACCCCACCGAATCCGGGGGCATGCCTGCGGCGCCGCCTGCCGCGGGGACGACGGTCTGGGACGAGCAGCCGACGGTGAACCTCACCGGGTCCGAGTTCGACGCGCCCACGAAAGACGACGCGGCCGAGGCTCGGGCCGCCGAGCGCGAGGCAGCCGAGGCCGCCGCCGAGGACGCCGAGGCAGGGGTCGAGCAGGCGCGCGAGCTGACACGCGCGCACCTACGCGGGCTCCTCGAGGCGCTGGTCTTCGCCAGCGACAAGCCCATGAAGGCCATCGAGCTGGCGCGCCTGGCCTCGGCTCCGGTCAAGCAAGTGCGCGAGTTGCTCGCCGAGCTCAAGGGGACCTACGCGTCCCGCGGCGTGGTCCTCGACGAGATCGCCGGCGGGTGGCTGTTCCGCACCAGCGTGCAGTACGCGCCGTTCGTGCGCGAGCTGGCCAGCGAACGCCCCGTCCGCCTGACGCGCGCGCAGGTGGAGACGCTCGCCATCGCAGCGTACCGGCAGCCCATCACGCGACCGGAGATCGACGACATTCGCGGCGTCGACAGCGGCGCCACGCTCAAGCTCCTGCTCGAGCGCGACCTCTTGCGCATTCTCGGGAAGAAGGACGAGCCGGGGCGGCCCATCCTCTACGGGACGACCACCCACTTCCTCGAGTTCTTCGGGCTGAAGTCGCTCAAGGACCTGCCGACGCTCAAGGAGTTCACCGAGCTGTCGGACGAGTCGCGGCGGGTCGCGGAGGCTGAGCTCGGCGACGTGCTCCCCGACCACGCCGGGCCCCCGGCCTCGGGCGACACGCTCACGCCCCCGGAGCCTCCGGAGCACGACACCATCGCCCCGCCGCCACCACCCCCCACCCAGGACGAGATCGATGAGCCCGAGCCGGGCGCTTCGTAGCGTCGTCCCCGTCAGTCGCTGGCAGGATCGGGGTACTTCTCGGCCAGCTTCGCGACTTCGTCGCGGAGCTTCTTGTGCGCGGCAATCTTGCGGAGGAGCTCCCACACCTGCGGGTCGGCCAGCGACTTGACCGGATCGCCACCGGCCTTCGCCTTCCGCGGCACCGCGCCGGCCCCCTTTGCGCGCAGCTCTGTCATCCGGTCGACGTAGGCCTTCGTGGGGAAGAGCTCTGCCTTCTCCCACGCAAGCACCGTCGCCTGATCGACGCCGAGCACGGCGGCGAGCTCCTTGGCGGTGCACGCGAGATCCTTGCGGAGCGCCTTGATGTCGTCGGGGGTCACGGCGGTACTCGATAGCACCGCGCCGGCCGCCATCGTAAGCTCGATCGTGACGCGCGCGCTCGCCCCCCCGGCACGCGCCCGCGTCTCTTGTCATGTTTGCCATTCTTGCCCTGCCGGCTCTGCGTGCTGTGCGTCGCCTGTCCGCGGCATTCTCCGCGCCCGCGGCGGTCGCCTCGGCCCTCCTGGCCGGCGGCGCCGCAGGAGGCTGCTCGAGCAACAGCGGCGATGGGTCGGACGCCTCGATCGACTCGTTCGGGGTCATCACCGGCAGCGACGCGGCGGGGGATGACGCAGAGAGCGGGGCCGAGACCAGCGTCGGCACGACGATGCGCCTGGCGCACATGTCGCCCGACCTCGGCCCCATCGACTTCTGCTGGCGCGTGGCCGGGTCGGCGAGCTTCACCGGCCCCGTGCTGGGCGCGACCTCCGATGCGGGGCCCGACGAGGCGGGCCTCGATGCGTCCGACGCAGACGCGGGCGACGGCGGTGACGCGGCTGCCACCCCCGATGCCGCGCCGGACGGGTCGGTCGACGCCGGTGCGTCCGACGTCGCCACCGACACCGCAGACGGCGGCGACGGCGCGTCGCTCGACGCTGGCCCACCCCTCGCGCTCACCTTCGGCGCGATGACGCGCGACGTGGCGCTGACGACGTCGGGGACCTTCGACATCGCCCTCGTCGCCGCAGGCGGGACGACGTGCAACGGCAAGCTCCTGGTGGGCCAGGTGACGCTCGACGTGGGCAAGCGATCCACCGTCGTCGTGATGGGCCTGGCAGGAGCCGACGCGGGGGCGGAGGCGGCGCTCTCGCTCGTGGGCTTCACCGACGAGCCCGTGGATCCTCAGATGGCGCGCGTGCGGTTCATCCACGCCGCGCTCGGCTGGCCCGGCGGGAGAGCGGCGCCGCCGCTCGGCGTGCGCGCGGGCAGCCAGGTGCTCGTGGTGGAGGTCGATCCGAAGCACGCCAGCGCGCAGTCGATGACGCCCACCATCGACGCGCTTGGTTACACCACCCTGACCGGACTCACCGCCCCGGCGCCGCTGAGGCTCGACGCCCTCGGCGACGCGGCCCCGCAGTCGTGGGCGACGGACTCCGCCAACCTGGCTCTGCTCCCCGGTACGGCCCACACCGGGTTCATCGTCAGCCGCGACGTGGGTGCCATCGGCGTCGCATGGTGCGGAGACTCGAGCTCGACGGCCCGTCCGACCTGCGGGATGCTCCCGGCGCACTAGGCCTTGCCCTCCACCCGCGCCCTTCTCTCGCTGCTCTCCCTGGCCGCGCTTGCCTGCGGAGGCGAAGCTCCGCCACGCCCGGCCTCACCACCCGCTCCCGTCGTGACGCCTCCTCCCTCCCCTCCGCCGGCTCCGCAGTCCGTTGCGGCGCCCACCCCGGAGCCTCTCCCGGCGGGCGTACCCGACAGTGCTGCTGGCCACCAGCTCGCGTGGGTGCTCGGCGCGCTCGCCTCCGCTCCCGGCGAGGCGGACGTCGCCTCGCACTTCGCGCCCGAGGCCCTCGCGCAGCTCCCGGCGGCGAAGCTCGTCGCCGTGTTCGGCCAGCTGGCGAAAGGGTCTCCCTACGAGCTCGAGAAGGTGGCGCCGCCGAACGACGCGAGCCCGGAGCTCGTGGCCGCCGTCATTCGCTCCGCCCAGGGACCGCGCCTCAGCGTCCACATCGGCGTCGAGAAGGCCACGCCGAACCGGATCCAGGTGCTGCTCTTCCGGCCCGTCGTCGACGCGAAGCCGGCCGCATCGTGGGACGAGGTGCAGGGTACGGTGCGGGCCGTCGCGCCGCTCGTGAGCTTCCTCGCGGCGGAGCTCGACGGAAAGAAGTGCGTCCCCCTCGCGAGCATCGAGCCGGAGAAGCCGCTGGCGCTGGGCTCGGCCTTCAAGCTCTACGTGCTCGACGCGCTCGCCGCGCAGATCGCGGCCGGCAAGCACGGGTGGGACGACCCGGTGCCCATCCGCGACGCCCTCAAGAGCCTGCCGTCGGGCGACATGCGCAACGAGCCCGAGGGGAAGACGTTCTCCGTGAGGCACTTCGCCGAGAAGATGATCTCCGTCAGCGACAACACGGCGACCGATCACCTCCTCGCGCTCGTGGGTCGGACCCATGTGGAGGGCGCCGCGAGAGCCACCGGCCACGCGGCCCCCTCGCGCCTCGTCCCCTTCCTCTCCACGCGCGAGATGTTCACGCTCAAGCTCCTCGCCACCCCCGACGAGCGGAGCGCGTACGTCGCCGCCGACGTCGCTCACAAGCGCAAGCTCCTCGAGGCGTACGGGCAGCGCGATCTCGCCCCCGCGATGGCGCAGGCCGCCGGGTGGACCCGACCGGTGATGATCGACGCCATCGAGTGGCCCGCGTCTGCCGAGGACGTCTGCAGGGTGATGATCGATCTCCATGCCCGCGCCGACGCGCCGGCGACAGCGCCGATCGGGGCGATCCTCTCCATCAATCCGGGCATCCCGGACGAGAAGAAGCTCTACCGCTACGTCGGCTTCAAGGGCGGCAGCGAGCCGGGCGTCCTCAACCTGAGCTGGCTGCTGCAGCGCGCCCGCGACGGCAAGTGGCTCTTCCTCAGCGTCGGCTTCAACGACACCAAGAGCGCGATCGACGAGTCCAGGGCGATCGCCGCGGCGACCACGGCGCGGGACTTCCTCGGCCAGTGAGCTACCCTCCCGCCCGATGACGACCGCTCCCATCGACCGCGAGCTCGCGGAGCTGCTCGAGCTCGGCGACCGCATCCTGAGCATGGCCCGCGCCCGCGGCGGGTCCGACTTCGTCGCCGAGTGCGTGCTGCGCTCGGGGGCCGAGCTCTCGGCCAAGGTGCGGATGGGCGAGCCGGAGCTCGTGGAAGAGGCGGGGACGCGCTCCGCGGGGCTGCGCGTCATCCAGGGCAAGCGCGTCGCGTCCACCTCGACCAGCGATCTGACCGACGCCGGCATCGAGCGCTTCGTGGCCGACGCCATCGAGCTCGTGGCGCTGTCGCAGGAGGATCCGTTCGCCGGGCCCGCGGACCCCGCGCTGCTGTGCGACCCGTCGAAGGCGCCCGATCTCGACCTGTACGATCCGGCCGGCGGCTCCATCGACGCCGCCCGCGCGATCGCCATGGCCAGGGAGGGCGAGAGCGCGGCGCTGGCGTTCGACAAGCGGATCACCAACAGCGAGGGAGCGACCTTCGGGCGCACCGCCGGCGGCGCGGCCATCGTCCTGTCGAGCGGGTTCCGCGCGAGCTACAAGGGCTCGTACCAGTCGCTGAGCGTCGTGCCGGTCGCCGCCGACGAGGGCGGCAAGAACCGGCGCGGATACCACTGGACGGCGCGCCGGCACCTGGCCGAGCTCGATCCGCCCTCCGAGGTGGGGAAGGAGGCCGCGCGGCGCACGCTCCGCAAGCTCGGAGCACGCAGCGTGTCGACCTGCGAGGTCCCGGTGGTGTTCGACCCCGACGCGGCCCGCTCCATCCTGGGGATGCTCGCCGGGTGCGTCATGGGAAGCGCCATCTGGCGCAAGTCGAGCTACCTCGTCGCTCGCGAGGGGACGCGGGTCGCCAGCGATCTCGTCACCGTGGTCGACGATCCGCTCATGCCGCGCGCGCCCGGCTCGCGCCCCTTCGACGGCGAAGGGCTCGCCAGCCGCGAGAACGTGGTCGTCGAACGCGGCATCCTGCGCACGTACCTCTGCGACAGCTACTCCGCCCGCAAGCTCGGGCGCGCCAGCACCGCCAGCGCCGCACGCGGCGGCGGCGCGGGGGTCGGCCCCAGCACGTCGAACTTCATCCTGCGACCTGGCAGCGATTCGAACGAGGCCATCGTGAAGGCCACGGGGCGCGGCCTCTACGTCACCGAGATGATGGGCTTCGGCTTCAACGCGGTGACCGGGGACTTCTCGCGCGGAGCCTCGGGCTTCTGGATCGAGAACGGCGAGCTGGCGTATCCGGTGAGCGAGGTGACCATCTCGCTCAACGTCGATCAGCTGTGGCAGAGCATCGACGCCATCGGCAGCGATCTCGACCTTCGCACGGCCACGGCGTCGCCCACCTTCCGCGTCGCCAGGATGACCGTCGCCGGCGGAGTCTAACCGCCGCTCGCGCCCCCCCCCGCGACCCACTGCATCGGCTCCCGCATGCGCTCCTGCATGTCCGCCGGGTAGCCGTGGCCGAACTTGCCGAGGCTCACGAAGCGCGTCGGCATCCCCTGCGCGTCGAGCGAGCGCGCGTCCTCTCGCAGCGGCGCGCTGGTCATGTCGAGATCGCCGGCGGCGAGTACGACGCGCTTGACGCCGGCCTTCCGGAGCGCTGCGGCGTCGGGGTGCACCTGCGACGCGATGACCACCAGGCCGACGTACCTGGCCGTCGAGCCCTGGGCGATCTGCACCGCGGCGATCCCGCCCAGCGAGAACCCCACCAGCACGCGCGGCGCCGACGCATCCACTTCGCCCTCGTGCTCGCGGACCACCGCCCGCACGCTCGCCTCGACCAGCTGCGCGTCGTCGGTCCCGTGCAACCGCCAGCGCGTCCCGCCGCCGCAGGCGTCCTCCCCACGGGGGCACACCAGCCAGCCGCGCGACGTCGACACGTCGACGAACGGACCGCAGGCGCTCTGCGGGTGACCGCACATGCCGTGCAGGAGCACCGTGACCGGACGAGGCGCTTCGCTCGCCCGCTGGGGCGGGTACACGAAGGCCTTGCCTGCCGCGTTCTCCGCCTCGATCCAGGCCGGGACCTCCGGCTCCGCGCTCGCGCGACGAGCCGCCTGCTCGCCGACGGATGCGGCGGGTGAGGCCGGCGCCGGTGCTGCGCTCGCGGCGGGAGACGCGCCCGGCCCGGGCGTCGCCGAGCGCGCCAGCGGCGCGACGACCATCGCCGACAGACCGAGCGCCGTGCACACCATCGCCATCGCGCGCGCTCCTCGAGCGCGCTCTCCGTCCGGGGACATCGCTGCCTCCTCCTCGCCGCCCGCGTCGCTCTTCGCGTGTCGGGCGGCTTCTGTCCGTTCATCGGACGAGGCAGGCCGAGTGTGACGCCCGAGCTACTTGGAGTCCTGCGACGACCGCGGCGCTGCCTTGCTCGCACCCTTGGTCTGCGCGCCCCAGCCATCCAGCGACGACGTGGGCGCGGGCGGCGCCGGGACGGGATCGGTGCCCATCGACGGATCGCTCGAGAAGCCCTTCGTCGGCCCCCCCTTCTTGGGCATCGGCTTGTTGGGCGCCGGGGTCGGTGTCGGCCTCGACGTGATGGTCGGGCCGGCCGACGACGTCGGCGACGGCTTGGCGTCGAGCGGCAGCGCGCTCGGCGCGGGCTCCGGCGGCTGCGTGCTCAGCGCGGGCGCCTCCGGAGGAAGCGGAAGCGGCACCGTCGGCGACGACGACGGCTCGAGCGTCGGCCCGGGCGCCGGGGCCACCACCTCGTGCTTGCGGCGCAGCGCGAACCCGATGGCGATGGCGATGAGGACCAGCGCGGCCAGCGCCGCGATCTGCGCCGCCCAGCGCGCCTTGTAATGCCGGCGCAGCCGCGACACGCGCTGGCGCACGCGCGGCGCAGGGAGGTTCGCCTCGGCGGCGATGCTCTCGAGCTTCTCGCCCTGTCCCTCGCGCAGCATCCACTCCAGCGTCTTCTTGTGCTCCTCGCCCTCCGGCAGCTCCTTCTGCGCCCAGCGCAGCAGGTCCATCGCGCTCTGCGGCGCGCTCTCGGCCGCCACCGCCGCGTCGTCGGCCTCGAGATCGCGCGGGACCTCGCGCCTGGCGCGCCGGAACCAGTCGACCACCTTGTGGCGGCAGATCCCGTACACCCAGCGGACGAGCTCCTCGTCCTGCTCGGGGGCCTGCTCGGCGTCGAGGGCGTCGGCGATCGTCGACTGCACGATGTCGTCGACCTCGCTCTCCGGGACACGCGCGCGCACGAAGTGCGACAGCGCTGCGGTGAGCGACGGGTCCGCCAGACGGGTGACGAGGCGTTGAGGCGACACGTTCATGGCCATTATCCCTCTGTCGGTGACATCGCGCGGGCGGGAAATAGTGTGACGCGTGGTACCTTCTTTTGTTGGATCTGCCTGCCATGCCCGCGCACGCGCCCTCGCCGCCCATCCACCCGCGGGGCACGCTCACCTTCGAGTACCTGTGCGGCATCCTCGAGAAGGCCGGGCTGCTCACCGGAGAGCAGCGCCGCGACGCGGTCGCGCGGGGCGACGTGGCGCACGCCCGCCTCCTGCGGCAGCGCAACGCCGGGACCCGGAAGAAGACCCAGGGCGCCGGCGACGGCGTCCATCCGGCGGAGGTCGTCGCTGCCCTCGGTCTCGGGCAAGCCGGAGACGCACGCTTCCCCCTCGGCGAGCGCGTCGTCATGCAGGCCCTCGCCCAGCACGTGGGGCTGCCGTTCGTCGACCTCGATCCGCTGAAGATCGACGCCAAGCTCGCGCCGCAGCTCCTCTCGCGCCCCTTCGCGCGGCGCCACGGCGCGCTCGTCATCGCCGCCGACGACCGCACCGTCACCGTCGCCGTGGCCGACCCGCTCGATCACGCCCTGGTCGAGGCGCTCGAAGCCCACGTGCGGCGGGAGCCGCACCTGGTGGTGTCGACGCCGGGCGACATCCAGCGGCTCATCACCGACTTCTACGGGTTCCGCGGCGCCGTCGACGCCGCCGAGCAGCAGGCCACCACCGGCGTCGACATCGGCAACCTCGAGCGCTACGTGAAGCTCAAGCGCGTCGAGGAGATCGAGGCCAGCGACAGCCACGTCGTCTCCGCGGTCGAGTACCTGCTGCACTATGCCCTGGACCAGCGCGCCAGCGACGTCCACGTCGAGCCGCGGCGCGACGCATCCGTGGTCCGCATGCGCATCGACGGCGTGCTGCACAACGTCCACCAGCTCCCCAAGGTGGTGCACCCGGCCATCGTCTCGCGCATCAAGACGCTGGCGCGGCTCGACATCGCCGAGAAGCGGCGACCTCAGGACGGACGCATCAAGACCTCGCGCGGCGATCGCGAGGTCGAGATGCGCGTGTCCACCGTGGCGGTGGCGTTCGGCGAGAAGCTCGTCATCCGCATCTTCGACCCCAGCGCGCTGCTCCACGACCTGCCGGAGCTCGGGATGTTCGACGCGCAGCTCCAGCTGGCCGAGAAGTTCCTGGCGCGCCCCCACGGCCTCATCCTGGTGACGGGGCCGACCGGCAGCGGCAAGACCACCACGCTCTACGCCGCGCTGCGCACCATCGCCACGCCCGAGGTGAACGTCGTCACCATCGAGGATCCCATCGAGCTCGTGGTCGACTCCTTCAACCAGATCGCCGTCCAGACCAAGATCGGCGTCACCTTCGCCGAGGCGCTGCGCCACGTCTTGCGGCAGGACCCCGACATCATCATGGTCGGCGAGGTCCGCGACGGGGAGACGGCCGAGATCGCCCTGCAAGCGGCCCTCACCGGGCACATGGTGCTGGCGACGCTCCACACCAACGACGCGGCCACCGCCGTCACGCGGCTGCTCGAGCTGGGCGTCGACCCCTTCGTCCTCTCCTCGACGCTGGTCGGCGTCCTGGCGCAGCGCCTGGTGCGCACGGTGTGCACGTCCTGCCGCGTGGAGACGTTCCTCACCGCCGACCAGATGACGCTGCTCGGCCTCGACGTGCACGAGCTGCGCGCCCAGGGCCAGGAGCCGGAGCTGATGGTCGCCTTCGGCGAGGGGTGCGTGCGGTGTCGCTCGACGGGGCTGCTCGGCCGCACCGGCGTCTTCGAGGTGCTCGAGATCGACGACAAGATCCGCAAGCTCATCGTGGGCAAGTCGAGCGCCAAGGACATCGTCAAGCAGGCGCGGCACGACGGCCTTCTCACGCTGCGGGAGGCGGCCATCAAGAAGCTCGCCAAGGGCGGGACCAGCTTCGACGAGGTGCTGCGGGTGACGACGGAGAACTCGTGAGCGAGGCCTTCGTGCGCGAGCTGCGCGCGGCGGCCCTCGCCGGCATCCCGGTGGTGTGCGTCGTCACCCACGAGGAGCGGCGCGCCGCCGCGCTCGTCGGCGAGGCGTTCCCCGGAACGCGCATCGCCACCTGGACGGTGCAGCGCGGGTGGGGCGACGACGCCGTCTCCAAGGTGCCGGTGCACGGCGTCGAGCGCGCGTCCAAGGCCCCGGCCGGCGAGGTGCGGGTCATGCTCGATCTGCACCCCTGGCTCGACGACGCGAAGGTCGTCCGTGCGCTGCGGGACGTGGCCGCCGCCCGCCGCGAGCTGCCGCTCGTCCTCGTCATGCCCACCGCCAGCCTGCCGCCCGAGCTCGATCGCGACGCCCGCGTCCTTCATCTCCCGCTCCCGGACGCCGCCGCGCTCACGCGGGCCCTCGCCGTCGAGAAGCTCGACGAGCGCTGGCCACCCGAGGTGCTGGGGGCCATGGTGCGGGCTGCCCTCGGCCTCACCCTCGATGAGGCGACCCGCGCCTTCCGTCTCGCCCGCGCGCACGCCGAGCCGGACGCCGCGCTCCAGCAGGTCATCGCCGAGAAGCGCGGCGCCCTCCGCCGCAGCGCGTGCCTCGAGCTGCTCGACGCCGACCTCACCCTCGACGACGTGGGCGGGCTCGAGGTGCTCAAGCAGTGGCTGCGCTCGCGCGTGCTCGCCTTCGACGCGGGGGCGCACGAGTTCGGCCTGTCCGAGCCGCGCGGGATGCTCGTGTGCGGCGTGCAGGGCTGCGGCAAGTCGCTGGTCAGCAAGGCCACCGCGCGCGTCCTCGGGCTGCCCCTGGTGCGCCTCGACTTCGCCGAGGTGTTCGCCGCGCCGGCGCCCGAGCACGCCATCCACGAGGCCACGCGCGCGGTCGAGGCGGTGGCGCCCGTCGTGCTCTGGGTGGACGAGATCGAGAAGGGACTCGGCGCCGAGGCCGGCGACGCGCGCCACGCCCGCGTCTTCGGCGCCTTCCTCACCTGGCTCCAGGAGCGCCGCGCGCCCGTCTTCGTCGCCGCCACCGCCAACGACGTCGAGCGGCTGCCCCCCGAGCTCGCGCGCCGGGGCCGCTTCGACGAGGTCTTCTTCGTCGATCTGCCGTCCCCCAAGGAGCGCGCGCAGATCCTGTCCGTCCACCTGCGACGCCGTGGCCGCGACGTGGCCGCGTACCCGGTGGAGGAGCTCACCCATCCGCTCGAGCACTGGTCCGGGGCGGAGATCGAGCAGATGGTCTCGAGCGGCCTCTTCCGCGCCTACGCAAGCAAGCAGGAGCTCACCGAGGAGCACCTGCGCGCGGCGGCCCGCGAGCTCGTGCCGCTGGCGACGCTCTACGAGGAAAAGATCCAGGCTCTGCGGCAGTGGGGTCAGTCCCGCGCGCGGCGAGCGTCCGCCGACCGCCGTACAATCGACCTTTTCGGCGACTGACGTTAGGGTCCCGCCCATGATCAGGCGGACGGCAATGCGGTGCTTGCTAGCCGGGTGCGTGCTGGCCTGGGGTCCCACGCTGGCGTGCAACGGCGACGCGTTCAGCAGCGGCGACGACGCAGGCGCCGGTGACGACGGCGCGCTCGGCGAGGGCGGCGGCGAGGCCGGAGACGACGCGCCTTCGAGCGGGAGCCCGACGCTCACGGCAGCGTCGCCACCTCTCGGTGCCTCCGCCGGCGGAGTCGCCGTCACGCTGACGGGCGCGGGCTTCGTCAGCGGAGCCACGGTGACGTTCGCCGCCGCGCCCGCGACCGTGACGTCGGTCACGCCCACGACCATCGTGGCCACCCTGCCGCCGACGCCGGGTCCCATCGGATACGTGCCGGTCGCCGTGAAGAACCCCGGCGGCGCGACCGCCTCGAACGCGAAGATCTTCCGCTACACCTCGGTCCACGCCTCGTTCACCCCCGGCGGCGTCGCGTCCATCACCGACGGCCTGGGTTACACCGTCCAGGCGCTCACGTCGGTGGGCCTGCACGATCCCAAGAAGCCCGATCTCGTCACCAGCCTCTTCGCGGGAAGCCACATCGCCGACGTCCTGCCCAACACCGGAAACGGGACGTTCGGCGCGGTGCAGATCGCCGGGACCTCGGGGTTCGCGGGCTCCTTCGCGGCGGGCGACTTCAACGAGGACATGCACGCCGACGTCGTGTTCATGACCGCCGACGGCCAGACGCTGGGCCTGCTGACGGGCTCCGGCAGCGGATCGCTGACCCAGAGCACGTGGGCCGCGTCCCTCGGCGGCCTCTCCCAGGTGGTCGCCGGCGACTTCAACGGCGACGGCCACCTCGACCTCGTGGCGGCGCAGGGGTCCTCGCTGCTGACCCTCCTGGGCCACGGCCAGGGGACCTTCGACGCCCCTCACGCCTTCGCGACCGGCCTCGGCGCCTTCACCGGCTTCGGCGTCGGCGACATGAACGGCGACGGGAAGCTCGACGTCGTCGTCGCCAGCGCGCAGCAGGCCGACGCCGGCGTGAGCAGCGAGGCCAGCGTCCTGCTCGGGCACGGCGACGGCACGTTCGGCCTGCCCAAGAGCGAGCCCACCGGCTTCGCCCCGCAGGGGATCGCGCTGGCCGACTTCGACGGCAACGGCCACCTCGACGTCGCGACGCTCGACGGCACGACCTCCACCGGGGTGGGCACCAACGTGCACGTCATCGCCGGTGACGGGGCGGGCGGCCTGGGGGCCATCACCACCACGCCTTCCGGCTGGACCAGCGGGATGGGGAACCTGCTGCTGGTCGCGGCCGACTTCAACGGCGACACGACGCCCGATCTCGCGCTCGAGAGCGGCGAGGGCCACGTCTCCATCCTCCTCGACGACGGCCTCGGGAAGCTCACGCAGGGGGCGCTCTACCAGCTCTCGCAGTTCTTCCCCGCCGGCACCTTCGCCGTCTCGACCCAGGCGCTGCTCACCGACGACTTCGACGGCGACGGCATGGCCGATCTCGCCGTGGGTGGCGGTCCCACCACCGGCAAGCCGCCGGCAGTCATAGGGATTCTCCTCGGTCACGTGGCGAAGTGACGCGGCCGGTCACCCGTTTGCATCCTCGCCCCGGGGCGCCCGGCGTCTTACGATAGAGGCTGCATGGAGCGCGATCCCTCGACCCCCCTGCGACGGCTCGGGCACTGCCGCATCATGCAGCGCCCCTGGGGGATGCCGACCCTCATCGCTTACCCGCCGCCGCCGTACGCCTCCACGCGCCCGCGGCCTTTCGTCTCCATCACCCGCGCGCCGGAGCCGCCCGCCCCCTCGCCCTGGCCCACGGTGCGCTCGCGCAGCTACCGCCGCCGCCACGACTGCGTGTTCATCCCCGACATGGAGGTCGCCGTGGAGTTCCTGGAGGCGCGCCGCCTCGCCGCGCAGATCGAGCGGGGCGAGCGCCGCAAGGGCCGGCCCGAACGCGAGGAGCGCCAAGAGCAGGAAGAAGAAGAGGAGAGCGCCACCCTCGACGATCCGCTCGCCCTGGGCCTGCTGATGACGTTCCTCCCTCCCCTCGCCGTGACGCTGGTCTGGTCGAGCCGCCGCTTCTGCCGCGCGGCGCAGATCGCGCTCACGCTGTACGGGGCGATGATGACGCTCGTCTTCGCTGCGATCGTGATCTCCGCGCTGACGTAATCGATTCGCCGTCCTTTCATCTCGATCGAAGCACCGAGTATCTCG
>DATBQU010000200.1:0-22779 GCA_036560665.1 Polyangiaceae bacterium
GCTCCTCGACAACCGCTTCCCGGCGCTGCACGGGCTGCGCGTCCTCGGCATCCTCAGCGTGGTCCAGTACCACGTGACCACCATCTTCACCTACGAGACGCGCCTCTCGATGGACCGCTCGTGGGCGACCACGTCGATGGCGATCTTCTTCGGGATGGACCTCTTCTTCATCCTGAGCGGCTTCCTCATCGGGACCATCCTCCTGCACTCGATGGGCAAGTCGGGCCTGGTCGACGTGCGCCGCTTCTGGCTGCGCCGCGCCTTCCGCACCTTCCCCGCCTACTACGTGGTCCTCACGGCGCTGGTCCTCGCCTTCGGGATGAACGACTCGCAGCGCCACCACCTGTGGATGGAGTACGCGTACCTGTCGAACTACGCGCCGGTGCACCGTGACGATCTGGTGATGCTCTGGGGGTGGTCGCTCTCGCTCGAGGAGCAGTTCTACCTGTCGGTGCCGCTGCTCTTCTTCGGCCTCAGCCGGCTGAAACGCGACTCGTCGCGCCTCGCGCTCCTCGGCGTCTTCTGGGCGAGCGCGCTGGTGGTCCGCCTGGTCCTCTACTTCCGTCACCCGGAGTGGTCGCCCGGCACGATGTACGACAATCTCTACTTCAAGACGCACACGCGCTTCGACACGCTGGTGTGCGGGATCATGCTGGCCTACGTGCAGAACCGCTGGCACCAGCCCATCGCCCGCTGGCTCGAGGCCCCCGCCGCGCGCGCGACGCTCGCCCTGCCGCCCCTGGCCTGCCTGTGGCTGCTGCTCAACCCCTGGATGTTCGGCGAGAAGGAGATGCTGCTGGTGCGCGTCTTCGCCTGGGGGACGCTGACCAGCATCATGTACTTCGGCTGGGTCCTGCTGCTGCTCAACGGGGGCGCGGGCTGGATCCACCGGATGCTGGCGGCGGCGCCCTGGCGACGGCTGGCGACGCTCGGCTACGGCGTCTACCTCCTGCACATCCCGCTGTGCGACCACGCGGTGGCGCCGGTCGCGCGCTCGCTCATCAAGGCGCACCACTGGCCGATGGGGCTGGTGTGGCCGCTGTCGGTGGTGGCGCTCTTCGTGCTGTCGCTCCTGGCGTCGTACGTGCTGCACGTCGTGGTCGAGAAGCCGTTCCTGCGCCTGCGCGACCTGGTGGCGCGGTGATCCCGGGCGAGCGGCTGCGCTCGGCCTTCTCGCTCCGTCGCAACCTGCATGCGCTGCTCGTCCCGCCCGCCGGCCATCTGAGGCCGCTCGACGGCCTGCGGGCGCTCTCCATCCTGTGGGTCGTCCTCTTCCACGCGGCCTGGTACTCGCTCGGGCACGTCCCGCTGGGCACCTACTTCGCCGAGCTGCTCTCGCCGTGGATGCTCCCGTTCTGGCGGGGCGACTTCGGCGTCGACGTCTTCTTCGTCCTCTCGGGCTTCCTCATCGCGGGGATCCTGGTCGACGAGCGCGTGCGGACGGGCCGGCTCCGCCTCGGCCTCTTCTACGCCCGACGCCTGCTGCGCCTGTGGCCGGCCCTGGTCGCGGCGGTGGCCGTCGACGTCGCGCTGACCCCCGTCGAGCCGCTGCGGGCGTGGGCCAACCTGCTCTACGTGAGCAACTTCCTCCCCGTCCTGCGCGCGCGCATGGGGTGGACGTGGTCGCTGTCGATCGAGGAGCAGTTCTACCTGGTGTGCCCGTGGCTGGTGCTCGCGGTCATGCGGTTGCCGCCGCGCGTGCGCCTCCTGCCCCTCGCCGCCATCGCCCTGGGGCTGTGCGCCATCGCCGCGTGGGTCGTGCAGCGCGGGGGGTACCACGCCTTCGACGCCGAGATCGTCATCAACCGGCCCCTGCTGCTCTGGGCGCGCGCCTTCGACGACCTCTACACCAAGCCGTGGATGCGGGCCGGGCCGCTGCTCGCCGGCGTGAGCGCCGCCCTCGTCTACCGCATGCCGGCCGCCATGCAGGCGCTCGGGCGCCGCAAGGCCGGGCCGGCGCTGGGGCTGCTCGTGGCGCTCGCCCTCGGGGCGGCGTGCACCGAGTGGCGCCTGGTGGCGACCGCCCCGCGCGCCGTGGAGATCGGGTACCTCGCCTCGTTCCGCACGCTCTTCGGGGTGTCGGTGGCCTACGTCATCCTGCTGTCGCTCTCGGAGCACCCCTTCGGTCGCGGGCTGGCGCGCCTGCTGTCGGCCCGCGTCCTCTACCCCTTCTCGCAGCTGGCCTACGCCGCGTACCTGCTCAACCCCATCGTGGCGACGCTGGTGCACCACGCGCTGTCGCCGCTGGTCCAGGACGGCGGCTCGCCCATGCCGCTGTTCGTCCCCTGCGACGTCGCCGCCACCTTCGGCGCCGCGGCGGCGCTTCACCTGCTGGTGGAGCGCCCGTTCATGCAGCTGCGGCCGCGCTAGCGCCTCTCAGCGGGCCTCACCAGCGCCGCGAGGCCCTTGGGCGCCACGGCGCGGTAGCTCGCGGCGACGCGCTCGGCGACGTCCTTCCAGTCGACGCGCGCCATGTCGACGCGGACGCCGACCCAGCCGCGCGCTCCGATGTACTGCGGCCGGTAGAACCGCTTCGGCTCCGACCTCACCAGCCGGTCGTTCTGCCCGGGCGCGGTCTTCACGCAGGCGCCGATGAAGCCGTCGCCGTGGTGGTTGTCGAGGAAGTAGGCGAAGGTCTTCTTTCGCACGCGGTAGGTGGCGTGGCGGGCGTGGCGCTCGCAGGTCGCCTCCGGCAGCGCCAGCGCCAGGGCGGTGACCTTCTCCAGCGCGACGCGGGCGCGGGCGGGGTCGGTGGTCTTGCGCACCGGCGGCGGCGCGGGCTTGCGCGGAGGGGGCAGGCGCTTGCCCGAGGCGATGCTCTTCGGCGCGACGTCCGTCCAGCCCTGCTCGACGAGCATCGTCAGCTTGATCCAGTCGGTGGTCGGCAGGTCCAGCCGCACGCCGACCCATCCCTTCACGCCCACGTACGGCGGCACGTAGTACTGCGCGGGATCGGAGGCCACGAGCGCGCGCTGCTCGTCGTGCGTGGCCTTGCACCACACCGCGAGCCGGCCGTCCTCGTGGTGGTCGTCGACGAAGATGGTGAACATCTTGCCGCGGACGTGGAACGACGGGGCGCCGTGCGAGAGCTTCTCCTCGCCGCCGGGCAGCGCCGTGCAGATGGCGCGGACGCGGTCGAGGGCGGCATCCACCGGCGACGGGGGACCTTTTGCCATGCGGCAATCCTAGAGGAGAGGCGCGCCCGGCGGCTGGTCAGTTGTGCGCCGCGGACGCGCCGCTGGTCCCGTGGTTCAGCTGCCCGGCGTTGCCTCCCGGTCCCGCGGCGCCCGGCGTGCACTGGGCGCTGGAGGTGACCTTGGTCGGGTCGCTGGCGTAGTAGCAGTACGAGTCCCCGCCCGACCCGCCGCCTCCCGCGCCGCCCGTCCCGCCGTTGCCGCCGGTGCTGCCCGAGCCGGCGGCGCCGTTGGTGAAGAGGGTGGAGATGCAGACGACGGTGATGTTCGGCGGAACGCCGACGGTCTTGTTGTGGCAGGCCGTCGCGAGCTTGGGCCCGATGGCGCCGCTGGCCCCGGCGGCTCCCGCGCCGGGCGCTCCTCCCGCCCCGCCGTTGCCGCCCGCGCCACCCGCGCCGGGTGAGAGCGCTCCTCCGTTGATCGTGACCTGGGCGCCAAACGAGTAGACCCCGATGCTGCTGCCGCCTCCGCTGCCGCCGGTGCCTCCGCCCGAGCCGGTGCCGGGGCAGCCGACCCCGCCCACGGTGCCGCAGCTGGTGACCTGCCCGCTGGTGCTGCAGCCGTTCCCGCTGCCGTCGTCGTAGCAGTTGTCGGTGATGGTCACGCACGTGGGCCCGCCCGGGTTGCCCGCCGTGGGAGCGGCCGTGCCCGCATGTCCCGTGGCGCCCGGGCCCCCCGAGCTGGCCGTCGCGCCCGGGGTGTAGCCGCTGGCCGAGTAGCTGCCTCCGCCCACGGCGGGCCCGGCGAGTCCGTCGGCGCCCGGAGCGCCGGTGTCGGGCGTCGTGCAGGTGCCGGCGGCGCCGCCCGCGGTCCCGGGGCCGCCGGCCGCGCCGCCCGTGCCCGCGCCGGCGGCGGCGGTGGCCACGATGACGTCGCTCAGCACGAGCTGCGTGGTGGCCCCGGTGGCGAAGACGCCGTAGACGGAGGCCCCGTTGCCGACCGAGGACGGGGCCTCGCTCTCGATGGTGAGCGTGTCCATGCTGACGGCGCCGCTGGTGCTGGCGATGACGGTCCTGGTGTTTCCCGGGGGCGCCTGGATGATGGTGGTGCTCGCCGGCGTGCCGGTGCAGATCGGCTGCCAGTTGCCCCCGAGGTCCGTCCAGCCGCCACGGATGTCGACGCCGGCCTGGAGGGTGAGGGTCTCGGTGTACGTCCCCTGGGCGACGTAGACGATGGTCTTGCCCGCCTGCGCGGCGAGGGTGATGGCGTTGCTGATGCTGCCGCACGGCGTGGTGGTCGAGCCGCACGAGGTGGCCGCACCGCCCTGGGTGACGAAGACGCCGTGTTGCAGATCGGGCTGCTGCACCGCGCACCCGTCGGGCACGCCCGTGTCGAGGCCGGACACGTCGAGGAGGCTCGAGCTGTCGGTGGAGCCGGTGTCACCGTCGGCCCTGGCGGCGTCCGCGTCGCTTCCCTGCGCGGAGTCCCCCGCGGCGACGTCGCCGGTGGAGACGTCGTCCCCCGGGACGGTGCCGTCGGAGGAGGCGTCGTCCCCGGGGCCGAGCACACCGTCCTGGATCCCGGCGATGGCATTGCACCCGCCCGCTGCCGCGAGGAGGCACGCAGCGTAGGCGCCCATCGCACCCGTGTGGCGTCGCATGGACTGATCGCTATGACGGATCCCGCGCAGCAGGGCAAGGGGACGGCGCTCTTGACACAGCCGATCGTCCGTCCTGTCCTGGCGGCCCTCGGAAAGGCAGGGGTCGTGTGACGGGAACCACACTCGGGAGAGCGATCGGCTGGAGCGGGCTCGTGGCCGCGCTCGTCGCGTGCAAGGGCAACGACGGCAGCGCCGGGTCCGCGGCCCCGAGCGGCGCTCCGGCAGCCGGTGGAGCGGGTGCGGTCGCCGCCCCTCCGGACGCGTGCTCGGTCGCCAGCCCCGCGGAGATCTCGGCGGCGCTGGGGGACGCGTTCACCCCGAGCGCGACGCAGCCGTCCGCGCGTTTCCCGACGGTCAGCGTGTGCAACTTCAACACGACCGGCGGCAAGACCCTGATCGTGCGCACGGAGACGATCGACCGGGACGGCTGGGAGACCTCGGTGAAGATGGCCAGGGGCGCGCGCCCGATCACCGGCGTGGGCGACGAGGCGTACTTCCAGCCGACCGAGATCATGCACGTCGCCGTGGGGCAGCTGCTCGCCTACAAGGGCAAGACCTTCGTGAGCATCAACTACGCCGGGCTGGGCCTGGACATGGGCACGGCGGAGGCGGCGGAGAAGGCGCTCATGCTGAAGATCCTGGCGAAGATCTAGGGGCGGCCCGCCAGCCCCTCACGGCACGATCGGCGCTCCGTACCCCACCGGCGGCGGTGGCTCCTGCCTGAACCCCGAGTCTCCTTCGGCGATCCACTCGAGCGAGGGGTCTTCCACGTCCCTGTCCAGCTCGAACCGCAGCCGTCGCGGCATCTGACGCTCGTCGATCTGCAGGACTGTCGCGCGCATTCCGGGCACGTCGACGGTGTCCCCCACCATCAGCTCGTCGAGGTTGCGGAACAGGTCGTCGGGGCCGACGTTGAAGAGCGGGCGCTCGCTCGCCACCAGCTCCAGCGTCCGCGGGCCCGTCCGAAGCAGCAGCGAGCGTCCCGATCCGACGCTCAGCACGCGCCACCGATCGGGCGCCGCGTCGCCGAGCACGGACGGCGCCCAGAGCGTGGTCTCGGGGGAGTTGGCGCGGACGACGAAGATGGTCGAGCGGCCACGCTGCACGTGGTCGTGCACCCAGCCGATGCGCTCCGCATAGGCGCGGGCGCCGCGCGACGAGGCGCGCATCACGGCCAGCGTGTCGAACGGCGCGCGCACGTAGTGAGCGAAGGCGAGCGCCAGCGCCACCAGCGCCGTGAGCTCCGCCAGCCCGCGGCGCGGCTCCGGCGAAGGGGGGAACCAGGCTCGATCGAGGACCACGCCGACGACGCCGCTGGCGCCGACCATGGCCACGCCGAGCAGCCGGGCCGACGCCTCGACCGACAGCACCGGCGCCAGCGAGAACACCGACCCCAGGAGCATCCACAGGGCGCGCCGGCGCTCGTCGTCGCCGAGGCCGCGGATGACTCGCCACACCACCAGCGCCAGGATCGCCAGCGTGCCCGCCCCGAGGAGGCTCAGCTGCCACCACGACGAGGCGGTCCACGAGTCGTCGGTCCCCAGCCAGGCCGCGCCCGACAGGATGGCCAGCCGGCGGGGCGCGCCGAGGGCGTAGGCGCCGAAGTCGTGCAGCGGGTTGCGGTAGAAGCCCGAGCCGTGCGCGTCGTAGTGCAGCAGCACGTGGGCGACGACGTAGGCCGCGGCCGGCGCCGCGAAGGTGGAGAGGCCGAGCAGGCGCCGCCCGAACCGCTCGCGGCGCACGAGCTCGATGGCGAGCACGTAGCCGGCGAAGCAGAGCGTGTACTCGCCGGCGAGGACGGCGAGCGAGAACAGCGCCAGGCTCGCGAGGCCGTCCTTGCCGCGCCGCCCCTCTCGCCACGAGGCGTAGGCGACGAGCGCCCAGGTGCCGAGCGCCGTCGAGACCAGCGCCTCGCGGTTCGCCAGCCACACCAGGGGGACGGCGTGGCAGGGGGCGAGCGCGAAGGCGAGCGTGCCGAAGAACGCGGCGCGCCGGGGGAAGGAGCGGCGCAGGAGCGTGTGCACGCCCAGCGTCGCCACCGCCCACCAGAGCAGCGAGTGCAGGTGCTGCCAGACCGCGTGGCGTCCGAAGGCCTGGTGGTCGAGCCACACCAGGGCGCTCGACAGCGGGCGGAAGAAGCGGACGACGAGGCGCGGGTGCGTCCACCAGGGGATGGCGCCGTGCTCGAAGAGCCCCGGACGGTCGGCGTCGTCGATGTAGTCGTAGAGGTTGAACGGGCTGCGCGCCGGCCCGAACTTGCCCTCGGCCATCGACGCCTGGGCGTAGTCGTCGAGCATGAACGGCGCCCAGAGCGCCGGCAGGTGCACCAGCACCGCAAGGGCCACGACCCCACCCAAGAGCCAGCGGCGAGCCGTCTGCCAGCGCGAGCCGCGCGAGAGCGGGGGCACGTTCGTGGTCATCGCGAAGCCGTGGACACCACCCGCTTACCGGACGAGCGTAACGCAAGTTCCAGCTTGCGCGAAGGGGTCGGCGCGAAGCTATCCCGATACGGTCATTCGTCTCATTCGCGCTTCGCCAGCGATTGGTGCAGGACTCCGGACGGAATAAACGTCAAAAACGGACGTGCTGATGACGTTGCCGTGGGGGCGCGTCTCCGACTAGGAAGGGCTTTCATGAGGATCGCATCTCTCGGTACGGTCACCGTCGCCTTCCTGGCCGCCGGTCTGTTCGCAGCGTGCGGAGGTGGGGACTCGTCGCAGAACGGGTTCGCCTCCACCGACGACGGCGGCGGGTCGTTCGTCCACGACAGCGGCTCGAGCAGCGGAGGACACGACTCCGGGAGCAGCAGCGGAAGCGGAAGCAGCAGCGGAAGTGGAAGCGGGAGTGGAAGCAGCAGCGGCAGCGGCAGCGGGAGCGGAAGCAGCAGCGGGGGCGGCGAAGGCGGCACCTGCGGCTCTTGCTCGTCGGACTCCCAGTGCCAGTCGAGCTGCCCGCCCGTCTCGGGCGGCGGCACCAACTGCTGCGACGTCGGCTCCGGCGTCTGCTACGCGACCACGCAGACGTCGTGCCCCGTCCCGTCGGACGGTGGCCCCGTCACGGACTAGTTCTCGGCGGGCGCGCCGACCAGCGCATCGAGCCGGGCGTCGTAGCCCTGGCTCGCGGGGTGACGGCCCGTGCATCGTGCGACGAGGACGTGGCGCCCGGCGTCGAGGGTGCGGTGCGTGGGCTCGCCGTGCAGCGGCGTGACCACGGGGGCGTAGCCCGCCAGATCGGGCAGCGGCGCGCCGTCGAGCTCGAGCGCGTAGTCGCCCCCCTCGGGGCCGGCGTAGGCGTCCACGTGCAACTCGTAGTCGCCCGGCACGGCGACCTCGAAGGGGACCACCAGGCTGGCCCCCGGCGCGGCGTGCGACACGAGCAGGACCGTGCCGCCGCTCGCCCCCTCTTGCGTCGCCAGCCTCGACGCGAGCCCTGACGGGCGCACGAACGTCGGCCACGAGCGCTCGAGCTCGACCAGCACGCCGGGCGGGGGGCGGGTGAGATAGAGCCGGCCCAGCTGGTCCTCGGGCAGAGACAGGAACACGGGGAAGTCGGGGTGGGCGCGGCGCAGCTCGACCAGGCCCGAGCCGTCCTCGAGCACGAAGAGACGCTGCTCGCCGTCGGCCCAGGGGTCGAACGCGGCGGCCACGGAGGCGAAGTCCTTGCTCTTGAGGATGCCGCGGTCGATGCCGTGCACGAACAGGCTGCGCCGCAGGTCCGATCGCGAGGACTGGAAGTCGGCCGCCTCGGCGCTCCGCTGTCGCCAGGGCGCGCGCGACGCGAAGCCGACGACGGCGAGGACGACCAGCACCGCCGCGCCTCGCGCGTGCCGCGCATCCAGCCAGCCGCTGCGCGCACGGTGCGGGACCCGCGCCGCGCCGCGGGCCACGAGGAGCCACAGGAGGGGAGCCGCGGGGAACAGGTGCCGTGCACCGATGAAGAGGGCGTTGCCGTAGTAGAAGAGGCCGTAGGCGAGCGTGAGCGCCAGGACGAAGGCGACGGCCACGGCGTCGGTCGCCGACGCCGCCACCACGAGCGGCGCGAAGGCGAGCAGCGCCATCGGGGCGAAGCCGAGCAGCTCCTCGCCCAGCGAGCCCGCGCGCTCGCGGACGACGCGCAGCCCGTCGTGCACGTCGTAGCCGTCGCCGCCGAGGCGCGCGACGGGACCCGGGTGCTCCACGGTGCATCCGACGTCGGGGCCGAACCCCAGGCGGTGGCAGGTCGGCGGCCAGTCCGAGCGCTGGAAGTAGAGCGTCTGCGTCGGCGACGCCCACGCCCCGGTGGCGGTGTGCTGCTCGAGCAGGAGCAGGAGCAGGAAAGGCGCGCCGCCGAGCGCCGCTTGCGCGAGCGCGCGCCGGCCCGCCCGCCTCCAGGCGAGCACTCCGGCGACCGCGGCGGCCAGCACGAGACCGTCGAGGAGCCTGGCGGCGACCGTCCATCCCACGCAGGCGCCGACCAGGACGGCCGTCCGCGTGCGCGACCGCGTCCCGCTCTCGAGCGACAGGCGGATCGTCCCGGCCAGCGCGAACGCGACCAGCACGCCCACGAATGCGTGCGAGAGCAGATCGGCGGTCTCGAACGCTCGCGCGAACGACGGCAGCGAGAGCAGGAGCGACACGCGCGTGGCGAGCTCGCCGGCGTCCTCGTCGCCCGCGGCCAGCCCCATCGCGCGTCCGAGCGAGGCCTGCGCCACGACCAGGAGCGCCGCCACCGCGGGCCCGACGAGCATGGGCTGGCCGATCCAGACGAAGGGAGCGATGGCGAGCGGCCATCCCGGCGGGAAGATCCCGTACAGCCGTCCGTCCGGACCTTCGAGGAGGAACCGGTCGGCGAAGGCCTGCGCGGGCAGCGGAGCAGGCATCCCGAAGTGCCCGTGCGCCAGGGCGCGCGCTTGCTGGAGGTAGACGGCGGCGTCGATCGACAGCGGCTCCGCGCGCAGGATGCCGTGCATGACCCACCACGAGACGCCCGCGGCGACGAGCGCGCTCGCGGCGACGAACGCCGCGTGTGGCAGGGCGAGCAGCACCCGTGGCACCACCGCCGACACGGGGCGCAGCGCGAGCGCGACCCCGAGCGTCACACCGAGGACGACGAAGCCCGCCGCCGGCCAGGCGTCCCGATGAAGGAGCGCGATGGCCAGCCACACCAGCGCCGCGGCCCCGCCGGACGCACGCACGAGCCCGGGCGTCGTCGACTTCACCGGGTCAAAGCGAAGCGCGACCGGCGGCGTCGCGTCAAGGCGACGTGGTGAATGGGCGATCCACCATGCCGTCCGCGCATGCATGTGCGACGGGGGCGCACTGGCGCGGGAAAAGCATGCAAGAACGCGGGCCTTTTGCGGCCCCGCCCGGGGGGCAGCGGCGGTACGGCGCGTGCTGAAGCGTCCCGCCATGCGCGTGCTCCCCGCCTCTCGCCACGTCCGAACGCGGGCCCTGGCCAGCGCCCTGGCCGCCACCTGCAGCCTCGTCATCGCCTGCTCCTCCGGGTCGGGCGACGGCACGCTGAGCGGGGGGCCCGGCGACAACGGCGGCAGCAGCGGAGGAGGCAGTGGCAGCGGCAGCGGGGGGGGAAGCGGTGGAAGCAGTGGCGGCAGCAGCGGAGGCAGCAGCTCCGGCGCGGGGGACGCAGCGACTGCTCCGCCGTGCACCGCAGCGGACCTCGTGGCGCAGAAGCTCTGCGGCGCAGGCATGGCGTGCGACGTCCAGCGTGGCCCGATGACGTTCGGTGGTGGTGGCGGCGGCGCCGGCGATGGAGGGGGTGGTGGCGGCGGTGACGGTGGCGGAGGAGGCGGCGGTGGAGGCGGTGGAGGCGGCGGAGGTGGAGGTGGCGGAGGTGGAGGTGGCGGAGGTGGCGGAGGTGGTGGCGACGGCGGCGGCACCCCGGATGCGGGCGGGAGCAGCGGGGATGGCGGAGGTGGCGGCATGGGCGACGGCGGAGGCACCGGCGTCGGCAACGAGACGCTCGTCTGCCGCAAGGCCACCGCGACGGGCATCGAAGGGGCGACCTGCACGCCCGCCGATCCCACGACCTGCGCCGCGGGTCTCACCTGCGGTGCGCCGGCGGACGGGAGCACCGATCCGGTCTGCTACAAGTTCTGCAGCGACGACACGGTGTGTGCCACGCCGGGCGGCTGGTGCCATCCGGGGCCGCTCCAGACGGGCGCCAGCCAGGGCTTCACGGCGAAGACCTGCACGCTCAGCTGCGACCCCATCGCGCAGAAGGGCTGCGGCACCGGACAGGCCTGCAACCTCGGCATCTCGACCGACCGCTCGCGCCTCTATACGAACTGCATCGCTGCGGGCACCGGCGGCGACCAGGCGGCGTGCAGCATCGCCGAGGACTGCCAGGCGGGCCTGTCGTGCCTGAAGGTGTCGATCAACGGCGGACCGCAGCAGCACATGTGCCTGAAGGGGTGCGTCGTCGGCGCGACGCCCAGCGGCTGCGCGACCGGCGAGGCGTGCCGCTCGATCCCACCGCCGAACACGCTCGGCACCACGCAGTACGGCTGGTGCTACTGAAGCCGGAACTGCATCGTCCAGCGCATGCGCACGCGGACGGGGTGCCCGTCGTGCTGCGCGGGCGCGAAGCGGAACTGGCGGATGGCGTTCACGGCGGCGGCCTCGAGGCCGAGGCCCGCGTGCTGCAGCGGTCGCGCGCTCTCCACGGCGCCCGTGGCCGACACCACGATCTCGAGCGGGACGTCGGCCTCGATGCCCTGCCCTCGCGCCTCCGCCGGGTACACAGGGAGGACGCGAAGCACCGCGCGCGCCGGGGACGACACCCCCTGCTCCGGCAGCGGGTCGCCCTCGCCCGCCACGTCCACGGCGGGACCGGCTGCGCCCGCGGCGTGCGTCGCGCTGCCCGTCGCGGGCTCCGCGCCGACCACCACGGTGAAGCGGGGCATCGCCTCCGGCGCGGCGACCACCGGCTCCGGTGACGGCTGGGGCGAAGGTGGCACCGGGCTGGCGCCCCCGAAGACGTGGACGAGCGACGGATCGTGCGGCGTGGCGTCGTGGTCGGCCGGCACCGGGTACGGATGGGTGTGCGTCGGCCAGTGCGGCGCGTGCGCGTGCACGGCGGGCACGTCGACCGGAGACAACACGTCGGGCTCGATCGGATCGACCTTCACCTCGATCTCCAGGCTCGGGTCCTGGACCGCAAGCGCAGGACCCGCGGCGGCGTGTCCGGACGTCGCCGTCGCCAGGACCGCAACGTGCAGCGTGGCGGACGCGCCGAGCGCCGTGAGCTTCCAGGCGATGGAAGAGAGACGAAGCACCGAGCCTCCGGTGTACTACGTCTGCCCCCGGGTCTCCGGTTGCAATGAGGCGACCGTCAGGTCCGCGGGAACGGCTCGCGGCTGGCGCCCTTGGGATTCGAAGGATCGGTGCCGTGCGCGAACTCGGTGGCGCCGCTCGTCTCGACGAACGGCCCGCCGCGCTCCTCCGACACCTCGGCGTCGAGCGCGTTCTCGCCGGAGTGCTCGGCGCTGGTCGCCTCCTCGACGAACCCCTCGCCGAGTTCCTCGACGAGGTCGTCCTTCGACCGCGGCCGTTCGATGAACCCGCCGGGCTCGGCGTCGGGGTGACTGCTCTGGGCCCGCAGCTCGGCCGCGTACTTGGGGTCGAGATGACCGGAGCCGTCGCGCCGCCGGATGGGCTTCGCCCTCGGCGCGCTCGGGCGCGCCTCGACCTTGACCCTGGCCTTGGCCTTGGCCCCGGCCTTGACCTTGACTTTGGCCTTGACCTTGGCCCTGACCTGCACCCTCGCCTTGGCCCTCGGAGCCGGCTTCCTCGCCACCCTCTTCGCGACTCGCCTCGCGCTCCGCTTCGCGCTCCTGGCCGGCGCGGCCGGCTTCTTCTTGCCCGAGGCCTTCTTCTTCGCCTTCTTCTTGGTCGCCATGGCCTAGGAGGATACGCGACATCGGGCCTTCAAGGGACCGTCGTCCGGCGATGCGTGTTGGGGCGACGGATGGGGCCCGTGATCTCGACCGTTCCCTCCGCGTTGACCACCGCGCTGGCCTCCGCGGTCGCGCTCGCCAGCGCCACAGGCGGGTCGAGCGGGGCGCCCTTGCCGTCACGCCACACCCCCGGGGCATACCAGAGCCTGCCGTCCGGCCCTCGCTCGAACACCCACGGCGAAAATGCGCCTCCGGAGGGCGCGATGACCCAGCGCCCGAGGGTCCACGCCCAGCGCCCGCGACGCCACGTCCACTCACCGTCGACCCAGACCGCGTCGGCGGTCGGGCGCGCGGGGACCATCTCGACGCGCGCCGGCGGCGGCGGCGCCGTGACCTCCATCAGCGCCGAGCCCGGCTGCGGAGCGTAGGCCGGGTGCCGCACGGAGGCGGAGCATCCGGCGACGAGCACGCCGAGAGCGATGGCCGCGATGCGCATCGCCGCGGATTGAAGCACGTAGTATCGCGGAGCGACCAGCGCGATGCGCCTCCGACCTCATGCCTCGTTCGCGCACGCCTGCGCCTGCGTCACCGCGCTGGCCGCGCTGGCCGGCTGCACCTCCGTGCCCGAGGGGCGCTCGGCGGTCGACTCGGTGCGCATCGTCAACGCGCGCGCCCTCGACCGTGACGACGTAGCCGACGAGCTCGCCACCACCGCGACGCCGAAGTTCCTGGGGCTCTTTCGCGGGGTCGTCTACGAGCACTCGATCTTCGACGCCTCCATGCTGCAGCGCGACCTGGCACGCGTGGAGCGCTACTACCGAGGCCACGGGTTCTTCGAAGCGCACGCGCGCACGGCGCGGGTCGTGCACGAGAGCGACAACCACGTTCGCGTCGAGATCGTCGTGGACGAGGGACCGCCCACGCTGAACCGCGAGGTGCGGATCGACGGCCTGGAGGGGCTCCCGCCGGAGGTGGCCGACGCGGTGCGAGTCGCCGCCACCGGTGCGCTCCCGCGCGGCGGGCGCTTCAGCGAGGACGCCTACAGGAACGCGCAGACGGCGATCGTGCGCGCGCTGACCGATCGCGGCTACGCCTACGCCACCGCCCAGGCGGACGCGCAGTCGGATCTCGGGGTGCATGCCGTCGACTACGCGTTCGCGGTGCGGCCCGGGCCGCCGTGCGTCTACGGCGACATCACCATCGTCGATACCCAGACCGACAACGCGCGCAAGTTCGTGCAGCCGATGGAGGAAGCCCCGCTTCGCCGCGCCATGCACCTGCGGACGGGCAAACCCTACTCCGCAGCCGAGCTCGACGCGGCCACGCAAGCGCTGCTCGACCTCGAGGTGCTGAGCTCCGCCCAGATCGTCCCGGTGCTCGCCGATCCACCGGTGCCCGTCGTTCCGCTCACGGTCAAGATCGAGCCGACCAAGCTGCGCGTGCTCCGGCTGGGTGGCGGCGTCGAGTTCGACGAGATCAAGACCGAGCTCCACGCCCTCGCCGGATGGGAGGACCACGACTTTCTCGGGGATCTGCGCGACTTCAGCGTCGATCTCAAGCCGGGCGTCGTCCTCTACCCCACGCGGGTGAACAACATCGTGACGCCCCAGAACTTCCTGCCCGAGGAGCGCCTGCGCCTCCAGCTGCGCCAGCCTGGATTCCTCGAGTCGCGCACCACCCTCTTCGTGCGTCCGGAGCTCAACACGTACCCTCTGCTCGTGGTCTCCAACCCCGACCCCCAGCAGCCCGTCGTCGGCTACGTGGAGCCGAAGGGCTCGATCGGTCTCGACCGGCGTCTCGGTAAGCACTTCTTCGCGAGCCTCGCGCACAATGTGCAGGGAGAATTCCCCTTTTCGTACATCGCCTCGAACCCGATCCGCGAGCCGTTGCCCAACATCCTCCTGTCGTTCCCCCAGCTCACCACGGTGTTCGATTTCCGCGACGATCCAGTGCATCCGCACGCCGGGTTTTATGCCTCCAACGACCTCCAGGTCGCCGGGGTCGGGGGCAGCGCCACCGACTTCCGCGTGCAGCCGGAGCTGCGAGGCTACGTGCCGCTGTCACGGGGCGTGACGCTTGCAGCGCGTGGATCCATGGGGTTTCTCTTCGCCAGCAACTACGGCGACTACGTGCGCAACCACCTGGGCGACGCGTCGCCGCCCGGCTCCGCGGCGGACATCGACCGCGATATCGAGATCGTCTTTTTCCGCGGATTCTTCTCGGGAGGCCCCAGCACCAACCGGGGCTTTCCGCTGCGGGGCATCGCGCCCCATGGTCTGGTCCCGTTCCTCAACCCGGGCGCGGTCGCGTCGTCGGTGGCCAATGGCTGCGTCTTCGGGAGCGCGAGCTACGACCCTACGAACTGCTCGGTCCCCATCGGCGGCTTCACGCTGTGGGAGGCCTCGCTCGAGGTGCGCTTCGACCTGACGGGGCCCCTGGGTGCCGCCGTGTTTTGCGATGCGGGCGACGTGGCGGCCCAGCAGGCCACGCTGCGGCCCGATCACCTGCACCTGTCGTGCGGGTCGGGCGCCCGGTACGACACCCCGGTCGGCCCCATCCGGCTCGACGTCGGCTACCGCATCCAGCCGTTGCAGGTGATCGGCTTTCCCGACGAGGACGCCGTGTTCGCGAAGGATCCCACCGAGGGCAGGCAGCCCAAGTTCTTCAACACCGTCCCCATCGCCGTCTCCTTCGGGATCGGAGAGGCCTTCTGATGGGGCGGCGCGCGCGCGCTCTCGGCCGGGTGGGCTCGACGGTCACCCTCTTCGTCCTGGTGGCCACCGGCAGCTTCCTTCTCCACATGGACCTGCCTGTCGTCCGGCGCTCGGTAGCTGCGCGCGTCAACGCTGCGCTCGCATCGGCGCTCCCGGGCCGGCTGACCATCGAGCGCATCGGCGCGCTCGGACCCACGGGCGTGGCCGACGTCGATGCCCACGTCGACGACCCGTCCGGGCGTCGCGTCCTTCGCGTCGAGGGGGCGCGGTCGCGCATCGCGACGCTGGAGCTTCTGCGATCGCTCGTCTCCGGGGGCGACCTGATCGTCAGCCTGAGCGACGTTCGGGTGGCCCGGGCCGACGTGAGCCTGGACCCGGACGAGTCGGGCGCGCTGCGCCTGGAGAGGGCCTTCGTGCCGCCCCAGGCGCCTCCTCCCTCGGCTCCTCCCGCCCGCGGTGTCCGGCTGTCGATCCCGGGGGCGTGGATCGGGCACGCCACCGTCCATGGCCAGCCGGTGGGCGCGCCTCTCATCGACGCCGACGCCGACGACTCGGAGGCGGCAGTCCTGGTCGCGCCGGGGGTGCTCGGGATCAACGTGACGCGCTCGTCGCTGGTTGCCCGCGCCTTGCCGGGCGGCGCCACGGCGCGAGGGACGCTCCGGGCGCACCTGGTGCAGCCCTCTCCTGACGGCAGCGAGCGCTCCGTGCGCGCGTCCTGGCAGGGCACGGTGGGCGGCATCGCGCAGTCGGCGGAGGTGATCGCCAGCGGCGACGAGCTCGAAGCCTCGCTCGACGTGCCCGAGGCGAAGCCGGAGGATCTCCGCGGCTTCTGGCCGGAGTGTCCCTTCGTCGCGCCATCGAGGGCGCACGTGCACGTGCGCGGCGCGCTGCCGTGGCTCTACCTGCGGGCGCGGGTGTCGGTGGGGGACGGCACGGCGGCGATCCAGGGCCCGATCACCGTCGACGACGAGCTGCACGCCAGCCTGCACGTGTCGGCTTGGTCGATCGACTCCCACGTGCTCGCAGCCTCGGCGCCGCACTCGGATCTGTCGGCCCATGGCGACGTGCTGCTGGTGGCGACACGGGGTGGCGCGGTGGGAGGGTTGCTCGCGCTCGATCTCGACGGGGGCTCGGTCGGCGCGACGCGGGTGCCTGCGACCGCTCTGATCGGGCAGCTCACGAGCGACCTCTACTCCCAGCCAACCCTGCGCGCGCGCGCCACGCTCCTGGTTCGCGAGCCAGGCGCGCCCACCGAGGTGATGCTGGCCCTCGCACCGAAGGGGACCTCGTTCGAGCTCGCGTTCGACGCTACGACGCGCATCGACCGCCTGGAAGCCGTTCCGCGCATCGGCGCTCTGGCGCGCGGAGAGCTCCGTGCGCGCGCTCGAGGCACCGTCGACCTCGGTGCGCGGCGCATCGACGCCCAGGTCGACGCAACCGGCGGCATGCTGGGGGCGGGCGGCGTCGAACTGCGCGAGGCAAAGGTGACGGCGCACGCGAACGGCCCGCTCACGGCGCCGTGGATCGACGCCGCTCTGAGCGGCCGCGGGCTCGCGGCCGCCGGGCTGAGGTTCGACGACGTGCTCGCCGAGTCGCACGGTCCCCTCTCCGGCACGGCGGTGAGCGCATCCATGCGCGGCTACGGGGTGAACGTGACCGGACAGGCCGACGTGACCGTCGACAACGGCGCGACGCTGCGCGACGTCTTCCTGAACGTGGAGCGCGGGCGCGATCGCGCGCGCGCCAAGGCCGCGCTGGTCCGCATTGGCGCGGGCGAGGTTCGGGTGGAGAACGCCGAGGTCGACGGGATCGGCGCGCCCTTGAGCGCCACGCTTCAGCTGTCTCCTGGTGCCCTGCTGCTGAGAGCGCGCAGCCGGGGGCTCGACCTGGCCAGAATCGGCCGGCTGACGGGTGTCTCCCAGGTCAGCGGCGGGAGACTGGCGCTCGACGTCGACGCCAGCGTGCGGCGGAACGGAGCCGATGGGCGCATCGTTCTCGATCTGACGCAGGCGTCCCTGTCCGGCCTGCGCGACCTGAAGGCCCACGTGGATGCGAAGCTCGAGGGGCGCCGCGCGTCGGGCGAGGCCTCCGCCGGCGTGGGCGATCTGGGCACCATCGACCTGAAGCTGACGGCGGGAGAGATCGGCGGGGCCGGTCCGCTGGCGTGGTCGTCGTGGCGGGACGGCTGGGGGACCCTGATCGTCGCCGCGCACGTCGACCTCGCGAAGCTCGCCACGCGCGTCCCCCCGGGGAGCCTGCCGTTCGGCAAGCTCGCGGGGGCGCTCGACGTGGATGGCCGGCTCGCGCGCGACTCGGCGCGCGATCTGACGCCGGACGTCGACCTCACCGCGCGGACGACCGGGCTGGTCCTCGCCGGGGCGACCACGCCGTGGCGCATCGAAGGCGTGGACGCCTCGGTGCACGTGACGGTCGACGGCGACACCGGGGCCACCGGGATCGACGCGCAGGTCGCAGACGCCGCGGGTGCGCTCGCGGCGGTCGCGGCGAGCTCCCACGCGGTGCCGTATTCCCTCGTTTTCTCCAGCGACGAGCCCCTCGTCGACGTCCTGCGATCGATGCCGTTCGAGGCCAGGCTCACCCTCCCGGAGCGCGACCTGGCGACGCTGCCGCCCGTGCTCGGCACCCGGGGAATGCACGGTCAGCTCGCCGCGCAGGTCGGCTGGAGCGGATCGCTGGTGGCCCCGGTCGTCGACATCAAGGCGAGCCTCGCCCGCGGCAGGGCGCAGGTCACGTTGCTCGCGCTGCCCGTCGACCTGATGCTGTCGGCTCACTACGATGGCGAGCGGGCCACGGGAACGCTCCAGGCCGGCGCCCGCGGGAAGACGGTCCTCCAGGCGGACGCCAGCGTGGACGCCCGGGCGGCCGACCTCGTCGCCGGTCTCCGCGGGGGCGCCGTCCCGTGGAGGGCCTCGGGACACGCGAAGCTCACGCGCTTCCCCGTGCAGAGCCTGGCCGTGTTCGACGACCACCAAATGAGCGGGCGCGCGAGCGGCGACGTCACCCTCGACGGATGGCACGAAGATGCACGCGCGACGCTCGCGCTGACGTTCGAGCAGCTTCAGGTGGGCGACATCCCCGTGCGCGCGGCGAGCCTGCAGGCGTCGGTCGACGGCAGCAAGGCCGACGCCTCGACGCGCATCGACCAGGAGGACGGGTACGCAGAGGCTCACGCGCACTTCGGCGCGCACTGGGGAGCTGCGCTGCTGCCCTCCATCGACGCGTCGCAGCCGGCGGAAGTCGCGCTCGCGGCCAGCCAGTTCCGCGCCCAGCTGCTGCTGCCGTTCGTGTCCGGGACGTTCGCGGACCTCGACGGTCGGATCGACGCGGACGCGCGCTGGCAGATCGATCCGGCATCGAAGGCGGTGCGGCCGCAGGGGACGGTCACGCTGACGGAAGGCGTCTTCGAGCTGAACGCCCTGGGCGGGGAGTTCCACGACGCGACAGCCCGCATCACGCTCACGCCCGACGGCTTGATCCGAGCGCAGGACGTGTCCGCGCGAGGAGTGACCGGCAAGGTGGAGGCGGCCGCCACCGCGCGCCTCGACGGGCTCGCCTTCGCGGGTGCGCGAGCCCAGCTGCAGGTGTCCAGGAGGGATCCGCTCCCGCTCGTCGTCGACGGCGTGCAGGTGGGCATCTTCGATGGACAGGTCGCCCTCGCCCTCGACCCCAGCCACGAGAGCAAGGGCGGCCTCGACGTCCACGTCGACCTGCCCTCGGCGCGCCTCCAGCTTCCGCTGTCCTCGGCACACGCAGTGCAGCCGCTCGGCCCGCTGCCGGGCGTGCGCACCGGCATCCAGCACGGGCCGGGCGACTTCGTGGCCGTCCCGCTCGACGCCACCGCAGACTCCTCCGACAAGGGCACCGAAGCGGCGCCGCGCGCGCGGATCGCCGTCCACCTCGGCAAGGACGTCCAGGTAACGCGCGGGACCGACCTGGACGTGCGCCTCGAGGGCTCGGCGACCATCAACGTGGCCGACGACGTCGACGCCACCGGCCAGATCCAGCTTCCCAGCGGCACCATCGACGTGCAGGGCAAGAAGTTCACCATCGAGCGCGGGACGGTGACGTTCGTCGACGACCCGACCAACCCGCAGGTCGTCCTGACGGCCTCGTGGGTCGCCCCCGACGGGACGACCGTCTACGCCGACTTCGTGGGGCCGCTGAAGACGGGGAAGGTCACCCTCCGCTCGGAACCGGCGCTCTCGAAGAACGAGATCCTGTCGCTCATCCTCTTCGGTACGGCCGACGCTCAGGCTCCGTCGAGCACCGGCCAGTCGGCGCAGGGGTCGGGTGCTCTGGGCGTCGCGGGAGGCGCCGCGGCGCAGCCCATCAACCGCGCGCTCGGCGGCGTCAACCAGATGCTGGAGGGTTTCGGGCTGGTAGGCGGCATCTCGGCCAAGGTCGACACGTCGCAGACGACGCCGCGACCCGAGGTCGAGCTGCAGATCGCGCGAGACATCTCGTTCCAGGTGGCGATGGTGCTGGGTGTTCCCCCGCCGGGAGCGAACCAGGACAGGACGCTCTTCACCCTCGACTGGCGCTTCGTCCGCCAGTGGTCGCTCGAGACCACCGTCGGCGACGCCGGCACCTCGATCCTCGACCTGGTGTGGCAGCACAGATACTGATGGCTCATGTCGCGTGACGAGCTGCTGGCGGGAGGCGTCATCCTCTCCTTCGCGACGCTGGTGACGGCGCACGTGACGCTGGCGGTCGGGCTGGCCGCGCGTCGGCCCCGCTGGCGGGCGCTCGCCGCGCTGGTGGTGGCGCCCCTCGCGCCTTACTGGGGGCACCGGGAGCAGATGCACGCCCGCACGGCGGCGTGGGTCGCGGGGGCAGTGGCCTACGCCATCCTTCGCTGGCTCTCGTCGCGCTGAAGAAAACCGACGGGTCCGACGGCCTTTGCTCCGTCGGACCCGGTCGGGGCGAGAGGATTCGAACCTCCGACCCCTTGACCCCCAGTCAAGTGCGCTAACCAGGCTGCGCTACGCCCCGAAGGTGAGCGCGCAACGTAGTCCACCCGCGCCCGGGCGCAAGCGCTTGATGCGATCAGCGTCCCAGCGCCTTGCCGTCGCCGTCCGCGTCGATCCAGATGGCGCCGGTCATGGCCCAAGGCAAGAGCTCCCTGGGATCCCCGCCCAGCACCGGCGTCATCGGCTTCGAGCCGCTGGCCACGACGACCAGCGCGTCGTCGACGTCGGACCGTACCGTGAACACCACGTCGGCGGCGAGCCCTCCGCTGCGGGTCGCAGCGAGGGTCACCGCCTTCGCCTGCTCCGCTGCGCTGTCTGCCCCGTCCCGGGCGCGGAGCACGCGCACCGTATCCACGTCGATCCACGGCGCGCATTCCACGTGCACTTCGAGCCGAACCGAGCGCCCGCGGGCCAGGCCGCCGACGGGAGCGCCGCTGGCCCTGACCCGCAGCATGGGCCCGTTGGTGAGAACGACGTCGCGGCGGGCCTTGATCCCGCGCACCAGGTCCACCGTGCGCGCCGCGTCCCACCCCTCGAGGTGCGCGTCGTCGGCCACACCCACGTACGTGCGCGGGTAGCCCGCCTCCTGCCCGACTATCCCGTGCGTGTCCGTGTCGGCGGTTGGCGTCACCGGGTGCCCGGTGCGCAGCAGCGCGCGCCAGTCGTCGAGGACCTTGGCTCGCGAGTCGACGAAGCGCCCCGTCCAGACCTCCAGCGCGTCGAACCCCGCGTCGTAGCCGGCCCCGGTGCCCACGCCTCGCGCCCGGTCGAGCCCCATCTGGTCGAAGTACCCCGTGGGGCCCGTGCGAGGGTGGTTGATCTGGAGGACGAAGTCGCCCGGGATGGCGGCGCGGATCGCGTCGAAGAGCTCGTGGGCGCCGCGGTCGCGCACCGCGGGAGCCCCACCGCGCGGCTTGCTGGCGTCGGCCGTCATGGGAAAGACGTTGGCGTGTCCCCAGGGGTGGCGGCTCGCATCGGTGGTCAGCTCGTCGCCGGCGATGGCCACGAGCTCCCGTTCGAGATGCAGCTCCTTCACCACCGGCTCGAGATCGGCCACCACGTTGTGCTCGCTGGCCACGGCGATCTCGACCCCCTCCGCGGCGTTGGCGATCTCGCGGTCGCGAGTGCCCACTGGCGCGTCGGCGCCGAGCATCGTGTGCTGGTGGAAGTCGCACGCGAGGTATCCCGCGGTGTCGACCACGCGGGCGATCGACAGGACCAGCTCCTTGTGCTCGCCGGGCGCGAGCTGCACGTCAGCTTGCCCCAGCGCATACTCGGGGCCGCGCGACCCCGTGATGCGGTACGTCCCTGGCGCGACGGATACGTCGACGTGACCGGTCGCCGTCGTCGCCTGGTTGCGCGCCGGCCCCGCCACGTGCGCGGGCCCGAAGTCGGGCCGGCTCGTGGCGCCGGTGCCCTCGAGCGTGACCTTGCAGGGCATCGGTGCGGCGCCAGCCAGGCAGGTGACGCCGACGGTCGCCACGGGCTCCAGCGGCAGCTCGAGCCTCGCCTGCCCGTCAGCCTTCACGTCGACCGGGCCCACCGCCTTGCCCCCGTCCATGCGGGCCGTGTAGCGGCCGGGCGGCACCACGCCCTCGAATGGCGCCGCCAGCGTCAGCGGCTCGGTCGACCCCTCGAGCACCAGCTGGATGCTCGCCCCCGGAGGCACCGACGGGGCCACGACCTGGAGACTGCCCACGGCCTGGCCCGCGGTCATGGTCAGCTCCGCCACGAGGCTCGACGTGTCGGGTCGCTCCCCGACGACGAAGACACGTGCGTAATCCGTCTTCTGGCCGCGCGCGAGCTTCACGCCCTTGCGCTGCACGGTGTCGGTCCACGAGCCGCCGCTGACGCCGTCGACGGCGCCTTCCGTCGAGGTGATGGCGTAGCTCGTGTAGCGCCCGACGCCGCCGATGTACGGCCCGCTCGACGGCCCCTTGAAGTCACGGGCCTTGCCGGGCGCGACCTTCTCGGCTCCGCCCCACTGGATGGCGTCGCCCAGCGAGGCGATCTCGACGGGCGCGTCGCCCGTGTTCTCGAGCGCCGTCTCGACCAGCACCGTGCGGTCGGGCGGGTGCAGCGTGTAACGGGTGACGACGGCGAGCTTGGCCTCGTAGAGCTCGTGGCCCCTGGCCTCGATCCACGCGCTACCGTCGTCGAGCGTACCGCTCGAGAGCTCCTCGTAGACGCCCTGCCGAGGGAAAGCCCCGAAGTAAGTGAACACCATCCCCAGCTCGTCCTTGCGCGCCTTCGCGTCGGCGGCGTCGACCAGGTTGCCGCCGCTCTCCGCGAATCCGGAGCTCGAGCCCAGCTGGTCGACGACGAAGACCACCTCGTCGTTCTCGAGCACGAGATCGCCGGGCCTCCCGACGGCGTTGGGCCCACC
>DATBQU010000201.1:0-25246 GCA_036560665.1 Polyangiaceae bacterium
GTTCTCCGGCTTGATGTCGCGGTGGACGATCCCCTTCTCGTGGGCCGCGACCAGGCCGGAGAGCACCTGCACCAGAGTGTCGATCACGTCGTCGAAGGGCAGCCCGCCCTCGGCGGCGATGCGATCGGCCAGCGTCTCGCCGACGAGCCTCTCCATGACCAGATAGGGGCTGCCGTCGTCGAGCGTGCCGAGGTCGTACACCTCGCAGATGTTCGGGTGCCCGATGGCGCCGGCGGCGCGGGCCTCCTGGTGAAAGCGACGCACCGCGTCCTTCTTGCGCGCCTGGTTCGGGTGCAGCACCTTCACGGCCACCGCGCGGCCGATGGTCAGGTGCTCCGCCTCGAAGACGGTGCCCATCCCCCCTTCGCCGAGCACGCTGCGCACGACGTACTTGCCGCCGATCGTCTTGCCGATGAGGTCGCGCTGAGGACCGCGGGGCGGCAGCGTCGACGGGTGCGCGCGCTGGTGGGGCGCCGCGGGTGCCGGCGGCGGAGGCTCGGACGCGGCGGCGCGCTCGCTCTTGTCCTTGCGGATGGCCTTGCCGGTCGCCGGACAGATGATCTGCAACCCGTCGTGCGGCAGGCCGCAGTGCGGGCACCGGATGAACCGCTGGCTCATGGTCCCGCTCCCACGCGAAGCAGCGAAGGCGACACTTGCTTCCGAGACTAGGCGGAGGCACCGCCGGCGGCAACGCGGTGGCGAGACACCTACATCGAGCGTCGAGCGCGTTTCGTCGGCGGCGTCGCACGCCGGCCCCTGTCCCGGGCCAGCATCCGAAGCGACCGGGACAGCACCGGACAGGAGGCGCAGCGCTCGGAGCCGCGGAAAACGCGTGCAGCGCGCGCCGGCACGAGCGCTGCTCTTCGCGCAGCCGCTCACATGAACCGTCCGGTCGACACACTCCTCCTCGCAGGCGCTGCGCTCGCCGCCGGCGGCCTCGTCCTCGTTGCTCCATGGGAGGTGGCCTTCTCCGCCGTGGCGCTGCTCGCGCTCGGACGCGTCGCGGCGGGCAGGCGCACTGGCGCGCGCGCCGCCCTCGTCGTCGTCCTGTCGCTCGCGACGGGGGCGCTCCGGGGCGGCTGCGCCGTCGCGCGCCACGAGGCCCTGCGCGCGGAGGCCGACGCCGCGCTCGGCCTCCCCAGGCGCTGTGTCGGCCACGCCCAGATCGACTCGTCGCCCATCCGGGTGCGCGATGCGCTTCGATGGGACGCTCGGCTCGACGGGCTCGTGTGCGAGGGAGAGGCGGTGGCCTGGCGCGGAGAAGCGACGCTCTACGGCGGCCCGGACGATCTCGCGCGCGGTGACGAGGCCGATGTCGTCGCCACACTCGGCGCTCCCCAGCGCCTCTGGAACGCGGCGGGCGGCGACCCTCGGCCTTCCCAGGCGCACCGCGGCGTCGTGCGCACCGGCGGGACGCTCGACGTACGGGTGACACGCCGGGGCTCCGGGCTCCTCGCCTGGATCGACCGCGCGCGGTCCCGGGTGCGACGTCGCATCGATGCTACCTTCGCGTCCGACCTCGCGCCGATGGCGCGCGCGCTCGTGCTCGGCGAGAGCGACCTCGCCCCGGACGACGACCGGAGCTTCCGGGCCAGCGGCCTCTCGCACCTGCTCGCCGTATCGGGGATGCACCTGGTCCTCGTGTTGGCGGTCGCCGTGCGCGCGCTCGAAGGCGTGCTGGCGCGGATCGAGCGCGTCGCGGCGAGCGTCGACGTGGGGCGCCTGGCGGCGGCGATCGGCGTGCCCGTCGCCTGGGTCTACGCCGAGCTCGCGGGGGCAGGTGGGTCCACCGAGCGCGCGGCGTGGATGGCGACCGCCGCGCTCCTCGCCAGGGCCCTCGGGCGTCGCTCCGACGCGACGCGGGCCTTCGGGCTCTCGCTGGGAGCGATGGCCGTGGCCGACCCGCTGGTGGCGTTCGACCTCTCCTTCATGCTGTCCGCGGGCGCGACGGCAGGCCTGCTGGCGTTCGCGCGGCCCCTGGCCGACCGTCTGCAAGCGCGCGTCCCAGAGCGCCTGGCCCCGGTGGCGCGCGCGGCCGCGACCACGCTGGCGGCCTCGATCCCCTGCGTCCCGATCCTCGCCCGCTTCGCGCCCACCGTTCCCCTGGGGGGCGTGCTCGCGAACCTGCTCGCGGTGCCGGTCGGCGAATGCGCGGCCCTGCCGCTCTGCCTCGTCCACGCGTTGCTCCCCTGGTGGCCCGCGGCCGAGCAGGGGTGCGCGGTCGCCGCCTCGGGCGCCCTGGTCCTGGTGCGCGCCGTGGCGCGCGGCTTCGCCGTCCCCGCCCTTTCCGCCGACGTCCCGCAGCCCACGTCGTGGCAGCTGGTCGTGGTCGCGGTCGCGCTCGGCGCCTTCGTCCTTCGGGTGCGTGTGCGCATGATGCTGGCCGCCGGCTCGGTCGCGGCCCTGCTCCTGCTCGAGCTCGGGGCGCGTCGGGCAGGGGCCCCGCGGGGCGTCTTGAGGGCGACGTTCCTCGACGTCGGCCAGGGCGACGCGGCCATCGTCGACCTGCCCGACGGCGAGGCGTTCGTCGTCGACGGCGGCGGCCTGGTGGGCAGCCCGATCGACGTCGGCGCCCGCGTGCTAGCGCCGGAGCTGCGCGCGCGCCGCCGGACGTTGCTGGCCGCCGTCGTCCTCACCCACCCGCACCCCGACCACTTCGGCGGCCTGGCGACCGGGCTCGACGCGGTGCGCGTCGGCGCGCTCTGGGACACCGGAGAGGGCGAGCGCGAGGGCGTGGGCGGCGGGTACGCGGCCATGCTCGCCGGGGCGCGCGCGCGCTCGGTGCCGGTGCTGCGCCCCGACGTGCTGTGCGGTTCGCGCGAGCTCGGCGGCGCGAGGATCGACGTGCTCGCCCCCTGCCCGACGTTCAGCTCCGACCGGGGGCCCAACGACAACTCGCTGGTCCTGCGCATCGCCTACGGCGAGCGCGCGCTCCTCCTGGTGGGGGACGCCGAGCACGACGAGGAGGCCGCCCTCCTCGCCGCCTCGCGCGACCGCCTCCGGGCCGACGTGCTCAAGGTCGGGCACCACGGCAGCCGCACCTCGTCGACGCCCGCGTTCCTCTCGGCGGTCGCCCCTCGCGAAGCGGTCGTCTCGGTGGGGTGCCGCAACCGCTTCGGTCACCCGCACCCGGTGACGCTGGAGGCGCTGGCCGCCGCCGGGGCACGCGTCTGGCGTACGGACCGCGACGGCGCCGTCGTCGTCACCACCGACGGGCGCTGGCTCGACGTCCGTGCCCTCGGCGCACCCGGCCGTTGACGACTCCCGCCGACCTCTCTAATCCCTCGCATCACCTCCATGACCGAACGCCTCGTCACGATGCTGACCACCGAGCAGATCGCCAAGCGCGTGGGCGAGCTCGGCGCCGAGATCACCAAGGACTACGCCGGCCGGAACCTGGTGCTCGTCTGCGTGCTCAAGGGCAGCTTCGTCTTCGGTGCCGATCTCATGCGCTGCATCGACCTGCCGCTGCGGGTCGACTTCCTCGGCGTGCGGTCCTACGGCGAGGGGACGGAGTCGAGCGGCGTCGTGCAGATCACACAGGATCTGTCGCGCCCCATCGAGCACGAGGACGTCCTGCTGGTCGAGGACATCGTCGACACCGGGCTCACCATCGCCCACCTGATGGACCTCTTGCGGACGCGCGCGCCCGCGAGCGTCAAGGTGTGCTCGCTGCTCCATAAGCCGGCGCGCGCCAAGGTCGTGGTGCCCATCGACTACCTCGGCTTCACCATCGAGGACCGCTTCGTCGTCGGCTACGGCCTCGACTTCGCCGAGCGTCACCGCAACCTGCCCTACATCGGCGTCGTCGAGCGTTCGTGACGGAGGCGGCGCGCGCGAGCTACGCTGCGTGTGCCGTGCCGAGCCCGTTCGCGGACGAGAAGTTCTTCCTTTCGCTCCTCGCCAAGGCCGTCGCCGGCAAGGCCAGCGACGTCCACCTCAAGGTCGGTCAGCCGCCGGGAGCGCGCATCCGCGGCGACATGATCTACTTCCGCACCGAGAAGATCACGCCGGAGGACACGGAGGCCTGCGCCCGCATCGTCATCACCAACACCGACGTCGCCGCGCGGCTCGGCGAGCTCAAGGAGTACGACACGTCGTACGCGGCGGCGGGCATCGGCCGCTTCCGCGTCAACGTCTACCGCCAGCGCGGCAGCCTGGCCGTGGTCATGCGCCACATCCCGTCGGACATCCCGCAGATGGAGGAGCTGGGCCTGCCCATGCCCGTCGCGCGCGAGCTGGCCGAGCGCCAGAACGGGATGGTGCTCGTGGTGGGCGCCGCGGGAAACGGCAAGAGCACGTCGATCGCCAGCATGGTGGCGCACCTCAACGCGACACAGGCGCTCCACATCGTCACCGTCGAGGACCCCATCGAGTTCCTGCACAGCGATCAGATGTCGAGCATCAGCCAGCGCGAGGTGGGGCTCGACACGGCGAGCTTCGCGGCGGCCCTGCGAGCGGCCCTGCGCCAGGATCCGGACGTCATCTTCGTCGGCGAGATCCGCGACGACGAGACGATGGAGATCGCCCTCAAGGCGGCGGAGACGGGTCACCTCGTGCTGGCGACGCTGCACACCAGCGACGCGGTGCGCACCGTCAACCGCATGCTGGCGCTCATGCGCGGGGACGTGCACGAGAACCGCGTCCGCATCGCCAGCTGCCTGCAGGGCGTGCTGGCCCAACGCCTGCTCCCGCGCGCGGACGGCGCGGGCGTCGTCCTGGCGTCCGAGGTGCTGGTCGTGTCGCAGTCCGTCAAGGAGAGCATCCGGCAGCCGGAGCACAACCCGCCGCTCAAGGCGCTCATGGAGAAGGGGACGCACCCGTACGGGATGCGGACGTTCCAGATGTCGGTGGCGGCGCTCCTCCACCAGGGGATCATCGACGAGGCGACGGCCGCCGAGGTCACCAGCTTCTAGGCGCCCCCCCCGGGAGGCCTAGCGCGTCGTGGCCGGCTCGGTGAGCCCCGGAATCGGCGGCTCCACCACGCGCGTCGCGCGCCACACGATGGGCACGACGACGAGCGCCAGCAGCAGCGCCGCCGCCACCCCCATCAGCAGCACCCCCAGGCGAAGCGAGCGCTGGTCGTACGACTCGAGCGCCGCCGTGTGCACCTCGACGTCGCGCGCGGCCGACGCCGACGCCCCCTCGAGCTTGGCGATCTGTTCGCGCGCCGGGTCGAGCTCGGCGCCGAAGACGGCGCGGTCGCCGATGGCCCGCCGCGCCGTCTCCACCATCTTCCCCCGCATCCCCTTGCGCGCCTCCTCGACCGCCGCGGTGCGCGTCCCCACCTGCCGCTTGAACCACTGCTCGAGCGACGTCCGCTCCCCGCGACCCGCCTCGGCCTTCGCCTGCGCCTCGGCCACCTGCTTGCGCGCCGCGCCGTGGCGCTGCTGCAGGTCGGCGATCGAGGCGCGCAGCCTCGTCGCCTCGGCGAGGCGCATCTCGCGCTCCTGCGCCCACGCCGTCGACGCGGTGGTCGACCCCGTCACGTCGATCATCGTCGCCGCCGCCGGATGGGCCGCCGTCGGAGGCCCCTGACCGCGCGCCACGCCGCCGCTCAGCACGGTGGATGTCGCCGGGCGCCGCCCCGAGGGAGCGACCGGCTCGGCTCCCCCCAGCGCATCGAGCGCGGCCTGCACCGCCTGCTGCATCGCCGTCGCGTTCGGCCACCGCCGCTCGCGCTCGAAGGCCAGCGCGCCGTCGACGATGGCCACCACCGCCGGCGGCACCCCCTGGGTCACGCGCCCCAGCGACTGCGCCGGCGTCGTCGCGCTCAGGATGAACTGCTCGTTGCCGCTCACCCCCTCGTGCACGTGCCGGCCGCTCAGCAGTGTGAACATGGTCGCCCCCACCGCCCACAGGTCGGTCCGTCCGTCGACCTCGTCCCACCGCGCGCGCGCCTGCTCCGGCGCCATGAAGGCCGGCGTCCCCATCACCGTCCCCGCGCGCGTCGACGTCGACCGCGCCTGGGTCGCCTCGAACACCTTGGCGATCCCGAAGTCGAGCACCTTGAGCGCGCCGCCGCGGGTGATGAACAGGTTCTCCGGCTTGATGTCGCGGTGCACGACGTTCTTGGCGTGCGCCGCCGCCAGCACGTCGAGCAGCTGGTCGACGATGGCCAGCACCTCGCGCGGCGGCAGGCGCTGCCCGCTCCGCTCCCAGCGCGCCTCCACCGTCTCCCCCTCCAGCAGCTCCATCACGATGAAGGCCGACCCGTCGGGCGCCACGTCGTCGTCGAGCACGCTCACCGCGCCGTCGTGCTGGATGGTGTTGGCCGCGTAGCCCTCCTGGAGGAAGCGGCGCTTCACCTCCTCGTCGTGGCTCAGCTCGCCGTGGAGCATCTTCACCGCCACGCGCTTGCCGTTGCGGTGGGTGGCCGCGTAGACGGCCGCCATCCCGCCCACGCCGAGGAGCGAGTCGAGCCTCCACTTCTCCTGCAGCACCATGCCCAGGCGGGCGCGCGCGCGCGTCGTCTGCGGGTCCTCTCCGGGCTGCGCCTGCGGCGTGTTCATCCGCCCGCCTTGCCCGCCTCGCGCTGCTGCGCCGACCGCAGCTCGATCTCGGCGCGCTTGAGCTTCGCCTCCTCGCGGCCCAGGGCGCCCTGCGCCGACGACAGCTCGCCAGCCAGCGTGCGCTCGTCGGACTGCGCCTGCGCCAGCTCGCCCTCCATCTTCGCCAGCCGCGCGTCGACCTGCGCCAGGCGCGCCGTCTGCGCGTCCTGCTCGGCGGCGAGGACGCGGTCGCGCGAGCGCAGCAGGTCCTCCGCGCGCGACAGCTCCTCCAGCACCGTCGCGTAGCCCGGCTGCTTCTCGGCCGCCGGGCGCACGCGCTCGGCGAAGGCCACCAGCGCGTCTTCCAGCTCGCCCGCGGCGTGCGCCGCCTCCGCGCGCCGCCCTGCCAGGACCGCCTTGAGCTCGCGCTGCCGCCTGAGCACGCGCCAGGCGTAGAGCGGCGCGAGGATCCAGCTGCGCGGGGGCTCGCCGTAGTCGGCCAGGACGCGCGCGTCGAACTCGAGGTCGCCCACCGCCGGGGCGCCCGGCGGCGGGTGCCCCACCGGCCCGCGATGGTACGTCGCCGACCGCCCGTAGCCCCCTGGCGCCGCCCCGCGGACCACCTGAGCCGAGGCCGCGGCCTGGACGTTCGCGGGCGCCGCGGGCCCGTGGCGGGCCTCGAGGGCGCGCTCCTGCACCAGCGCGCGCGGGTCGACCGCCAGCTCGAGCGGCGCGTCCTCCTCGACGCTCTTCCTCGGCTTGGGCGGCTTGGGCGGCGGCCGCGCGCGCAGGTCGAGCTCGAGCTCCGGCGTGGGGGGCCCGGGGCTCGCGCCGGTCCCGGCCGGCTCGGCGCCGCAGCGCGGGCACGCCCTGTCCGGCGCGATGCCCGGCGTCCCGCACGACGCGCACGAAGCCATGCGCGGGATCATACCGCACCTGGCACGCGTGCTATGCAGGCTCGCGATGGCGGCGACCAGCAAGCGACTCGAGTTTCTCGTGAAGCTCACAACCTCCGGTAGCTCCGGTAGCTCCGGTAGCTCGGGGAGCGACGATCCCTTCGCCTGGTACGGCCTGGCCATGGAGTACCGGACGCTGGAGCGGCACGACGACGCGCTCGCCACCTTCGAGAAGCTGCGCGAGCGCGCCCCCGACTACGTGCCGATGTACCTGATGTGCGGCCAGATGCTGGAGAAGATGGGCCGCATCGCCGACGCCAAGGCGTGGCTCGCCTCGGGCATCGAGGCGGCGCGCAAGAAGGGCGACACGCACGCGATGAGCGAGCTCGAAGGCGCGCTCGGGACGCTGGGCTGACGCCCGGGCCGGCCCGCCCGCTCACTTCTTCTTGTTGCTGTTGCGGATCGCCGCCAGGCGCTCGCGGATGCGCGCCTCCTCGCCGCGGTCGGTCGGCTCGTAGAGCAGCGTGCCCTCCACCTCGTCGGGCAGGTACGTCTCGCCCGCCACCACGCCGCCCTCGAAGCTGTGCGCGTACTTGTAACCCTGCCCGTAGCCCTCGTCCTTCATCAGCGGCGTCACCGCGTTGCGCAGCTTCTTCGGCACCGGCAGCGCGCCGTGCTTCTCGACCAGCTCCCTGGCCTTGTGCCAGGCCACCGTGCACGCGTTCGACTTCGGCGCGCTCGCCAGGTAGAGGCACGCTTGCGCCAGCGGGTACATCGCCTCCGGCATCCCCACCCGCCGCAGCGCCGCGTCGGCCGCCCCGGCCACCAGCATCGCCCGCGGGTCCGCGTTGCCCACGTCCTCGCTGGCGAAGATGAGCATCCGCCGCGAGACGAAGAGCGGGTCGTCCCCCGCCTCGAGGATGCGCATCATCCAGTAGATGGCCGCGTCCGGATCGCTGCCGCGCATCGACTTGATGAAGGCGCTGACCACGTTGTAGTGCTCCTCGCCGCTCTTGTCGTAGAGCAGGGGCCGGTGGCTCTCCGCCGCCGCCACCGCCTCCACGGTGACGTGCTTGTCCCCCCGGGCCTCGAGGTAGTCGACCACGAGCTCGAGCGTGGACAGGGCCCGCCGCGCGTCCCCCCGCGCCATCTCGGCCATGGCCCGCAGCGCGTCGTCGTCGGCCGACAGATCGCGCCCTCCCAGGCCGTGCTCCGAATCGTGGAGCGCGCGGCGCAACACAAGGAGCAGGTCCTCGGCGCCCAGCGGCTCGAGGCGGAACACCTTGCACCGCGACAGAAGCGCAGCGTTCACGGCGAAGCTCGGGTTCTCCGTGGTCGCCCCCACCAGCACGATGGTCCCGTCCTCCACGTGCGGCAGGAACGCATCCTGCTGCGCCTTGTTGAACCGATGAATCTCGTCGACGAACACGATGGTCCGCTGCCCGTGAAAGGCCAGGCGATCCCGCGCCGCGGCGACGATCTCCCGCAACTCGCCCACGCTCCCCAGCACGGCGCTGAACGGGACGAAGTGCGACTTGGTGGCCGCGGCGATGACGCGGGCCAGCGTGGTCTTGCCGCTGCCGGGGGGGCCCCACAGGACCATCGAGCGGACGCGGTCGCCGGCGATGGCCTGCGTGAGGAGCGAGCTCGGCGTCAGCAGATGCTTCTGCCCGACCAGGTCGTCCAGCGTGTCGGGCCGCATGCGGTCGGCCAGGGGCGCGCCGCCCTCGACGCTCTTGCGGGCCGCCGCGCCGAACAGCGTGTCCCCCGGGTTGGCGGTCGGGCGGCGTCCGCGGCTGGCCATGCGGGAGACCGTAGCGCGATTCGCGGAGGCGACTACGGTGTCGGCCGAGGGCCTGTATGATGCCGACCATGCGTTCGGGGCTGCTGCTCGTGCCGCTGGGCGTGCTCGTCGTCGCGGCGGTCGCCTGCCAGAGCGAGCGGCCTCGCGTCCCCACCGACATGCGTGGCAAGGTCACGACGGTCGAGCTGGCCACCTTCGAGATCCGCAACGACCAGGTCGACCGCTTCGAGCACTGCCCGCCGCCCGGCGAGATCGGGCAGGACTGGGTGCCGGCCATCCCGGAGTGGCACCCGCCCGCGGCCTCCGCCTCCGCGGCCGTCCCGGAGAGCGCCGTCGACGCTCCGGGCGCGAGCGGCGACGCCGACGCGGGCGCGCCCGACCAGCCCGAGGCGCTCCAGCCCGCCAGCGCCGCCACGCTGACCGACGAGGCGGCCAACCAGACGCGCGCCACGTTCCGCACCTGCTTCCACCGCGGTCTCATGATGGATCCGACCCAGGACGGGCACGTCGCGGTGGTCCTGCGCGTCGACCGGGCCGGGCACGTGGTCGCGGTGGAGTCGTGGGGGGCGTGCGATCTGGCCCCCGACGCGCTCGTGTGCATGCGCGGGCAGGCGGCGCACGTGCACCTGCACCCGCCCCTCGGGGGCTTCGCCACCATCACCATCCCGGCGGTGTTCACCAAGGGGGCCGAGCGCCGGCGCGCGCCCAACGACGCCTATGCGGCGGCGGCGTACGTGGCCGTCGAGGCGATGCGGCCGCGCCTGCACAACTGCGAGCAGACGGCGCACCGCTCGGGCTCGTCGGTCTTCGCCAGCGCGACGCTGTCGATCGACATCGACTCCGCCGGCCACGGCGTGCACGTGGCCGTCGACCAGTGGAAGGGGGGGCAGGAGATCCTCGCCTGCGCCGCCGAGGTGCTGCGCGACGCGCCCTTCAAGCCGCCGCCCGCGGGCAGGGGCCGGGTGGTCGTGCCCATCGTGTTCAATCCCCGACCCGGCACGCGCTGAGGCCCTCCCTGCGCGCGGTCGCACCCGCAGGGCCAGAGGAAGGGCCCGCACGCCGGGAGGAAGGGCCCGCAGGCCGGTAGGAAGGGCCCGCAGGCCGGTAGGAAGGGCCCGCAGGCCGGTAGGAAGGGGCCGCAGGCCCGTAGGAAGGGGCCGCACGCTGGAAGGAAGGGGCCGCACGCCGGTAGGAAGGGGCCGCGCGCCGGAAGGAAGGGGCCGCACGCCCGGAGGAAGCGTCCGGGGAACCTTTCCCGGCCCGCGTCGTGGAACGGGGGTGCGATGATGGCGCTCGCGATGGCTCCCGTGGCCCACCCGGGCGAGCTCGACCGGGTCACGCTCGAGCGGGCGCGCGCGCGCGACCCGATGGCGCTGCGGGCCTTCGTGGTGCGCTACGAGCGGGCGGTCTTCGCGCTGCTCTCCCGCATGACCGGCCCCGGCCCCCACGTGGAGGACCTGGCGCAGGAGACGTTCCTGCGCGCCGTGCGCGCGCTGCCCGCGTTCGAGCCCGTCGGCGCGGCCCGCGCCTCGACCTGGCTGCTCACCATCGCCGCGCGCCTGGCGCTCGACGCGCGCAAGAAGCGCCGCTTCCCGCTGGCCGCCGGCGAGGCCGCGCGCGACGTGCCCGATCCCGCCACGCCCGAGACCGAGCGGGCGCGACGGGAGCTCGGCCGGCGCATCGCCGGCGCGGCCGAGGAGCTGGGCGACGACCAGCGGGCGGCCTTCCTGCTGGCCGACGTGCACGGCTTCTCCGTCGCCGAGGTGGCCGCGGCGCTGGGCATCCCGGAGAACACGGCCAAGACGCGGCTCTTCCGCGCGCGCCAGCACATGCGCGAGCGGCTGCGGGCGGAGGACGACGATGGATCGACGTGATCTCGAGGCATGGAAGGCGCAGGAACCGCCCGAGGGCTTCGCGGGGCGCGTGGTGGCCGAGGCCGCGCGCGAGGCGACGGAGCGGCGGACGCCCGGCGCGGGCCGCGGGCGGAGGATCGCGGCCGGGGTGCTGCTGGCGGTGGCGGCGGCGGCGGCGATCACCATGACCGCCCACCAGCGGCGCGCGAACGCCCGGGGCGACGTGCTGGCGTACGAGACGCGCGAGGTGCGGATCGGGATGCGCGCGGTGGCGGTGCTCGAGAAGGGCGCGCACGTGTCGTGGGAGGGCGACGCCGTCACGCAGTCGAGCGGCGACGTGTTCTGGCGCGTCGAGCCGGGCGCGCGCTTCGCGGTGCACACGCCTGCGGCGGACGTGACGGTGAAGGGGACCTGCTTCCGCGTGAAGGTGCGCGGTGGAGAAGAGGACATGACGCGAAGGGATGCGGTGGCGGGGACGCTGGGGGCGGTGGTGGGCGTGGCGGCGTTCGTCGGCGTGTACGAGGGCAAGGTGGCCGTGTCGCACGCGGGCCAGAGCGTCGACGTCGCGGCGGGGCAGGGGGCGCAGGCCGACGCCGGCGGCGTCCGGGCGACCGGTCCCGTGGTCAGCGGCGCGCAGGCGTTCGAGCAGGAGTCGAGCGAGGGCGAGAAGGCGCTGACCATGGCCAACGCGAACCTGGCCGACACCGTGAGCGACTACCGGCGCAGGCTCGAGGCCATCGAGGCGCAGAAGAAGAAGCTGGAGAAGGAGCTGGCCGAGGCGCAGGCGCAGCTGTCGGACGGCGGCCCGCCGAGGAGCGAGTACGACCTGTCGACCGACGACTGGAAGGAGCTGGCCCGCAAGGGCGAGGTGCGGATGCGCGTGCCGTGCGCCGGTCCGCGGGGCGACTACGCCCTCACCGAGAAGGACCTGAACAAGCTCGGCCTGGCGCCGCAGGACGGGCCCATCGTCCAGGCGGCGCTCCAGCGCTCGCACGCGCGAACGTGGGGCATCATCCAGCCGCTGTGCAGCCAGGCGCTGGGGGGCGCCGACGTGAGCCGCATCGGGCAGCAGGCGTGCGTGAGCATCCTCATGGACCAGGCGGGCGCCCGCAACCCGGGCGCGTACGACGAGGACGTCCGCGAGGTGGCCGAGATCCTCGCCGGCACGCGGGCGGCGCCCCGGCCCGGCGAGGCGGTGGACCCCCTGGTGCAGGCCTACCTCGCGCTGGCGAGGGAGTCGCAGAGCGTGCAGGGGGATCTGGCGAAGTCCCTCGGGCCGGACGACGCGCGGCGCGTCGTCTTCGGCGACCAGGGCTGCTGGTGGAACAGCGGCCACGGCGTGGGCCCGCGCGAGCCGGAGTGAAGCGCCGCCCAAGTCGCGCGGGGGGCGCCTAGTCTCACCGGCATGCGCGCCTGGCGTCTCGCAGTGACCGTCCTCGTCGTCGCGGCGACGGCCTTCCTTTTCTACCGCTGGTGGGAGCAGGCGTCGGCGCGCGCCGGGCGGCGCGTCGCCGCCGAGGTGGACGCGGGAGAGACCGCGCCCGGAGCGGCCGGAGAGCCCGCGGCGGGTCGACCAGCGGCGAGCGGCGGTGGCGACGATCCCCCGGTGCCCCGGCTCGATCGCGCCGCGGCGGACCGCATGCGCGAGCAGCTCCGCGCCTTGCTCGCCGAGGCCGGCCCGTCGTGGGGGTCGGCGGAGCCGGGCGCGCAGTCGGCGCCCCGGCCGACGGAGTACCCCACCATGCCGGAGCTCGCCGTCGACGACGCGGGCCACACCAACGTCGACCCCCGCTACATCCAGAAGCGCGTGCGCGAGGATCTCTTCCCGCTGGCCCGGAAGTGTTACGGCGACGCGCTGGAGAAGAACCCGCGGCTGGCGGGGCGCCTGGCGGTGCACTTCCGGATCATCGGCGACAGGAAGGTGGGCGGCGTGGTCGACGAGACGAAGATCCTGCCGGAGACGACGATGGCCGACCCGGAGTTCCAGACCTGCGTCACCGAGTCGCTGATGAGCGTGACCTTCGACGCGCCGCCGGGCGATCGCGAGGTGACGGTGGACTACCCCATCGAGTTCTCGCCGGAGGACGACGACTCGGGCAGCGACTGAGCGCGGCTACCGGGCGACGACGAACTTCATCAGCACCACCGCCAGGCCCACGCCGAGCAGCAGGAACGCCAGCGCCACGCCGATGAGCAGCGCGACGTTGCTCTTCGGCGCGCGGGCGGGCGCGAGCGACTGGGGCTGGGGCGATGGGCCCATGGCGCGGGGCGGCTGCGGCGACTGGTGCATCACCGCCTGCCCCGGCCCGTTGGCCATGGCGGCGTAGGCCTGCTGCGGCTGGTGCAGCGCGTGTTGCTGCTGATGCTGCTGGGGCTGGTGGTGCGGGGTCTGCGGGAGCGTCGCGCCCCCCACGCCCTGCGCGAGCTGCTGCGGCGTCATGGCCTGGCGCATGGTGGGAAGCTCGTTGGCGCGCGAGCCGGCGAGGTGCGGCGGCAGCTGGGTCGCGCCCTGCAGCACGTACTGCATGGCGGCGGCGAAGTCGGCGGCGCTCTCGAAGCGGTCCTCCGCGCGCTTGGCCAGGGCGCGGTCGATGATCTGGTCGAGCAGGGGCGGGAAGACCTTGCCCGGCACGCGCTGGCTGAGCGGGATCGGCTTGCCGGTCACGTGGAGGCTGATGAAGTCCATCGCGCTCTTGGCGTCGAAGGGCAGCTTGCCGGTCAGCACCTCGTACAGGATGACCGCCAGCGAGTAGACGTCGCTGGCGGGGGTCAGGGTCTTGCCCTGCGCCTGCTCGGGGCTCATGAACTCCGGCGTCCCGAAGACCATCCCCTCCTGCGTCAGGATCACCGACCCGGGGCGCATCTGCCGCTCGCCCACCTTGGCCAGGCCGAAGTCGAGCACCTTGGCGTAGTCGCGCATCCCGCCCGACTGCACGAGGAAGATGTTCTCCGGCTTCAGATCGCGGTGGATGATGCCGGCCTTGTGCGCCTCGTCGAGCGCGCCGCACACGGCGATGAGGATGGGCAGCGCCCTCTCCATCGGGAACGGCCCTTCGGCGCGCACCGTCTGGTTGAGGTTCTTGCCCTCCAGGAACTCCATGATGATGTAGAGCGACCCGTCGTCGAGCTCGCCGAACAGGAACACCTTGGTGGTGTTCGGGTGCGTGAGCTGGCTCATCGCGCGCGCCTCGCGGCCGAAGCGGCTCACCAGGTCCTTGCGGTTGGCGAGCTTGGGGTGGAGGATCTTCACCCCCACCATGCGGTTCATGTCGCGCTGCAGGGCCTTGTAGACCGCGCCCATCCCGCCCGAGCCGATCTTCTGCAGGATCTGGAACTGACCGTTCAGGATGTCGCGTCCGATGAACGGGTCCTGAGGGCGCATGGGTCGGGGGAAAGTGGTATCACGACTCGCGTCGCGGCATCATCCCCGGGCCGTGGCGCTCATGCCCTCCTTGCGCTCGAAGCTGCTCGACCAGGCCGGCCTCGCGCACGCCTTTCCCACGCGCGACGTGACGGACGCCGAGCTCGCCGCGGTCGTGGGCGGCGTCGTGATCCAGGTCAAGCAGGTGCACGGGGCGCGCGCGCTGCTGGCTCCCGACGCGAAGGGGCAGGAGGCGGACGCGCTCGTCGCGCGCCGCGGCGGGGGCGCCGTCGGCGTCCGCGTGGCGGACTGCGTGCCGGTGCTGGTGGCCGACGTCGCGAGCGGCGACGTGGCGGCCATCCACGCCGGCTGGCGCGGCGTCGTGGCCGGGGTGGTGCGCGCCGGGGTCGAGCTCCTGGGCGGGCGCGAGCTCGTCGCCGCCATCGGCCCGTGCATCGGCCCCTGCTGCTTCGAGGTGGGCCGCGAGGTGGCCGACCGGCTCGGCTTCGTGGTGCGCGAGCAGGGCGACAGGGCGTACGTCGACCTGCGCGCCGCGGTGCGCGCGCAGCTCCGCGCCCTGGGCGTGGCCGACGACCGCATCGAGGACGTCGCGGGGTGCACGAAGCACGAGCCGGCGCGCTTCCACTCGTTCCGCCGCGACGGCGCGAACAGCGGCAGGATGCTGGCGGCTATCGCGCCGGACCGCGGCCGCTGACGCGCCGGGCCTTGCCACCCGCGCGGGCCCCTCGTATCTCCCTGCCACCGCCATGATGCAGGGAGCCCTCGAGGACATCAGCAAGGCCGTCGGCAACACCCCCATCGTTCTGCTCCACCGCGTGACCGCCGGCGTGCCGGTGGAGATCTACGTGAAGTGCGAGTTCCTGAACCCGGGGGGGAGCCACAAGGATCGGCTGGCCTCCAACATGCTGCGCCGCGCCGAGGAAGACGGGCTCAAGCCGGGGGGGACCATCGTCGAGGCGACGAGCGGGAACACGGGCGCCTCGCTGGCGCTTCTGGCCGCGCTGCGCGGGTACAAGTGCGTCTTCGTCATGCCCGACAAGATGAGCCAGGAGAAGATCTCCCACCTCCGGGCCTTCGGCGCGCGCGTCGTGGTGTGCCCCACCGCGGTGGAGCCGGACGATCCGCGCAGCTACTACCAGGTCGCCCAGCGCATCGCGAAGGAGACGCCCAACTGCTTTTACGCGAACCAGTACCACAACCCCGCCAACCCCGAGGCGCACTACCTCTCGAGCGGCCCCGAGATCTGGAAGCAGACCGGCGGGGACTTCGAGGTCTTCTGCGCCGGCATGGGCACCGGCGGTACGCTCTCCGGCACGGGTAAGTACCTTCGCGAGAAGAAGCCGGGCATCAAGATCGTCGGCGTCGATCCGGTGGGCTCGCTCTACTACGACTTCGTCAAGCAGGGCCGCATCACCAAGCCGTTCTCGTACAAGGTCGAGGGCATCGGCGAGGACTTCTTCCCCACCTCGATGAACCTGAAGATCCTCGACGACGTCGTCCGCGTCGACGACCGCGAGTGCTTCACCATGACGCGCGATCTCACCCGCCTGGAGGGCCTCTTCGTGGGCGGCTCCGGCGGCGCGGCGGTGTCGGGCGCGGTGAAGTACGCGCGCACCATGGTCGAGCGTGGAGAAGCGACCGTCCCCTCCCCGGCCGGGGGAGGCAGCCGTCCGGCGCGCATCCTCGTGTTCCTGGCCGACGGCGGGCACAAGTACCTGTCGAAGATCTTCAACGACGACTGGATGCGAGAGAACGGCTTCCTCGACGAGTCACCCGGCATCGGCACGGTGAGCGACATCCTGCGCGACAAGAAGCCGCTGGTGACGGCGCGCCCGGAGATGCGCCTGCGCGACGTCGTCGATCAGATGAAGTCGCTCTCCATCAGCCAGCTGCCGGTGGTCGACAAGGGCAAGATGCGCGGCATCGTCGCCGAGGTGGACCTGCTGCGCGCGCTCGTCAGTGGCGGCAAGACGCTCGACTCGCCCATCGCCGAGGTGGTGGAGGACGACTACGCCACGGTGACCCCGAACACGAAGATCGAGCTCCTCCAGGGCGTGCTGGCCGACGCCAAGGTGGCCATCGTGGAGGATCGCGGCAGCGTGATCGGCATCGTGACCAAGATCGACCTCATCGACTTCCTGGCCAAGCACCGGACCGTCCCCGCGTCGACGCCGCCCTCGCCCTGAGCGCGGGCACCCCCCCTAGGCGCCCGCCCCCTTGGGGATGACGACGTTGTAGACGCCCTTGCCGGTGGCGATGGTCTCGTTGGGGGCGCTCGGATGAAAGAGCCGCATGTCGGCCACCCCCACGCGGCGGCCGATGCGGACGACGTTGGCCTCGGCCACGAGCGTCTCCTGCCGTCCCGGCCGCAGGTAGTCGATGCGCATGTCGATGGTCGAGACCCGCGCGCGCGGGTCGTCGAGCGCGCTCCACACCGCCGCGCCCCCAGCCGTGTCGGCAAGGGCGGACATGACGCCGCCGTGGATCGCCAGCCGCAGCGGGTCGCCGATGAGCTCCGCGCGGAAGAGGACCTCCATGCGGATGTGGCCGCGATCGATCTCCACCACCCTCACGCCGAGGAGGCGGTTGAAGGGGATCAGCTCCTCCATCACCTGGCGGAGGGCGGCGGGGTCCATGCGCGGTCAGACTCCGCTGGTCACGTACTGCGCGTCGACCCACTGCTGCGAGCCGTTGGGGAAGGCCACCAGGAGCTGGTTGCCGGCCGTCTGCAGCACCGTCGCCGGGTAGCGACCGCCGTCAGCCCAGTGGACGAGCACGAGGGCGCCCGCGCCGTAGGCGGCCGGGGCCGGCGCGGGGCCGGGTGCGAAGGGGCTCGGTCCTCGTGGTGCCGGCGGTTGCGCAGCGGCCTGCGGCGGCGCGTAGCCGCCCTGGGGCGAGTACGCCTGGGGTTGCGCGGGCTGCTGCGCTTGCGGCGGCGCGTAGGCCTGAGGCTGGCCGTACGCGGGTTGCTGGCCGTACGCGGCCTGCGGGGGCGGCTGCGGCGGGTAGGGCTGCTGCTGGACGCCGTAGGGTGTTCCGATGGGGGCGACGTTCCAGGGCGTCGGCGCGTAACCCGGAGGCGCGCCCGGAGGGGTCGGCGCGGGGGCCGGCCCTGCGCCCGGGTTCTGACTGCTCATCACGCTGGCAGCCATGGGCGAGACCGGCGGCGGCGGTCCGTACGCGCTCGGCGTCCCCGGCGGAGCGCCGAGCATGGTCTGGGCGAACGGATCCGGCCCCGGCGCAGCCTTCGGCGCAGCCGCTGGCGCCGCGCCGGCCGCGGGCGCAGGGGGAGGATTCGAAGGCGGGCGCGCGCCCGTGGGGGCGGCGGGGACGGCGGGCATCGGCCCTGTCGGGCCGGGGATGGCCGCGGCCGTCGTCACCGGGCTCCCGCACGTCGCGCAGAACTTCGCGGCGGCGATCAGCCCCGCGCCGCACTTCGTGCAACTGGCCATGCGACCCCAGTCTCCCACGACGCGTCGTCGCAGGGATAGAGGCCCCAGGCTATCATGCGGCGGGGTGACAGCCGAGCGCGACCAGGGGGCAGGTACGGGCCTCGAGGCGCGTGTCCTCGAGCTCCAGGAGCGCCTGCGCGAGGCCGAGGAGTCGTTCGACGCCCTCCTCGATCGGTCGCCCGACGTCATGCTCCTGCACCGCGACGGGCGAGTCGTCTACGTCAACCGCGTTGCCGTCGACAAGCTCGGCTACGAGCGCACTGCCGATCTCGTGGGCCGTGAGGTCATGTCCCTCGTGCACCCTGCCGATCGCGACGAGGTGGCGCGGATCACCCAGCGCCTGCTGACGACCGGAGACGGCATGTCGTCGCGCGAGGTGCGTGTGCTTGCGCGCGACGGGAGCCCGCGCCTGGCCGAGGTCAGCGCTTCGATCGTGAGCCACCGGGGGGCGCCTGCGATCCTCGTCGTCGCCCGGGACGTGACGGAGCGCAAGCGCATCGAGGCCCAGCTGCTCCTGGCAGACCGGATGGCGTCGATGGGGACGCTCGCGGCCGCGGTCGCCCACGAGGTGAACAACCCGCTCGGGTTCACCATCGCCAACGTCGGCTTCGCGCTCGACGAGCTGCGACACCTCGAGACCGAGCTGGCCGTGACGGAAGGCGAGGACCAGCAGGAGCTGGCAGCCCGGCTGGCGCGCGCGCACGCCACCCTCCGGAAGGTGGTCGAGGCGCTCCAGGAGGCCCGACAGGGCGGCGATCGGGTGCGCCACATCGTCCGCGACCTCAAGACGTTCTCGCGAGCCGACGAGGAGGAGCGCGGGCCGGTCGACGTTCGCCGCGTGCTCGAGTCGACCATCAACATCGCCTACAACGAGATCCGTCACCGCGCCCGGCTGGTGAAGGACTACGGGTCGATCCCCTTCGTCGAGGCCAGCGAGTCGCGGCTGGGGCAGGTGTTCCTCAACCTCCTGCTCAACGCGGCCCAGGCCATCCCCGAGGGGGACGTCGAACACCAGAGGATCCGCGTCGTGACCCGCACCGACGAGCGGGGCCGGTGCGTCGTCGAGGTGAGCGACACCGGCCGCGGGATCCCGCTCGACGATCAGCGGAGCATCTTCGATCCCTTCTTCACCACCAAGCGGGGCGGGACCGGCCTCGGGCTCAGCATCTGCCACGGAATCGTCGCCGCGCTCGGCGGGGAGATCGTCGTCGAGAGCGCGCCGGGGCAGGGCTCGACCTTCCGCGTGATCCTCCCGGCGGCGAACGAAGCGCTGGTGCCGGTCCCCGTGACGCGCTCGTTGCGCCCGGCCGTGCGCGGTCGCGTCCTGGTGGTGGACGACGAGCCGATGATGGCGCGCGCGGTGCAGCGGCTGCTCGCCAGCGAGCACGAGATCACGACGACGGACGATCCGGTCGCCGCCGTGGAGCTGGTGCGCTCGGGCATGCGCTTCGACGCCATCCTGTGCGACCTGATGATGCCCACCATGAGCGGGATGGATGTCTACGAGGCCATCGTCGCCGTCGACGCCGAGCAGGCGCGCCGCATGGTGTTCATGACCGGCGGCGCGTTCACGCCGCGTGCGGCGCAGTTCCTCGAGTCGGTCGAGAACACGCGCATCGAGAAGCCGCTCGATCGCGCCGCCCTGCGCGCCGCCATCCGCACGGCGATGTCATGACCTGATCCAGCGCTGCATCTCGGCGTCGAAGCCGCCCATGTCGATCAGGCGCGACCAGGCGAGGGTCAGGCCCGCGCGCGCTGCCGCGTCACGCGCGCGCTGCGGCCAGGGGGCGATCCACACCAGGCGCCCCCCGGGGACGAGGACCGCCGCCGCGTGGGCCACGAAGCGGTCGAGGGTGTCGGCGAGCGTCGCCGTGCGCGAGGCCCGCCGCCCCATCGGCGGGTTGGTGATCACGAGCGTGACCGCGGCGGGCGCCAGGGCGAGGGCGTCGGCCAGCTCGAGGTCCGCGGCGAGGCCGGCCGCGGTCAAGTTCTCGCGAGCCACGGTCAGCGCCCGCGGCTCGAGGTCGCTTCCTCGCAGCGATCGGTACGGGCCGAGACGCCCGCGCTCGACGAGCTCCGCCCCCGAGCCGACGAACGGGTCCCACACGACGTCGTCCGCGCGGACGCCCGCCACCCGCGCCAGCGCGGCGGCGATCGTCGGGTGCGACGCGGCGGGCACGTCGCCGCGCCTCCACGCGAAGCGTGGATCGACGACCGCGCGGGGGGCGAGGGACACGTCGACCAGGCCCTCGTCGCCTGCGACCACGAGCTCCCAGAGCGAGCCGGTGGGATCGTTGACGAGCTCCGGCTGCCGCCGCGCGATGGCTGCTGCCGCGCCCCACGTGGCCGCCCGCCTGTGGCCGCCCTCGGCCCAGGCGATGCGGTAGCGCACGGCGCCCTCGGTCCAGGTGTCGAAGACGGCTCTCGCCGCGTCGCTCGCCGCCGCCCACGCGATGGCGTCCTGCACGGTCTCCCCCTCGCGAGGCGACTCGGTCGGAAGCGGGAAGCGAAAGGAGAGCATCGTCCGTGCCGCGAAGAGAGCGCTCATCGAGCCCGCCAGCCGCGCGCCGACACGACCCGGGCCCGCCACCCGCACGTCCGTCACCGCGGCCACGCTCCTGAGCTCGTCGGCCAGGAGCTCCTCGAGCCCCCGTCGGGCCAGGAGCGTCACACCGACCGGTTTCACGGGCGCGCGGTCGGGGACGATGCGGCCTCGATCTGCGCGCGAGCCCGTCCGCTCGACCATCATCGTCGCGCGCGTGGCGATCCTCGCCAGCTCCGCGTCATGGGCGCTCGCCGCCGCGCGCAGGACCGGCAGCGACCGGGGCCCGCCCACCTTGCCGAGCGACGCGGCCACCGTCCGCCGCATCTCCGGGCGGGGGTCGCGCTCCCACGCGGCCAGCAGGGCCTCCTCCACGCCTTCGGCGCGCGTGTGTCCTAGGGCGATGGCGGCGTTGCGGCGCGTCTTCGGGTCGGCGTCGTCCAGCGCCGCCACGAGCAGCGTGCGGGCGCGGGGCTCGTCGGTCAGGCGCCCGATGACGCGCAGGACGCGAGCGCGGAGGGGCGGCCCCGCCCCCTGGAAGCGCGTCCGGAGGCCATCGAACGCCGCGCCGCCCAGGCGCGTGAGGGCCCGCTCGGCGTGCCTGGTCTGCACGTCTTCGGCGAGCAGATCCACGAGCCCGTCGAGATCCCGAGCCCTCGGCGTGAACCCCGGATCGCGGATGGCCTGATCGAGCGGGGGACGCGGGCGCGCAGGCGGCACGGCTGGCAGCTTGCGCGGCCGCGCGACTCACGTAAAGATTCACTTCGAACCATGACGCCGAACGTCCTCGCCTGCACGAGCTGCGGAGCCCCTGACGACGGGCAGGAAGTCGTCTGCAAGTTCTGTCAGCACGCGGTGTCGCCGCAGGTCCAGTCCTCGGCCATCCCCTGTGGACAGTGCAATCACCTCAACCGGTGGGGCAGGCAGCAGTGCTCCCGCTGCAACCAGTGGATCGTCGTGCAGTGCGTCTTCTGCGGCTCGCTCAGCCCGCGCAACCTGAGCGCGTGCATGCGCTGCAACGAGGCGTTCGCCGGCGCGTGGGAGCGCAAGCAGCAGCGCGAAGCCCAGCAGCAGACCAACGAGATCACGAACGTGCTCGGCAGCGTTGCCGCCATCGCCGGCGGCGTGTTCATCGGCGGCCGTCGCTGGTGATCGCGCTGATCTCGGCGCTCGATCTGCGCGCGCTCCTCGCCCTGTACGGCGGAGCCGAGGGTGCCTGGGCGGTGCCGATGCTCGTGCTCACCGTGGTCTTCAGCGGCTGGCTCTCGCTCGCGCTCGTCCCTCTGCTATGGCTCGGACGGACCCGCCGGTTCGCTCTGCCGCTGGCGCTGGGGGTGGCGGCCCAGGCCGTCCTGGTCTGGGCCATCAAGGCCGCGGTGGGGCGGGTCCGCCCGTGGATCGCGCTCGGCCTGCCGGCGCCCATCGGCGCACCGCACGACGGCTCCTTCCCCAGCGGGCACGCCGCCGGCAACTTCTGCGTCGCCGCCTTCCTCGCGTTGGCCTTGCCCGCCGCCTGGCCGGACGCCCGGGGTCGCGCTCGCCTGGTCGCCGTCGTCGCCGTCGGTCTCGCCGCGCTGGTGGCGGTCTCGCGCGTGTATCTCGGCGCGCACTTCCCGAGCGACGTGGTGTGCGGGGCGGCGCTCGGCGCCCTGGTGGGTGCGCTGGCCGGCAAGGTATATGCGTTGCGCGCCGTCGGGGTGGAACGCGCGCCGAAAAGAAGCTAACCGTCGTGCGCCTTGCCGATCGCCCGACAGCTCGCCGGCTTCCTCGCCTTCGGCCTCGCCGTCGGGGCATGGTCGGGCTGCAAGGACTCGAGCGCGAACGGCGGTGAGCCGCAGGGCACGGCTTCGACCCCCACGGCGGAGGTCAAGGACGTCGTGCTGCCGGGCGTGGACATCAGCCCCATGACGCCGCGCGAGCGCCACGAGTTCAGCTCGCTGGTCACGGAGCTCTTCGCCCCCTGCCCCAACGTGCCCGTCTCGGTCGCGCAGTGCGTCCTCGAGAAGCGTCCGTGCGCGCCCTGCGAGCAGGCGGCAAAGTGGATCGCCAGGGCCGTGCGCGACGGCGCATCGGACGAGCAGATCCAGCGCGCGTACAAGGAGCGCTACGATCCCGGCGCGGTCAAGACGCTCCCGCTCGACGGCTCGCCCAGCAAGGGGGCCGACGCGGCCCAGGTGACGATCGTCGAGTTCGCCGACTTCGAGTGCCCGCACTGCCGCGCGGCGGTGCCGATGATCGACGCTGTGCTGGCTGCGCACCCGGGTAAGGTGCGGCTCGTGTACAAGTTCGTCGAGCTGCCGATGCACGTGCACGCCGAGCCGGCGGCCCGCGCCGCGTTCGCCGCCGGCATGCAGGGCAAGTTCTGGGAGATGGAGCACCTGCTCTTCGAGCGGCAGGAGCACCTCGAGCAGAGCGACCTCGAGCGCTACGCGCAGATCCTGAAGCTCGACATCGGCAAGTGGAAGTCGGACATGGACGTGCAGGCGACGAAGGACCGCATCGCGCAGGACCGCAAGCTCGAGGAGGACCTCAAGCTCAAGGGAACGCCGACCATCTACGTCAACGGCCGCGAGCTCGACATCGAAGCCGACGAGTCGCTCGAGGAGCGAGTCGCTGCGGAGCTCGGCGTCGCCCCGGCCGCGTCGGGGGCCGCCTCCGCCGGCCCGCCGGCGCCGTCGAACGCGCCGTCGGTTCCGCTCGGCGCGCCCACCGCCAAGCCGCACTGAGAAGCCTGCGATGAAGCGCCCCGCTCCCGTCCGCTGGGCCGGCTGCCTGTCGATCATCCTCGCGGCGTGCGGGAGCACGTCCTCCCGCGGCGGCCTCGTCGCCGGGCAACAGGATGTCGACCTGCCCGGCGTGGATACCCGCGAGTTCACGGCGCGCGAGAAACACGAGTTCTCGGAGTACGTCACCGAGCTCGCGGCGCCTTGCAAGGACGTGGCGGTGCCGCTCGCGCAGTGCGTGCTCGAGCAGCGGGCGTGTGGCGCTTGCCTGCCGGCGGCGCAGGCCATCGCCAAGGCGGTGCGCGAAGGGATGGCCCGAGAGCAGGTCGAGTCGCTGTACAAGGGACGGTTCGACGCGAGCTCGGCCCGGAACATCCCGGTCGCCGGATCTCCGGCCCGCGGCCCCGAGAGCGCCACCGTCGTGGTGACGGAGTTCGCGGACTTCGAGTGCCCGTTCTGCCAGAAGATCGCCCCCGAGCTCGACGAGCTGTGGGACAAGCGGAAGGACCGCCTCCGCTTCGTCTTCAAGTTCATGCCCCTGCCCATGCACCCGCACGGCGAGGCGGCTGCACGGGCGGCGATCGCGGCGCAGATGCAGGGGAAGTTCTGGGAGATGCACCGCCTGCTGTTCGCCAACGGTCAGCACCTCGAACAGAGCGATCTGGAGGGCTACGCCAGGAGCATCGGCCTCGACGTCGACCGTTTCCGCGCCGACATGCAGTCGCCGGCTGCCAAGGCCCGCATCGACGCGGACAAGAAGCTGGGCGACGACCTCGGGGTCAAGGGGACGCCAAGCCTCTTCATCGACGGCCGCGAGTACAACTCGAAGATCGACCTCGAGCAGTGGATCGACGAAGAGCTCGTTGCGACGGGCGCCGGCAAGCGATGAGAGCCGCCCTCTCGCTCGACGCGTGCGGCTGCTTCCCGACGGGGCGGCACTACGCTGGGATCGCGCACCTGCTGCGGGCCGTGGTGCGCGGCCTGATGGAGGAGCTCGCGCCCGACGCCTCGTGGGTCGAGCTGCCCATCGCGCTGGTGGACGTGGAGACCACGGGCAAGGACGCCTCGGTCGACCGGGTCGTCGAGATCGGCATCGTCATCGCGCGCGCCGGCGAGGTGGTCGAGCGCAAGAACTGGCTCGTGAACCCCGGGCGACCCATCCCGAAAGAGGCGACAGACGTGCACAAGATCACCGACGACGACGTGAAGGACGCGCCCTCCTTCGAGGCGGTGTCCGCCGAGGTCGCGCAGGCGCTCTCCGGCTGTGTGCCTGCAGCCTACAACGCCGCGTTCGATCGCGCGTTCCTGACCAGCGAGCTCGGTCGGGTCGGGCTCTCTCTTCGCAAGGACGTCGAGTGGCTCGACCCGCTGGTCTGGGCACGTGAGCTCCAGCAGGGGGAGAGGTCGCGAGCGCTCGGCGAAGTGGCAGCGCGGCTCGGCATCGCGCTGGAGAACGCCCACCGCGCGGCCGACGACGCCGAAGCCGCGCTGCGGGTCATGCTGGCTCTCGGGCGCGACGTACGGGTGCCGCGCACATACGCCGCGCTCGTCCAGGAGCAGCGACGGCTGGCCATGGCGCAGGCCGACGAACGGCGGCTCCGGTGGCGGGGGGCCTGAGGGGCGGTTGCGCACTGCGCCAGCCCCCCTTTTGCCCTATAGTGCCGGGACGCTACGAGAGCGGAGGAACCCGTGACGGACAAGGTCATCATCCAGCTGGGGGACACCAAGCTCGAGGCGCCGGCCGTCGTCGGTACCGAGGCGGAGCACGGCGTCGACATCGCCCAGCTGCGCGCCAAGACGGGGTACGTGACGCTCGATCCTGCGTTCATGAACACCGCGTCGACCAAGAGCGCCATCACGTTCATCGACGGCGACAAGGGGATCCTGCGCTACCGAGGTATCCCCATCGAGCAGCTCGCCGAGAAATCTACGTTCGTCGAGACGGCCTACACGCTCATCTACGGCAACCTTCCCAACGAGCAACAGCTCAAGGGCTGGAGCGAGAAGCTGACGCGGCACTCGCTGCTGCACGAGGACATGCGGCACTTCTTCGAGGGCTTCCCGCCCACGGCGCATCCGATGGCCATCCTGAGCGCGATGGTG
>DATBQU010000202.1:0-14547 GCA_036560665.1 Polyangiaceae bacterium
TCGCTCGGTCTCGCACGGTTCTGGGACGCGTTCTCTCCTACAAGGCGAGAAGGGAGCTCGTCCGAGAACTGGCCGGCCAAGGGATGAGCGCTAGCCCGATTGCCGCTCCATCGCGGAGATGCGCCGCTCGTGGTCGTCGACGCGACTGCGCAGCGCGAAGTCCGGCCGCAGGAGATCACGCACCTCGCGGACGGCCCCGGCGACGCCGACGAGCTCCGTCTGGACACCCCAACACGGGCAACGCCTGCGACGGGTATGGCGCCCGACCCCGCCGGAGCTGACGCCTCGCTTCGCGGGATCGCGCAACCCTCGCTCGCGCGTGACGCCCCATCCCGAGGCACGAGGCGTCGCGTGCGAGCGAGCAGGCGCCACACCGCGGGCAATGCGACGCCTGCTCCGGCGCGTGAGGCGTCTCGTTCGCTGCTCCTGACGCTTCCTCGCAGGCGAGGAGGCGCCTGGTCGAGGGGATGTGACGCTTCTTGCCGACCGATCAGGCGCCAGGAGCGGCAGCACACGACGCTTCATCGGGCGGAACAGACGCCTCGTCCCGCGGCATCAAGCGTCACATCCGGCGGGTGCGACGCTTCATCCCAGGGGGTGAGGCGCTTCATCCACCGAGAAAAGCGTCATACCCGGTCGGAGGCGACGCTTTTTCCCCCCTTCCAGGCGCCACCAGGCCACAATGCCGGGCGCCATGCCCCTGCGACCTCAAGCCCTCTTCGAGCTCGCCCGCATCGCCCTCGGGACGACGCAGGTCGGCCTCGGCGCGAGCCTCGGCGTCGCCCGACGGACGGCCCAGCGGTGGTCCGACCATGGAGTGCCGAGCTATCACCTGCCGGACCTGGCGAGGCTCGTGTACCCGCACGACCCCGCGCTCGCCGCGGAGGTCGCCGCGGCGGCAGGGACCTCCCTCGAGGCGCTCGGTATCGTGCAACCGCCGCCCCCACCCGCCCCTGCGGCGCTCCCGCCCACGCCTCCGCCTCCTGCGCCGCCCCCTCCCCCACCGGACGGCGTCGTCGACGCCGTGGTCTGCGCCGCCTCGGAGGCCATGGGCCTCATGCCGGGCGCCGTCCGCCCCGGCCTCCACGCCGCCTTCGCCCGCGCGCTCGAGATCGGCCTGTCCGTCGAGCTGGTCGAGCGCGCCCTCCGCGCGAAGCTCTCGCCCCCTCCCGCGCCTGCGGACGGCACGCCGCGCGACGCACCACCCGCGAAGCGCAGGGCAACCCGGGTCTGAGAGAAGGAGAGACGCAGAAAGCGCAGAGGGGTCCAACCCAAACCTCCTCTTCCCCTCTGCGTCCTCTGCGTCTCCGCGGTTCTCTCCCCAGCATTTCGGTCCGATCGCCGCGAGATTGTCTGGCGACCCGCGCGCCTTTCGTGCGTTCCTCGGGCGTCCTCATGCGTCGCCTCGCCCTCGCCCCCGCGTCTCCCCCGCCGAGCCGCCTCGACCTCGTGCGCACCGAGCTGCGCGGGATGGACCTGCCCGCCGCGCTCGCGCGCTTCGAGCTCACTGCCTTCGACCGCGCCCTCAAGACGACGGCGTCTCTCTGCCCCGACTGCGTCGCCCACGTCCCCGCCATCGTCTACACCCGCGGCGGGCGCGTCCTCGCGCGCAAGCGCTGCGACGCGCACGGCCTGTCGGACGCGGTGCTCGAGAACGACGAGCGCTACTACTTCCTGTCCAACAAGGACGCCTGCGGGCGCCGCTTCGCCGACGACCGCGTGTGGGACATCCCGGCCTTCGAGGCGCCGGGGGTGGGCGCGTGCTGCGGCGAGGGCGAGACGTGCGGCCCCCCCACCGGCACCGACCAGAGCACCAACAAGACGTGCACCGTGCTGGTCGAGGTGACCGACGCCTGCAACCTGGCGTGCCCCGTCTGCTACAGCGACGCGAAGGGCGAGCGCAAGATGCCGCTGGCGACCTTCCAGACGTACCTGGCGCGCCTGGTCGAGCAGAAGGGCGGGCTCGACTCGGTGCAGCTCACCGGGGGCGAGGCGATGCTGCACCCCGAGGTGTGGGAGATGATCGCGTGGCTGCACGCCGAGCCGCGCGTGAAGAAGATCTACCTGCCCACCAACGGCATCCTGCTCGCCCGCCCCGAGGTGGCCGACCGCATCGCCCGCTTCGCCCCCAAGCTGATGGTGCTGCTCCAGTTCGACGGGCGCGACGCCACCGACCGGGCGCTACGCGACGCCACGCCGGGCCGCGTGCGCGAGCGCGTGGTGGCGCTGCTGGCCGAGCGCGGCGTGCCGATGCAGCTGACCATGACCGTGGTGGGCGGCGTGAACGACGACGAGGTGGGCTGGGTGGTGGACACGGCGGTGCGCCACCATCACGTCAAGGTGGTCGCCATCCAGCCCGCCACGTACTCGGGGCGGCACGACGTCGCGCGCGACCCGATGAAGCGCGCCACGCTGTCGGACGTCGTCAAGGCGGTGCTGGCCCAGGCCCGCGTGCGCGCGACGGAGCGCGACTTCGTCCCCATCCCGTGCAGCCACCCCAACTGCGGGTGGATCACGCTGTTCTTCCGCCGCTTCGGCCTGGTGCACAACCTGGTGCGCCACGTCGACGTGAAGCGCGCCACGCGCGAGGCGGCTTACAAGACGCTGCTGTCGACCGACGAGCTGCGCGGCGTCGTCGGCCAGGGCAAGGGCCCGGGCGCGGGCCCGGCGAAGCGGGCGCTGGCGTGGGCCGGCAAGAAGCTCGTGCGCTCGACCGACGTCTTCACCATCGCGGTGAAGCCCTTCATGGACGTCTACACCTACGATCAGGACCGCGTCGCCAACTGCTGCCACCACCTGATGACGACGCGGGGCGAGGCGACGTCGTTCTGCGAGTACAACGCCATGCTGCGGACGGGGGACGGCTGGGACCACTTCCCCAGGCTCGCCCCCGCGTCCGGGCAGGGCGCCTAGCTCCGGGTGGTTGCTTCGTTTGCAACCCCCCGACCGGGTGGGGCGTATGTCCACCCGAGGAAAGGGGATGCCCATGAGATTGCGCCCTGCTTTGGGGTCACTTGCCGCGCTGGCCGGTGTCGCCGCCGTCATCGGCTATTCGGCCTCGGCCCTGTCGGCCGACCATCAGGACTCGCCGGCCACCATGGCCGCGCCCACCGCGGACATCAACGACGTGTACTCGTGGGTGGACGGCACCAACGTCGTCCTGGCCATGACCGTCTATCCGGCCGCGCCCACGGGCGCGCTGTTCGACGACAACGTCCAGTATGTCTTTCACACCGCGAGCGTGGCCTCGTTCGGCGGCGCGAACCCGACCAACGTCGACGTCATCGCCACCTTCGATGCCACCCAGAAGATCAAGCTCTGGGTCGGCACCAGCGAGTACGTGACCGGCGACGCCAGCTCGACCAGCGGCCTGGCGAGCGCCGACGGCAAGGTCAAGGTGTTCGCCGGTCTGCGCGCCGATCCGTTCTTCTTCAACCTGGACGGGTTCAAGAACACCGTGGCCACGGTCGAGTCGGTGGCCGGCGGTCTGACCTTCGACGACGCGGGCTGTCCGGCGCTCAACGCAGGGCAGGAGACGCTCCTCGTGGGGCAGCTCGGCTCGGCGCCCGACGGCGGCCCTGCGGTCAACCACTTCGCCACCCTCAACGGGCTGGCGATCGTCGTCTCCGTCGACAAGACGCTGCTCGACAAGGGCGGACCGATCATGTCGGTCTGGTCCGGAACCTACGCAACCGGCCCCATCGGCGACGCCGGGGGGCAGTGAGGAGGACGCCATGAAGAAAACAATCCTCTTCGCCACCATCAGCTCCAGCATCGCAGCCGTCGCGCTCTACGCGTGCGGGGGCGACGACACCAAGGTGAACCCGACCGACGCAGGCAGCGACCACACCACGGTCGACGGCGGAGCCGACACCGGCAGCGGAGGCGACACCGGCGGCGGCAACGACAGCGGCAACGACAACGACGCCTCCGACGGGGCGACCGGCCCGACGCCGCCCACGCTGGGGACGCTGATCGACCGCATGGGTCGCCCGGCGATCAACACGGCGCTCAATCACACGTTCGACACCACGGCCGCCAAGGGGCCCGCCAAGGACGCGTACAACGCGGACAACAGCCCGGCGAACTGGAAGTCGTACGTGCCCCAGTTCAAGGCCAACCTCGCCATCTACGACGGGCTGGACACGACCTGCGGCAACCAGGCCGCGTACGGGGCCCTGACCAACCCCGACTACACCACGCTCGCCAGCGTGCTCGCGGGCGATGCGCTGGTGGTCAACACGGCGAACTCCACCTGCGTCCAGTACCTGGGCGTCGAGTTCGCGGTGCTCGGGATCGCGAACACGGACTGCGGCGGTCGCACACCCAACGAGAACGTGATCGACCTGACCTTCAACGCCGTGGCCGGCACGCTGACGCCCGGCACGTTGCCTGGGAATCCGGGCCCGGTGACCAACGGCATCACCGCCCCGGCGTCGCCCGCGACGACGACGTTCCCGTACCTGGCGGCCCCGCACTAAGCTCGGGGTCGTGAATCCAGACCGTGGCGTACGCGCGGCGCTGGTCGGCTCGATGCTGGCCGGCGCCGCGCACTGTTCGCGCCCGCACGAGCCTCCTGCGGCCGACGCGGGGAGCGCGCCGGCAGCGGTCGTGCTGGAGGCGCCTCCGACGACCGCGCCCTCCATCGCCCTTCACAACCTCGACGCCGAGATCGCCGATCGAGAGAAGCGGAGCCTCGCGGGCGAGCCCGACGCGCCCATCGAGCTCGTCGGCCGTTACCTGATGCGCGCCAAGTTCGTCGGACGCGTATCGGACCTCCTGGCGGCGGACGCGGCGAGCGCGAAGCTGGTGGCGACCCGCGACGGCGACGCGAAGGCGCACCTGACGCGCGCCGGGGCGCTGTCGGCCATCCACGAGTTCGCCTCGGCGCAGGTCGAGCTCGAGAGAGCGGCGACCCTGAAGGCGGAGGCGCCCGACGTCGCGCGGGAGCGGGCGTCGATCCTGCTCGCCATCGGGCGCGAGGACGAGGCGGCGGCGCTGTTGCCTGCCCCGGTGGAGGGGGCCCCGGCGTCCGAGCTGGCGATGCGCGGGGGCATCGAGGCGCGACTCGGTCACGCCGCGGAGAGCGATCGCCTCTTTCGCCTGGCGCGGGAGCGCTACCGCGACGTGTCACCCTTCAGCGTCGCCTGGCTGGACTTCGAGCACTCGCGGGCGCTCGAGCTGGCGGGCGACCGCGCCGACGCGAGGGCCTATCTCGCGGAGGCCGCCGCGGTGATGCCGACCTACGCCCACGCGGTGGTGCACCTCGCGGCGCTCGAGCCCCCCGAGCGGGCGCTGTCGCGCCTCGAGGCGCTGGAGAAGACGAGCGACGATCCCGACGTGCTGGCGGGCGAGGCGGACGCCCTTCGACGGGCCGGACGGGCTCCGGAGGCGGCGGCGATGCTCCGGCGGGCCCGGACGCGGTTCGACGAGGTGCTGGCGCAGCTGCCGAAGGCGTACGCCGATCACGCGGCCTCCTTCTTCCTGGGGATGGGCGCCGATCCTCGCCGCGCGCTCGAGCTCGCGCGCAGCAACGCGCAGAACCGACCCACCGACGAGGCGGTGGAGCTGTGGCTCACGGCAGCGCAGGCGGCCGCGGTGAGCGAGGACACGTGCGCGGCGGCGGCCGAGGCGAGGGCGCTGGCCCATGCGACGAGCGGGCTGCGGGAACGGGCGGCGTCCGCGGCGAGGGGGTGCCCGTGAGCCGGCTGCGGCGCGCGGCCGTCGCAGCGACGCTCCTCGTGGCCTTGCTGGTGGGTACCCGGAGCGCGAGCGCGCACGTCATCGGCGTGTCGCGAGGCGACTACACACCGGAAGGGGAGCGGGTGCGCGCGGAGATCGTGCTCCGCGCCGACGAGGCGGCGCTGGCGGTGCCCGGTCTCGACGCCGACGGAGACGGGCGGGTGACGGCCGAAGAGGTCGCCCGCTCGCGGCCCGCGCTGAAGGCGGCCTTCCTCGACGCGCTGGTGGTCACCGCCGACGGCGAGCGCTGCTCCGGTGCGCTCGACGAGGCGGCCCTCGACCCCCCGGACGGCGTGCGCCTCCGCGCTTCGTACTCCTGTCCCCGCGCTCCCTCGCGCCTCCACCTGCGCTTCGGCTTCCTCGACCGCATGCCCTCCGACCACCGACACCTGGCGACGGTCCACCTGCCCCGGGGCGACGTCGACGTCCTGGCCGTCCTGGCGCGCCCCGAGCTCGAGGTGGACCTGCGCGGCGGCGCGTCGCACGGCTTCGCCTCGCTCTTCCGGGGCGGCGTCGAGCACATCCTCGCCGGGGCCGACCACCTGGCCTTCCTGCTCGCTCTCGTGCTCGGCGGAACGCTCGTGGCGGACCGCCGTACGCGGGTGGGCTCCCTGGTCGCCATGCTCACCGCCTTCACCGTCGGCCACTCCGGGGCGCTGGCCATCGCCACGCTGGGGGGCTTCGCTCCCGGCGCGCGCCTGGTCGAGCCCGCGGTGGCCCTGAGCGTGGCCTACGTGGGCGCCGAGAACCTGTTCACGCGCAGCGTGCGGCACCGCTGGATGCTGACGCTCCCCTTCGGCTTCATCCACGGCTTCGCCTTCGCCGGGGGCCTCCTGCCGCTCGGGCTACCCCGCGCGCAGCTGCCGGTCGCCCTCTTCGCCTTCAACCTCGGCGTCGAGGCCGGCCAGCTCCTGGTCCTGGCCCTGCTGCTTCCCCCGCTGGCCTATCTCGCCGCGCGCGGCTGGTACCCGAAGCTCGCGCGCTCGCTCAGCGCCGCCATCGTCCTGGCCGGCGTCGTCTGGTTCATCCAGCGGGTCGCCTAGCGCCGGCGCTCGATCGGGCGCGCGCCGGTCTTTCGCGCGAACCACGTGGTCGGCAGGTGGCGCGGCAGGGCGGAGGCGTAGAGGACGTCGCGCAGGGCGTTGCTCTCCCAGGTGACCGCGGAGTGCCAGAGGCCGGTGCGGACGAAGACGGCCTCGGCGTGCGACAGATCGTGGCGCGACAGCTCGCCCTCCTGGACCTCGTGGGCGCACAGGACGCCCGCGCGATCGAGCTGGACGCGGAGCGCGGCGTTGAGCGCCTCGGTGGTCCCCCCGGTGGTGAAGTAGCTGACCAGCTTGTGCCGCCGGTGGAGCGTCTCGCCGCTGCGGGCCGCCACCCAGTCGCGGAAGACGTCGACGTCGGCGTAGAGGGCGTCGAAGAGGTACGTCTCGCGCACGTCGACGCCGCCCCCCCGCAGCGAGCACGCGGCGGCGTGGTAGCCGCCGGAGTGGGCGGAGAGGCACACCGTGCCGGGCGGGGCGTCCACCGGGAAGGCCGTGTCCCCCAGCGTGGTCCTGCCCTCGCGCGCGGTCGCGGCGATCGCCTCCTGGAGCAGGCGCGCCAGGCCTCCCGGCGCCTCCAGCTTCCCGCACGACGAGTCGGCGGCGAAGACCGCGAGCTGCGGGACGACGAGGAGCGCGTTCTGCTTGCTGTCGGCCAGCTGCTCGCGAAGCTCGTGCGCCACCATGGCGCGCTCGGCGGCCGAGTTGTGCCCGTGGAAGTGCACCAGCGCCGCCACCCCTTCCTCCTCGCGGTAGCGGAAGTGCGCGGGCACGAAGACGATGACCGTGTCGTCGCGGTACCACGCTCCCGGCGCCGGGAAGGGCGCGTGGTCGAGCGCGAGCGTGAGCGTCGTCCCGCGCGCGTCGCGGGCGATGCTCTTCAGCCGCGACGACGACTGGGCGCGGGCGAGGCGAGGCAGGGAGAGGAGCGAGGCGGCGGCGAGGGCGGAGAGGAAGGTACGGCGGTGCATCCTCTTCGAGATCGCCCCGCCGCCGCGCGACTGGCAAGTTTTCGGCGCCGTTCCGCCCGGCTAGGCCTTCTTGCAGAGGTCGACCACGGCCTGGACGCTCTTGGCGCTCTTGGCGAGCATCCCCTTTTCCTCCTCGGTCAGCGGGATGTCGATGATCTTCTCGACGCCCTTGCCGCCGATGACGACCGGGACGCCCATGAAGAGGTCCTTGTACCCGTACTCGCCGTCGAGGTACGCGGCGCAGGCCAGGACGCGCTTCTCGTCGCGCAGGTAGGCCTTGGCCATCGCCACGGCGCTCGAGGCCGGCGCGTAGTAGGCGCTGGTCCCCATCAGGTTGACGATCTCGCCGCCGCCCTTGCGCGTGCGGTCGACGATCTTCTCCAGCTTGTCCCTGGCGATGAAGGTCGACACCGGGACGCCGTGGATGGTCGTCATCGAGAGCACCGGGACCATGTCGTCGCCGTGGCCCCCGAGCACCATGGCGCGCACGTCCTTCACGCTGACCCCCGCCTCGCGCGCCAGGAACAGCTGGAAGCGCGCGCTGTCGAGCACGCCCGCCATGCCCACCACCATCCCCTTGGGGGCGCCGACGACGCGCTTGTACTCGTAGACCATCGCGTCGAGCGGGTTGGAGATGACGATGACGAAGGCGCCGGGGCACACCTTCTTCGCGTTGCCGGCCACGTCGCGGATGATGGGCAGGTTGGTCGCCACCAGATCGTCGCGCGACTGCCCGGGCTTGCGCGGGATGCCGGCGGTGATGATGAGGACGTCGGCCCCCTCCAGGTCGGCCCAGTTGCCGGTGCCGCGGATGGTGGAGTCGTAGCCGAGGACCGCGCCGTTCTGCTCGAGATCCAGGGCCTTGCCCTTGGCGAAGTTCTCCTTCGCCGGGATGTCGTAGAGGAAGACGTCGCCGAGCTCTTCGTTGGCGCAGAGGCGCGCCAGCTCGCCACCGATGTTGCCGGCTCCGATGAGACCAATCTTCTTGCGCGTGGGCATGGGGGCTCCTTGGGTGCGGACGGTTTAGCCGTCAAGTCGCCGGAACGCCAAGGGGAGAAATACGGGCTAGAATGACCGCCATGGGCCGCTGGGTGGGGAGGTTCCTGGCGGCGGTCGCGGTGGCGGCGTTCGCGGCGTGCGGCTCGTCCGGCAACAAGAACACCTTCAGCGGCGCCGACGACGGCGGGTCGTCGGGCGGGGACGACGGCGCTTCCTCCTCGGACTCCGGGGACGACTCCACGATTCACGACCTGGGCGACGGCGCCGTATCCGACGCCGGAAACTGCATCGCGCCGGACATGCTGATCGTGCTCGACCACACCGACAGCATGAGCGCCGAGCCGAGCGGCAAGCGGCCGCCCAACACGCTGGCGGGCCATGCCCTCAGCAAGTGGGTGCTGGCGACGCAGGCCATCAAGGCCGTCGTCGCGCCCCCGGCGGATCAGAAGGTCGCCTTCGGGCTCGAGCTCTTCCCGCTCGATCCGAAGGTCGTCACCGACGCGGGCGGCACCGGGCAATGCGTGACGCTCACGCAGCTCCTGGGGGGAACCCCCGCGACCAACACGTCGTGCCAGCCCGGGGAGGTCCTGGTCGCCCCGGCCGCGGGCACCGGGGGGGCCATCGCCACCATCCTCGATCCGGAGACGCTGCGGCTCTGCGTGTCGACGCCCATCGCCCTCGCGCTGGGAACGGCGCGGGCGGAGCTCGTGTCGATCGCGCAGCCGACGGTGAAGCAGTACGTGCTGCTGGTCACGGACGGCGGCGAGACGTGCAAGGGGGACGTGGTCGGAATCACGCAGCAGCTGGCGGCGGCGGGCGTGAAGACCTACGTCGTCGGCTTCGGCGGCGTCGAGGGCGGCTCCGGCGGCGTCAACGTGGGCCTGCTCGACGACGTCGCCTGCGCCGGGATGACCGCGCCCAAGTTCCCCGCGCCCTGCACGCAGACGTCGACGGGGTACGTCGCCACCAGCAAGACGGGGGCGCCCCTGTTCTACTCGGCCGAGGACGGCGCCACCCTCCAGGCGGCGCTCCAGTCGATCACCGGCAGCGTGTGCTGCGGCTGCGCGCAGTAGCCGTCACATGTGCTCGATGATGTTGTCGCCGAACTCGGAGCACTTGATCTCGGTCGAGCCCTCCATCAGGCGGGCGAAGTCGTAGGTCACGCGCTTGCTGGCGATGGCGCCGTCCATCCCCCCGATGACCCGCTGCGCCGCCTCCTTCCAGCCGAGGTGCCGCAGCATCATCTCGCCGCTGAGGATGACCGAGCCCGGGTTCACCTTGTCGAGATCGGCGTACTTGGGGGCGGTGCCGTGCGTGGCCTCGAAGATGGCGTGGCCGCTCAGGTAGTTGATGTTCCCGCCCGGCGCGATGCCGATGCCGCCCACCTGCGCCGCCAGCGCGTCGCTCAGGTAGTCGCCGTTGAGGTTGAGGGTGGCGATGACGTCGAACTCCTTGGCCCGCGTCAGCACCTGTTGCAGGGCGATGTCGGCGATGGCGTCCTTGACGAGCACCTTGCCCTTGCCGAGCTCCGCCTTCTGCTCCGCGTTGGCCGCCTCCTCGCCCTTCGTCGCCTTGGTCTTCTCCCACTGGTCCCAGGTGTACACCTGACCGGCGAACTCGCGCTGGGCCAGCGCGTAGCCCCAGCGCATGAACGCGCCCTCGGTGAACTTCATGATGTTGCCCTTGTGGACGAAGGTCACGCTCTTGCGCTTCTCGTCGATGGCGTACTTGATCGCCGATCGCACGAGCCGCTCCGTCCCCTCGCGGCTCACCGCCTTGATGCCGATGCCCGCCGTCCCGGGGAAGCGGATCTTCTTGAAGTCCTTCGGGAACTCCTTCTCCAGGAACCCGAGGAGCTTCCTCGCCCCGTCGCTCTCGGCCTCGAACTCGATGCCGGCGTAGATGTCCTCCGTGTTCTCGCGGAAGATCACCACGTCCACGTCCTGCGGGCGCTTGACCGGGCTGGGAACGCCGTCGAACCAGCGCACCGGGCGCAGGCAGGCGTAGAGGTCGAGCATCTGGCGCAGGGCCACGTTGAGCGAGCGGATCCCGCCGCCGATGGGCGTGGTGAGCGGGCCCTTGATGCCGACCAGGTACGTGCGAAAGGCCTCGACCGTCTCGTCGGGCAGCCAGGTGTTGAAGGTCTTGTACGCCTTCTCGCCGGCGAACACCTCGTACCAGGCGATCTTGCGCTTGCCGCCGTAGGCCTTGGCCACCGCCGCGTCGAGGACGCGCACGCTGGCGCGCCAGATGTCCGGGCCCGTGCCGTCGCCCTCGATGAAGGGAACGATGGGCTGGTCGGGCACGACCAGCTTGTGATCGCTGCCCATCGTGATGGGCTGGCCGTGAGCCGGCGGCGTGAAGGGCATGCTCAGTTGCCCCAGATCTGGACGGCGTACTTGCCGGCGCCGTTGCCCGCCGCCACGTTGACCTTCACGTCGTCGGTGGCCGTGAAGCAGACCTCGCCGTCCTCGAGCACCACCGCGTCGGGGCTGTCGCTGCCGTCCTCGGCCGCCACCTTGTTGTTCGAGTCGACGATGGCGACGTCGAGATCCTGCAGCGAGTCCTCGGAGAGGCCGTACACGCGATAGCAGTGCCCGGCCTCGGCGTGGAGCGGGATGGGGTGCGCCGGGTCGAGGTTCTTGAACATGTCCTGCGTGGTCGTGCCGATCTGGTGCATGCCCATGGCCTTGGCGCAGCCCTGCGCCATCGCCGTGACGCCGGCGACGAGGTCCGCCCCGGTCTTCACGTCGTTGTGGCACTTGGCGAACGCGGGGTCCTTCTTCCACGTGACCTTGTCCGACTCCGGGGCCGTTGCGGGCGGGGGGTTGAACGACGAGTCCGCGGGGGCGGCGATCTTCGGCGTGGTGCCGGTGTCGGCGCCGCCGCCTCCGCAGGCGAGGAGGGTGGCGACGGAGAGGACCGCGAGCGAGGTGAGGCCGTAGAGGGTCGTGCGCATGGCGGAGCGCAGGGTAGCCGGACCGAGCCGGTTTGTCGCGCCTCGTCGTCAGGGCACGCAGATGCCGAAGAGCGGCGTCGGCGGGCCGGCGTCGGGGTGCGGCGGGAGGCCGTCCGCCTCGACGCAGCGGGGCGCCGCGGGCGGACACTCGGCGCTCGTGGCGCAGGCCACTTGTCCCCCCAGAGAAGTGCACGCCGACGCGGTGGCCCGGCACGACGCGACAGGGGTGCCCCCGAACTGCACGGGCACGCCGCACTGGGCGGCGGTGCCCACGCTGGCGAGCGAGGCGCAGCAGACCGGATTGACCCCGGAGGGGCACTGGGCGCCGCTGGCGCAGAGGATGCTCTCGTTCGTGCAGGAGGGGTTCGCCTGCGAGTAGCAGAACGGGGCGAAGCCAGGCGTCTTGGAGTCGACGCACACCGCGCTGCCCGCCTCGGCGAAGCAGTCCGGTCCGATGACCGTGATGGGGCAGCTGCCGCCGTCCTTGACGATGGCGTCGCCGGAGACGCCGTCGGCCCCGCCGCTGCCGTCGGCGGGGGGGCTCGAGCTGTCCCCGTCCTGCGCCTGCGAACCGTCGTGGCCTCCGTCGTCACCGCCGCCCTTGCCGTCTTCTCCGTTGGCCTGGTCGTCACCGCCTTGCGCGTCCGTCGTCGAATCGGCGGCGCCGGAGTCGGAGGCTCCCGCGGAGAACCCGTCGCCGCAGCCGGCGACGAGGGCGAGGCCGGAGGTGAGAGCCGAAGCGAGCCCGAGCACGAAGAGAAGTCGAAGGCTGTTCACCCCCGAATCGTACCCCTCAGACGACCGCCTTGCCCATCGCGTGGTAGCCCTTGTCGACGTGCAGCACGCACCCCGTGATCCCGCTCGCCAGCGGAGAGCACAGGAAGGCCGCCGTGTCGCCCACCTCGCGCGCGCGCAGCGCCTCCGGCAGCGGCGAGTTGGCCTTCGCGTAGTCGACCATCTGCTCGATGAAGGGCTTGCCCTTGACCGTCCCCGGGACGTCGCCCGCCTCGGGATCGCGCCCGATGGCGCTGGCCGCGCGCGAGGCCAGCGGCCCGGCGCTGATGCAGTTGACGCGGTGACCCCACCGGCGCCCCGCCTCCCACGCCAGCACGCGCGTGTCGCTCTCGAGCGCGGCCTTCGCGCTGGACATGCCCCCGCCGTAGCCGGGGATGACGCGCTCGGCGGCGAGGTACGACAGCGAGAGGAACGCCCCGCCCGGGCGGACGAGCGGTCCGAAGCGTTGCACCATCGACACCGCCGAGTACGCGCTCACGCCGATGGCTCCGAGGTAGCCCTTGCGGCTGGTCTGCAGGAGGTCCTTGCTCACCTCCGAACCGTTGGCCAGCGAGTGCACCACGACGTCGAGGCACGGCTCGCCGAAGTCGGCGCGCAGGCGGGCCGCGGCGCCGTGGAGCGAGAAGTCGCCGTGATCCTTGTAGCGCTTGCTCTCGCGAACGTCGGCCGGGGCGTCCTCGAGCACGTCGTACTCGGCGTCGAGCGGCAGGACGCGCTCGAACTCGAGCTTGCGACCGTCGGACATCGCCAGCGACTCGTCGAGCTTCCCGCGCCGGAGGAGCGTCTGGAAGATGCCGAGGGCGGGCGGCCAGGTGCCGAGGCACACCGTCGCTCCCGCCTCGGCCAGCGCCTTGGCGATGGCGAAGCCGAAGCCGCCGTCGTCGGCCACGCCGGCCACGAAGGCCCGCTTTCCCGTGAGATCGATGCGGAGCATGGGGCAGGGACAATCGGCGAACCGTGGCGGCAGTCAAGGGCCTTCGGCAGCGCGGGAAGGATCGACGTCGCGAGGCGGTAGCTCTTTTCGAGAGCCCATCCGTCGGAAAGGATCACCATGCGCCTATTTCTCGCCCGAGCTCTGTCGCTCACTGTCGCCCTGGGTGTGCTCACGCTCCTCGTCGTCCGCGCCGGGCTCACGGGGTGTGCTCCGCGGGAGACCGCGGTCCCCGACAACGCCGCGCAGGCGCAGGCACCCGCTCCCCCCCCTGCGCCCCCCTCCCCCACCGCGCCGGCGACGACGGCCGCCGCGCCCACGGTGGCCGTGCCCGCGGTCCCCACCTACCTGCCGGCCAGCAAGGCCGGACCGGTCTTCTATCCCTCGACTCCGCCGCCGCCTCCCCCGCAACAGACCGTCCAGGGCAAGCCCTGACCATGATCGCCCGCGCGCTGGCGATGGCGGCGAGCCTGCTCGTCCTCGTCGTCGTGTTCGTGCCGCTCGAGCGCCTCTTCCCGGCGCGGCGGGGGCAGCGCGTGCTCCGCGCGGGCCTGGGGGTCGACGCGCTCTTCTTCGCCGGGGCCTACATGGTCTGGAGCGGCGTCTCGATGGCCACCCTCGGCGCCGTGCAGGGGGGGCTCGCCGGCACCGTGCCGGTGGCGCTGCGCCCGGGGGCGATCCCGGTCGGGCTCGCCTGCCTGCTCGCCGTCGTCCTGGGCGACGTCCTGGTCTACTGGTTCCACCGCGCGTGCCACGCCTGGGAGCCTCTCTGGCACTTCCACGCCGTGCACCACAGCGCCGAGGAGCTCGACTTCCTCGCCGCACACCGGGAGCACCCGGTCGACGGCATCCTCACGCAGCTCTGCCAGAACCTGCCGGCGTTCCTGCTGGGCGTGCCCATCGGCCCGCTGGCCGCCATCGCGGCGCTGCGGGGCATGTGGGCGGTCTTCGTTCACTCCAACGTGAGGCTGCCCCTCGGCCCGCTGCGCTGGATCCTCGGCGCGCCGGAGCTCCACCACTGGCATCACGCGCGGCTGCCGCAAACGACGCACAACTTCGCCAACCTGGCGCCCTGGATCGACGTGGTGTTCGGCACGCACCACCTGC
>DATBQU010000203.1:0-4674 GCA_036560665.1 Polyangiaceae bacterium
GTCGAGGTTGTGGTTGTAGGCGTCGAGCCCGGCCTCCTTCAGCTGGGTCGCCTGGGCGTCGCTCAGCATGCCGAGGGTGACGCAGGCCTCGAGCCCCAGCCCCTTGACCCCGCGCACCATGGCCAGCACGCGGTCGAAGGCGGGCCCGTCCTTCACCTCCCGCCACGCAGCGCCCATGCAGAAACGCGTGGAGCCGTGCTCCTTGGCACGCCGCGCCGCGGCCAGGACCTGGTCGACGTCGAGCATCTTCTCCGACGCGACGCCGGTGGAGTGGTGGCTCGACTGCGGGCAATACGCGCAGTCCTCCGGGCAACCGCCGGTCTTCACGCTGAGCAGGGTGCACAGCTGGACCTGCTGCTCGGGGTGGTGGGCCCGGTGAACCGCGCGCGCCTCGTCGAGGAGCTCGAAGAGCGGCCTGTCGTGGAGCGCGCGGACGTGCTCGAGGGGCGGGCAGCGCGGGGAAGAGCTCATGCGCGGCGGACTCTAGCAGAACGATGCGAGCGCGGGCGCGCATGGGTTATGCTCATGGGCAGGGGGGGCCTGGCCCATGCCCACCGTCCTCCTCGTCGACGATTCGCCGGTCGTGCGGCGCGTGCTCGCGCGGCGGCTGGAGTCCGAGGGGTTCGACGTCCGCGAGGAGGGCTCGGCCGCGGCTGCGCGCGGCGTCGACGCCGCCTCCCTGGACTGCGCCATCATCGACGTGGAGCTGGCCGACGGCTTCGGGGGCGACGTCGCCGCGGAGCTCCGGGGCCGCCGCCCGTCGCTGCCGATCGCGTTCTTCACCGCCGGAGCAGGCGCCCCGCTGGTGGAGCAGGCGCGCGCGCACGGACCGGTCTTCACCAAGCCCGACGTCGAGGCCATCGTGGCCTGGGTGACGTCTGCCCCGGCGGGCGCCCCTCAGCCACCGCCCACGAAGTGAACGATCTCGATCACGTCTCCCGTCGCGACCAGGTGCTCGGCGTGTTGCGCCCGCGGCACGATGGCGCGGTTGATCTCGACCGCCACCGGCCCCTCGGTGAGCCCGAGGTGCTCGACCAGCGACCGCACCGTCAGCCCGTCGGGTACGTCGCGCCGCGCCCCGTTGACCGTGACCTCCATCGCCGGAGAGGTTAACACTCGGGCGGGCCATGGCGACCGAGAAGCTCTACTGGGCCGACCCTTTCGCGACCACCTTCGAGGCGACGGCGCGCCTCGGCGAGCTCGGCGGACGACGCACGATCGTGCTCGACCGCACGCTCTTCTATCCCGAGTCGGGCGGCCAGCTGGCGGACGCCGGGACGCTGCTGGTGGGGGACCGCACGCACCAGGTCGACGACGTACAGGTCGACGACCACGGCGCCATCCACCACCTGGTGGTCGACAGCCCCGACCTGCCGCACGACGCCACCGCCCGGGGCGTGATCGATGCGGCGCGGCGCCGGGACCACATGGCCCAGCACACGGCCCAGCACGCCCTCTCGCGCGCGCTGGTCGACGTCGCCCGGGCGGAGACGGTGTCGTCTCGTCTCGGCGCCACCACGTGCACCATCGACGTGGAGGGCGCGCTCGCCGATCGGGACGTGGCTCGCGCCGAGGACGTCGTCAACGCGATCGTCACCGACGACGTCGCCGTGCGGCAGCTCTTTCCCACCGCCGAGGAGCTGGCGCGGATGACGCTGCGACGCGCGCCGAAGGTGGACCGCGGCGTCCGGGTAATCGAGATCGAGGGCTTCGATCTGTCCCCCTGCGGAGGGACGCACTGCACCCGCACCGGGCAGATCGGGCTGGTGCGCGTGGTGGGGCTCGAGAAGTACAAGGGGGGCTGGCGCGTGACCTTTCACGCCGGGCGCCGCGCGCTCGAGGACGCCCGCCGGAAGGAAGCGGTCCTGGCGGAGCTCGCGCGGGAGTTCACCTGCGGCCTGCTCGACGTCGGGTCGGCGGTCGGCAAGCTGCGCACGGAGCTGAAGGCGCGCGTGGACGCCCTGTCGACCACCCGCGGAGAGCTGGTCGAGCTCCTCGTGGATCGCGTGCTCGCGGCTCACCCCGCCAGACCGGGCGGGACGACGCCCATCGTGCTCGTGCGCGACCACGACGACGTGGGCATGCTGCGGACCCTCGCTGGCCGCCTGGCGTCGCGCCGGGACGTGGTGGCGTTCTGCGCATCGCCGGACGGCTCGGGGGACCTCTCCATCGTCGTGCAGCGGGGCGCGAGCGCCGCCTTCGACTGCGGGGCGTGGCTGAAGCGCATCGCCGCCGCGCACGGCGGCCGTGGCGGTGGGCGGCCCGAGCGCGCCGAGGGTCGCCTTCCGCGGGGACTGTCGCTGGAGGCGCTGGCCGGGATCGTCTGACGGAAACCGCAAGCGGCGCTTGCCGCGGGCCCTCGCCTGCGCGACGCTCTCGGGAGATGGCGCAGACGAGCGCGGGCTCGGGCCCGATCCCGCCGGCGAAGAAGGACGACTCGGAGGACGTCGCCTGGGCGCTGTCGACCGCCGAGGCGATGTTCGCGCGCGGCGATCGCGGGGACGCGCTCAAGTGGTTGCGACGGGCCGCGGAGGCCGCGTCCGAGGCGCAGGCCGACGACCGCGCACTCGAGCTGGCCAAGGCCGCTGCCGACCTGGCGTCCGCGATCGGGCCGACGACGAGCGCTCCTCCGCCGCCGCCGCCTCCTCCTCCTCCCCCGCCTTCCCGCCCCGCCCCGCCCGCGCGCGCGCAGACGCCCCCGCCCGCGCCGCCCTCCTCTCCTGCGCGCCCCGCGCAGCCGCACGGAGGAGGGACGCCTCCCAAGCCGCCGGCGGCGATGCGCGCCGCGAGCCCCTTCTCCCCTGCGCCGCGCACGGGCGAGCCCAGGCGCGCGGCCCGGCGCTCCCGCCCCGAGGTGGTCATCGCCCGGCCCCCGGACGAGGTGACGCAGCAGATGGATCCGGACTCGATCCCCGCGCCGCACCCGCCCGAGCCGCGGCGCCGCAGCCGCGCCAGCCGCCCGGCGCTCGAGGAGACGACGCCGCCCGCGCCGGCGGTCATGCCGTCCCCGGCGCCGACGCCCATCCAGCCCTTCGAGGTCGCCCGCTCGGAGGCAACGCCCATCCCGGGCGAGGACATGGATGCCTGGCCGACGCAGTCGCTGGTGGGAGAGGACCTCGATCCCCCCGACGAGAAGACGCGCATCGGCGTCCCCGCCTACGAGGCGAGCGCCAAGCTGGCGACGGAGTCGTCCACCGCCGCCGACGATCCGGCCCTCCGCCCGGCGCAGGCCCTGCGTGTCGTGGTGTGGCGCGCCGCCGACGGGGTGCACGTGGCGCCCCAGGGGACGCGCGTGTCCGCCATTTCCATCGACGCCGTCCTGGTCGCCCTGGATCCCTCGGCCGATCTCGCGGCCTGGCTCTCGGGCAAGTAGGTCCGGGCCGGCCGGCCGCGGCCTCGAATCGCGACGCGGCGCCTTGCACGTCACTCATCCACGAGTTACTCCTCCGCCTGCCCCACATGTGGGCGTGGAGGTTCCTCGATGACGTCGCACCGCCGATTCGCCCTGCTGGCCCTCGCCGCCTCGCTCGGGGGCTGCTCGCTCTCCGCGTCGCCGTCGGGCACCACGCACGACGACCTGACCGGCCTGTCCGGCTCCGAGCGCGGCATCCACTTCCAGGCGCAGGTGGTGGTCCCGGCCGGCGCGAGCGACGACGTCGTGCGTACCGCCATCGCCCGCGAGGTGAAGACCGCGCTCGGCGCCCTGCAGGTCCCCAAGGTCTCGCTCGACGACCGCGGCGCCACCAACGCGCTCGACCCGTCGAAGTGGACGAGGACGCCGCTCTCCGTCGTCGACCCCGCCAACCCCGCCGCCCCGGCGACGCAGGTCCTGCGGGTGACCTTCGCCTACGACGACGAGGCCGTCGTCACCGACGCGCTCGCCCACCAGAGCGCGCTCGCCTTCGTCATGCTGGCCGACGACTACTCGCAGCACACCGCGCCGCTGGAGCAGGACTGTTCGAGCAACCCCGCCGACGATCCCGCGTCGTTCTGGTACGACTTCTTCCCGCAGAACGGCCCCTGCCAGACGCGCATCCAGGGCGAGATCGCCGCCATCGCCGCCGAGGAGTCGGCGCTGGCGGGACGCATGGCGACGATCGGGCCCCGGGAGGCAGGTCGATGGTTCATGCCGGTGACGGCCAGGCTCGATCCGCCCAGCCTGCCGCCCCAGGACGAATCGCCGGAGTACGACCGCCTCTACGGCGTGGGCACCGGCAAGTCGCAGCTCGTCGTCTACGCCTTCAACGGCGTCGACAGCGACGAGACCAGCCCGGACGACATCCTGGGCCAGGAGGCCATCCGCTTCCTCCGCACCATGCTGCGGGGGCAGCCCAACTTCCGCCCCGTGAGCACCAGCCCGTTCGCGATGCTCGAGGACGTCTACGTCGACGGCAACAAGCTGGCGGGCGTCACCTACGACCAGATGTTCTCCTGGATCCTCGACCAGTCGAGCTACCCGGCCCAGGTCGGCGGCGACGCGGCGAAGATCGCCGACCTCCGCAAGCAGGCGATGGCGAAGTTCACCGAGCGCTGGATCTACTGGGACCTGCCGGTCGCGGTGAAGGACGCGACGGGCAACACCAGGAGCCTGACCGTGGAGGTGCGCTTCTTCTACGGCGACGAGGCCAGCAGCGACGCGGCCAAGCAGCACGCGGAGTGGAGGTACTACGAGGC
>DATBQU010000204.1:0-5559 GCA_036560665.1 Polyangiaceae bacterium
CGACCTACACCGAGACGAGCTGGATCACCCAGGACAGCACGCACGGACCGATCGATCTCATCCACCTCGTTCAGGGGAAGATCGCGCAGCACTACCCCGGCACGAACCTGTCCTTCTCGGAGTGGAACTACGGCGCGGGGACGGACATCAGCGGCGCCATCGCCTCGGCCGACGTGCTCGGCATCTTCGGAGCCTACGGCGTGCACATGGCCATGATGTGGCCGTCCAACGGGAACGAGGCCTTCACCTACGCGGCGTTCGAGGCCTACCGGAGCTACGACGGCAAAGGGGCGGCCTTCGGCGATACGTCGGTGGCGACGACCAGCAGCGACGTGGTCAGCGGCACCGCCTACGCCAGCGTGCAGTCGAGCGACGTGTCGCGCCTCGTCGTCATCGCCATCAACAAGGCCACGACCGCGAAGGTCGCCGGCATCCGCCTCTATCACCCCACCGTCTACTCGAAGGCCAGCGTGTACACCGTCACCGCGGCGGGCGGGGCCAAGGTCGTTCCCGCGGCGGGGATCACCTCGGTGGCGACCAACGCCTTCCGCTACACCATGCCGGCGCAGTCGATCAGCGTGATCGTGCCCGCCCCCTAGAACCGCACGACGATCCCGGTCGCGCCGGCCTGGACGTTCTTCGGCGCCCCCACCACGTAGAGCACCACGCCGGCGACGACGGCGGCGGCGCCGGCGGCCACGGTGACGTCGGCGATCCGCGCGGACTGCCGCGCATCGCTGGCCAGGGAGGCGCCGGAGGGATCGACGCAGGTCGTCCCCGGGCAGACGCGGTTCGCGTCGTTCCACTTCGAGATGGCGTGCACGCCGAAGTACGTCCCGACGCCGAGCGCGACCACGCCGAGCGCGCCCACCACGATGCCGACCGGCCGCAGCGCAGAGCCCGTGGAGGCGTGCGTCGCTCCCTCCGGAGGGGGCCCGGGCGGCGCCGCGGCCGGGCCCTCCGGCGTCATCTCCGGCACCTGCACCGTCTGCTGCTGCCCCTCGCCGAGGCGGGCGGTGACCCGGAACGTCCGCCGCCCCGGCGCCTCGGCGACGATCGCGACGTCCCCCGGATCGACCGGGAGCGCGACGCCCCAGGTGCTCTCGTTGCGGGGCAGGCCGTTGGCCGTCACCTGGAGCCCGGCCACGCGCGCGGCGGGGACGACCGACACCACCAGCCTGGGCACGCGCGGCTCGATCGACGCGAGGTGCTCGCGCGCGAGGCGGACGCGCTCCTGGAGCTTGGCCGGCTCGCCCGAGCCTTCCTTGCTCACGCGGACGACCTCGAGGAACTCGACCCACGCCGACGCGAGCTTGCCTTCGGCCTCGTGGCACAGCGCCAGGCGCAGCAGCGTGCCTCCGGCCGGATCGAGCCGCTGGCTCTCGGCGAAGGCGGAGCAGGCCTCCGCGGTGTGCCCCTGCTCGATGAGCAGCTTGCCGCGCTCGAAGAGCGCCTCGGCGGCGATCGGATCGCGCGCCGGCGCCTGCGCCCGCCCCGTGACCGGAGTCACCAGCACGAGCGCCGCGACGGTGAGGGAGCCGATCGTCCTAGTAGCGATCATCCGTCGCCGCCGACCTTACCACGCTCGAACTCGAGGGCGGTCGAGGCCGGCCGACGGGCCGGGCGGGACGGGACGCAGATGCTGGCGCGGACGCGGTCGCGGACGCGGTCGCGGTCGTGGTCGCGGTCGTGGTCGCGGTCGCGGTCGCGGTCGCGGTCGCGGTCGCGGACCCGGTCGCGGTCGCGGCCAGCACCGGCTCCGGCGTCGCGGCGGCCGCGCCCCGCCTGTGCCGGATCACCCCGAACGCCACCGCCGGGACGGCGATCACGAGCACGACGCCCGCCGCGATCAGCCGCCATCGCCGGCGCGGCGCCCCTGGCGCTCGCTCCGGAGCCGGCGCTCGATCGCGGATCAACCGCACCACCGAGGCCCGTCCGTCCTCCGTGCCGAACGGCGCCAGCCGCGTCGCGAGCTCCGCCACCGAGGCCAGGCGCTGATCCGGCAACTTGGCCAGGCAGCGCAGGACGACCTCCTCGAGCTCGCGGGGCACGTCGGGGGCAAGCTCGCGCAGGCCGGCCGGCTCGTCGCTCACCACCGACGCCAGCGCCGCGCTCACCCCCAGACCTCCGCCGAAGGGCGCCTTGCCCGTGAGCAGGCGGAAGAGGATGACGCCGAGCGACCAGACGTCGGTGCGATGATCGACGTCCCGCGCGCCGCGCACCTGCTCGGGCGACATGTACATGGGCGAGCCGAGCAGCTCCGCCGGCCCGGTGAGCGACGCCTCGGCGTCCTCGCCCTCGGTCGACTTGGAGATCCCGAAGTCGAGCACCTTCACCAGCGGGCTGCCGTCGGCGCGGCGAGCGAGGAAGAGGTTGCTCGGCTTGAGGTCGCGGTGGACGACGCCGCGCGCGTGCGCCTCGGCCACGCCGGCGCAGGCCTGGAGGACGTAGTCCACCGCCTCGGCCACGGGGAAGGGACCGCGCTTGCGCAGGAGCGAGGCCAGGTCCGCTCCCTCCAGCTGCTCCATCACCAGGAAGACCCGTCCCCGGTCGCGCCCCACATCCATGACCCGCACGACGTGATCGCTCTGCAGCGTGATCGACGCGCGGGCCTCGCGGATCATCCGCTCCGCGGCGACGGGCGCGGTCTCCCGCAGCACCTTGATGGCCACGCGCTGCCGGAGCTCGTTGTGCGTGGCCGAGTAGACCACGCCGGCCGCGCCGCGACCGAGCTCCGCCTCGATGACGTACTTGTCGGCGAAGACATCACCGGGCTCGGGGAGCGCCGTCATCGAGAGAGAACGATAGCGCGCATGCTACCCTGCCCGAAGTGGTTGGCGACGACGACCGCGATCTCGAGGCGACCATCCAGTCGGGCCAGTCGGGCCAGTCGGGCCAGTCCCGTCAGCCCGGCCAGGTGGGCGCCGGGGGCATCGGCGTCTCGGTGGTCGTGCTGTCCGGGGCGCAGCGGGGCGCGACGGTTCCCCTGCGCGGCAAAGTGCGCGTCGGAAAGGCGCCGGACAACGATCTGGTCCTGCCCGGCGACACCGTGTCCCGCCAGCACTGCGAGCTGTCGCGCGTGGCGGGCGGCGTCCGCATCCGCGACCTCGGCTCCACCAACGGCACCTTCGTCGAGAGCGCGCGCATCACCGACGCGGTGACGCCGGTCGGCACCGTCTTCCGCGTGGGCGACTCCGTCGAGCTCGCGCTGCGCCCCGATCTCGAGGTGCTCGACGTCGAGCCCTATCCGGATCCGGAGCTCGAGGGGGTGATCGGCCCCAGCGTCGCCATGCGCCGCATCTTCCGGGTGCTCGACGGCATCGCCAAGACCGACGCGACGGTGCTGCTGCAAGGCGAGACGGGGACGGGCAAGGAGGTGCTCGCGCGCGCGGTGGCTCGGCGGAGCCTGCGCCCCGAGCCGTTCGTGGTCGTGGACTGCGGCGCGGTGACGCCCACGCTCATCCAGAGCGAGCTGTTCGGGCACGAGCGCGGCGCCTTCACCGGCGCGGTCGCCCAGCGCCGCGGGGCCTTCGAGAGCGCCGATGGAGGCACCATCTTCCTCGACGAGATCGGCGAGCTGCCGCTCGACGTGCAGCCGATGCTGCTGCGCATCCTCGAGGCCCGGGAGTTCCGGCGGGTCGGCGGCAACCAGACGCTGCACGTCGACGTGCGCGTCATCGCCGCCACCAGCCGCGACCTCGAGCGCGAGGTGAGCGGCGGCAAGTTCCGCGAGGATCTGTACTTCCGTCTGGCGGTGGTGCCGGTGCGCATCCCGCCGCTGCGCGCGCGGCGCGAGGACATCCCGGCGCTGGTGCAGCACATCCTGGCGCGGACCAAGGGGGCGGGGGCGCTGGCGCCCAGCGGGCGGACCATGGAGTGGCTGCTCCAGCACGACTGGCCGGGGAACGTGCGCGAGCTGCGCAACCTCCTCGAGCGCGCGGCGTACATGTCCGTGGCCGCGGGGAGCCGCGAGATCCTGCTGCCGGCCCTTCCCCCGGCGGGCAGCGCCGACCCCGGCGAGGAGCTCTTTCGCTTCTCGCTGAGCGAGTCGTACCGCGAGGCCCGGGCGCGCGTGGAGGACGAGTTCGAGCGCCGGTACGTCGCCTGGCTGCTGGCGAAGCACCACGGCAACCTGAGCGCCGCCGCCCGCGCGGTGCAGATGGACCGCAAGCACCTGCACGTGCTCGCGCGCAAGCACGGGCTGCGCGGAGAATCGGACGAAGGCAGCTAGGGCGGCGTCGGCCCGTCCCACCATCCCGCGACCAGCACCCCCCCGATCGTGGGCGCCAGTCCGACGCGTTTTCCGGCGGGGTCCTTGGTGAGCCACCACACCGTCGCGCCGCCAGCGACCAGGACGCCACCGGCGACGAGGAGGGCCGTCGACCAGCTGGCGGAGGTCTTCGCGTCGCGTAGCGTGGCGGCGCTCGTCGCGTCCGGGCAGACCGCGCCCGCGCAGTGGGCGTCGTCGCGGCGGCGAAGCGCGTCGAGGCCGAAGGCGCCGCCGACCGCGACCGCTCCGAGCCCCAGGCTCCCCGCGACCAGACCGGCCGTGGGCCACGGGTTGGTGGCGGGGGGAACGAGGGGGGGCGTGACGGGAGGGAGCGGCGGCGGGAGCGTCGGTGTCGGCGCTGGCGGAGACTCGGGCGCGTCCTCCAGCTCCGGCACGGTCACCGCCGTCGTCGCGCCATCCGCCCGGGCGGCGACCGTCGTCGACCACGATCGCTTGTGCGGCGCGCCGGCGCGGACGGTGTGGATGCCCGGCTCGACCGCGAGCGGCACCCCCAGGCTCGCGGTGCCGAGCTCCATCTCGTCGAGTGCGATCGTCGCGTCCGGCGGCAGCGCACCCGCCGCCACCACACGCAGCTTGGGCACGACGGCGTCGAGCCGCGCGACGGCCCGCTCGACATCGCCGACCCGCTCGTCGCCCAGCGACCGCGCGAGGTTGAGCGCCTGCTGCCAGCGGGCGTACGCGCTGACGAGGCGCTGCTCGTGCTCCTCGCACTCGCCGAGCTTCGCCAGCGCTCCGACGGTCGGCTTGAGGCGCGCGCTCTCGGCGAGCTTCGGACAAGCGCCCGCGTAGTCCCCGTGCTTCATCCGATCGCGACCGGCGTTGAAGAGCTCCGTCGCCGCGGCCTCGTCGTCGGCGTCCCCGGCCCATGCGAGCGAGGGCGACGAGAGGGCGACGACCAGCACGAGCCCGAGGCGGGCCCTCATTGGTGGTCGAACCGATCGGCGGCAGAGGATGGTGCGGAGGGCGCGGAGGGGGGGGAGAGTGGGGAGGGTGGGGAGGGGGCGGGCCTGGGCGTGCGCGGGCGCGCCGACGCGGATGCGGTCGCGGGCTCGGTCGCGGTCGCGGTCGCGGTCACGGTCGCGGTCGCGGTCGCGGTCGCGGTCGCGGGCTCGGTCGCGGATGCGGGTCCGGTCGCCGTCCCTTCCCCTCCTCTCGTCCCCGCCCACGCGCCGACGAGCACTCCGGCCACCGCGATCGCCGTCGCACCCGCCGCGACGCGCATCCGCGACGACGTCACCGTCCGCGGCTGCCCCGCCGTAGGCACGAGC